>JAUNEQ010000256.1 GCA_030525445.1 Coriobacteriia bacterium | reverse complement strand
TCGAGCAGCTCCTGCGCGTAATCGGTGATCTTGAAGTACCACTGCGTGAGGTCGCGCTTCTGCACCTCGGAATCGCAGCGCCAACAACGCCCTTCGATGACCTGCTCGTTCGCGAGCACGGTCTCGCAGCCCGGGCACCAGTTCACGGGGTTCTCGCGACGCTCCACCAGGCCGCGTTCCCAGAACTTCAGGAAAATCCACTGACCCCAGCGGTAGTACTCGGGGTCGCAGGCGACGACCTTGCGGTCCCAGTCGTATGAGAAGCCCATGCGCTGGAAGCTCGCCTGCTGCGTGGCGATGTTCGCGTAGGTCCACTTCGCCGGATGGCTCTTGTGCTTGATGGCGGCGTTCTCGGCGGGCAGGCCGAACGCGTCCCAGCCCATCGGGTGCAGCACGTCGTAGCCCTGCATGCGGGCGAAACGCGCGGCCACGTCACCATAGGTGTAGTTGCTCACGTGTCCCATGTGGATGTCGCCGGAAGGATACGGGAACATCTCGAGGACGTATTTCTTCTCTTTCGCGGGATCTTCTTTCACCTTGTCCTGGCCGGTTTCCTCCCAAACCTGCTGCCAACGCGGCTCGATCTCGTGCGGGTTGTACTCTTTCATGAAACGCTCCTTTTCGCGGGCGTGTAAAGTCGTAGCGACCATTATAAGTCCGGCGCGCTCGCACGTGCCTGGGCATCCTGTGAAGAGCACGAGGATTTTACCCGTTGGTTCCCAAGGAACGGCAAGGCCAAGACCTCATCCCCGAGCGCGGTCGTTTTGCGCACATGCCACGCTCCCCGGCTGTACTACAATGCACGAGAGTGAACAAACCCATGGGAAGCGAACGACGATGACGGCACACCCGAATTCCCTGTCCATCTGGCATATCATGGCCGTGGTCACGCCCATCTGCGCATGCTTCTTCACGTCGTCGATGGTCTTCAACACGTGGTCGGTGTACGTGGTGCCGGTATGCGATTCGCTCGGCGCATCCACCGGGTCGTTCGCATCGTATGTCTCCATCGTCTATCTGTTCTCGGCCATCGCCGCGCCCTTTGCGGGCAGCCTCGTGCAAAAGCACGACGTGCGCATCGTCTACACCATAGCGGTGGGCATGTGCGCGGCGGGCATGGGCGCCTGCTCGTTCTACACCGAAGTCTGGCAGTTCTACGTGTCGGGTGCCATCGAGGGTGCTGGCGTCGTGGTCATCGTGAGCCTGATGGCGCCCGTGCTCGTGACCCGCTGGTTCAACAAGCACACCGGTTTACTCATGGGGCTCTGCGCCGCCATGATGGGCATCGGCGGGGCCGTGTGGAGCATGGTCGCCGGCGTGCTCCTGCGCGATTTCGGCTGGCAAACCGGCTACCTCGTATTCGGCATCATCGCGGCCACCCCCATGCTCCTCACGCTGTTTTGCGTGCGCAGCAACCCGTCGGACGTGGGACTGCTCCCCTACGGCGCGGACGATGCCGCCACCGAATCGGATGCGCTGCCCCAACATGGCATCTCCTCGAAGGATGCATTCCGCATGCCGGCGTTCTACCTGCTCGCCATCACGATAGGCCTCACCAACGGCGCCGCACAAATAGGCAATTACCCGGCTAAATACGTTTACCATCTCGCCGACATCGGCGCCTTACTCGTGCCGGCGTCCGAGGTCATCATCATGGCATCGATCATCGCGATGTGCGTGCAGGTATCGCAGGCGTGCGCAAAAGTGGGCTTGGGATTCATCGCTGACCGCAGTTCCATGATGGCATTCATCCTGGCATACGGCTGCTCGCTCACAGGCATTCTGTTGTGTTGGCAGGGCGCGGGCATCTCCACTGGGTTTGTGTATGGTAGCGCAGTGCTCATCGGCGTGCTGTACGGCACGACGAATTCGCTCGGCCCCAGCGTCACGCGCAACCTCTTCGGTAGCCGCGATTACTCCATCATCTACTCGCGCATCGCCGTCGTGGTCAATCTCATCCCCGTGGCGTTCATCCCGTTCTTTGCGTTCCTCGCCGACCTCAGCTGGGACCTGCTTTTCGGAGCAAGCGCCGTCATCGTTGCGCTCATTTTCGCGTGCTCGATGGCCACCATCTACTTCGGAAAACGCATCACCCGCACGGTCGAATAGAAACTATCTCGTAGGACCCCCTGTCACCTGGCGCTCCGGGCAGTTACTCTGTGTCAAGCCGCCGTTGGCATGGGATACGCGCGACCCCCGATGTCATCCTGAGCGGAGGCGCGAAGCGCCGGAGCCGAAG
>JAUNEQ010000007.1 GCA_030525445.1 Coriobacteriia bacterium | reverse complement strand
ACCTCCATCGGGTCGTGGCTGGTCCCAACCGCAACCTGCGTGAGGTCCCTCGACTACGCGCCTTCGGCGCTCCGCTCGGGATGACAATGTGGGGGGCGCTTCATGGCATCGCTTGGGATGACAATGTGGGGGCGTTTCATGACATACAAAGAGGCGGGGCGCCTTGTCCCATCTGGGGTGAAGGTCCTGCTATTCGGTTACCAGGTACAGTTTGCTCGGGTCGAAGTACAGCAGCACATGGTCGCCCTTTTCGGGAAGCTCATCGGCAGGCACGGATAGCTTGTCGATCTTCCACTGGATGCGCGTGTCGATGTCCATGCGGCCTTCGGGCTTCACCATCGCCGTGCGCTCGAAGCGGCTGTCGGAAATACGGTCGACCACGCAGGGGATGAGGTTCTCCCGGGCGCCGTCGAACGAATCGGGGTCGTCGACGCACGAGATGTAGAACGCGCGAACGCCCAAGTAGGCAAGGTCGGCCGGAATCTTGTCGGTCGTCCGCAGGACGATGCCCCAGTCGGTCGCCTCCACCATGCCGGGTCCCACCTGCCGGGCGACGCTCGTGTTCTTGCAGCCCGACAGCTTGATGGTATCGAGCGTGCCCGGGTGGCTCACGATCTGCTGGGTGGGGCCAATCTCGCGGATACGGCCCTCGCCCACCACCGCAATGCGGTCGCAGAAGCGGAACGCCTCGTCGATGTCGTGGCTCACGTACAGGATGGATCCGTCATACGCGTCGAAAAGCTCGAGGAGTTCTTGCTCAAGCTGGCTCTTCAAGTGCGCGTCGAGCGCGGCAAACGGCTCGTCGAGCATGAGGATGCCCGGCTGCGCCGCCAACATACGCGCCAAGGCCACGCGCTGTTGCTGCCCACCGGAAAGCTGCAGCGGGTAGCTGCGCTCATAGCCCTCGAGCGCGAAACGCTTCACCTGCTTGGCGATCATGCTCGCGCGGCTCACCGAATCCGTCGAAGGGTCGATGCCGGCTGCGATGTTCTGCTCGACGGTAAGGTTGGGGAACAGCTGGTAATTTTGGAAGAGCAGTGCTGTCTTCCGTTGCTGCGGCGTGAGATTCACCTTCGCCGCAGAATCGTAAAGCACCTGGCCGTTCAGGATAATCTTACCCTCATCAGGCGTTTCGACGCCAGCGACGCAACGCAGCGTCATGCTCTTGCCGCAACCCGACGCCCCCAGGAAACCCAGGGTCTCGTTGCCAACCTCCACCGACACTTCCAGGTCGAAGAGAGCAAGCTCCTTGCGAATGTCCACGATAAGGCTCATGCGCTACCTGCTTTCCGACCCATAGGCTTTACCCGTGTCGCTTCCCGGAACATCGCGGCCCACCGCGAGCACCTCGCGTTTCACCGCATGGGAACGCGAGTCGCCCTTCGCGGAATGGCCCGCCCCCGGACCGCCGGGCTTCTTCCATTTCTGCGTGCGCGCGGAATAGGTATTCACGAACAGGATGACCAGGAACGAGATGAGGATGACCACGCCCACCCAGAAGATGGCCGCGTTGGTGTCTCCCGCCATCCAATCGAAGTAGATTGCGATGGGAATGGTCTGCGTCACGCCCGCGTAATTGCCGGCAAAGAACAGGGTTGCGCCGAATTCGCCCATGCTGCGCGCGAAGGCGAGCACAGTGCCAGCAGCGATGGAAGGCCAGGTGAGCGGCATCATCAGCGTGCGGAAGATGCGGCCCTCGCTCCACCCCAACGTACGGGCGGCGTCGAGCATGTTCGCGTCGATGCCCTCGAACGCACCGCGAGCCGTGCGGTACATCAGCGGGAACGCCACCACGACGCACGAGATGACGACCGCCGGGAACGTGAACACGAGGTCGATGCCGTGCGCGATGAGCCAGCGGCCAAGTTCGGTGGACTTGCCAAACGCCAGCAGCAGCAAGAAACCGCAAACCGTGGGCGGCAACACCATCGGGATCGTGAGGATGGTGTCGACGATGCCCTTCCAGCGATTCGACATGCGGATGGTCGCCCACGCCGCGAGCAGGCCAAGCACGAAGATGAAGACCATGGCCAGCGCGGTCGCACGCAGGCTCACCCACAGCGGGCGCCAATCGAGCGTGCTGAAGAAATCGGCGACGGCATCCATGCCCGTCGCCTGGCCGGCGATGTTCACCTCGGATGCGGGAAGCAGCTTGAACGATGCGGCATACAACGCCGCCTTGTTCGCGGAAGCGGCCTCATCACCCGGATCGCCAGGCTGGGGCACCTTCAGCCCCGTCTTGAAAAGGGTGCTGTAATAGACGCCCTCTTCCACTTCCTGCCCGAAGCGGATGGTGTGGCCATCAAGCTCCACCTCGTTTTCGCTGGTGAAGAGGTACGTTGGCTGCACCCGCTTCAACGTCTGGCCGCCGTTTGCACTTGCCGCATCGATGGCGACGAGCATCTCTTGGAACGCTTTCTGGAATGCGGAATCCTGAATGTCCACGCCCAGGGCCGAGGCAACGTCTGCGGGAACGAAGACGACCGCGGTGTTTGCGGTCACCACCACGGATGCCGCATCGCGCGACACGAGGGGGTACCGGTATCCGTAGTAATCGCCGGAATACAGCTTCGCCGTGCCGCGGTTCGCGCGTGCAAAGGAATCGAAGCCGAAGTCTACCCCCTCCGACACCGCCGCTGTGGCATCGGCAGAAACCTCGGTGCCCTCGATATCCGAAGAAGCGCCATTGCCGCTGGTGACCGCCGACGCAAAGAGCGCCGCCACGATGAGGAACACCGCGAGCACGACTCCGCACGTGACGATGTATTTCTTCAGCAGCTGCGACACAGCATTCCTTTCCGTTTTCGTTCTCTCCTATGTTTAACACCTATCACGGGGACAATCCCCGTGATAGGTTCCCAAATTCCAAAAAGAGGCCGGCGGGCACGTGTCCCGCCGGCCTCCGCTTTGCCGGTTAGGCGTTGCTGTTACACCAGCTCGAAGCCGTACTCAGAGAAGATCTTCTGGGCATCGGCGTTGGTGAGGCAGAACTGCAGGAAGTCGGCAGCAACCTCGGCGTTGGCGGAATCGGTGGTCACACCGCCCGGATACAGGATGGTCTTGTGGCTGTCAGCCGGGGTGGTGTACGCAACCTCGACGCCGTCATAGCGGAAGATGTCGGAGGTGTAAATGAAGCCCACGTCAGCCTGGCCTTCCTTCACGTAAGAGGCCACGGTGCCAACCTTGTCGGCGCCAGCGTTGATCTTGCCCTCGATGGAGGCATCCCACTTGATGTTG
Source organism: Coriobacteriia bacterium (assembly GCA_030525445.1). Classification (GTDB taxonomy): domain Bacteria; phylum Actinomycetota; class Coriobacteriia; order Coriobacteriales; family Eggerthellaceae; genus UMGS1519. The sequence goes on along the minus strand of JAUNEQ010000007.1, from coordinate 28,383 downwards.
TCGACGGTGCCGTCCTCGGCCTCGTCGTAGGTCACGAGACCGGCGCTCTCGAGCGCCTGCAGGGCGTACTTGCCAGCGGGCACGGCGTTGGGCTCGCCGATGGCGATGGTCTTGATGTCATCGTTGGTGGCGAGGTCCTTGATGTCGGTGACGGCAACCTTGTCGTTACCCTCCTGCACGCAAACCACCAGGTCATTGGTGAACATATCGGTGCGGGTCGCCTCGTCGATGTTGCCATTGGCAACCGCGTTGTCCATCGTCTTCTTGGAAGCGGCGATGAAGATGTCGGCGGAAGCGCCGTCCTTCAGCTTCTGGACCAGGGTGCCGGAAGCCTCGAACTGCGTGTCACCGAAGGTGACGTTGGGGTTCTGCTCGGTGTAAAGCGCCTGAACCTCGGGCAGGGCCTTCTGCAGCGAGTTGGCCGCAAAGATGTTGAGCTCGACGGCATCGGCCGAAGCGGCATCGTCAGCAGCGCTGCTCGCCGTGTTGCTGCCACCGCATCCAGCCAGGGCAAATGCGGCGATAATCGCCATGCAGAATGCCGGGATGAGGAAGCGCTTGTACGTTTTCTCCATGTCTGTCTCCCTTCATGGGTCTCCACCGCTCATCGCGGCTTTCCTGCTAGCCGGATATTCGCTAGCTTTATTCTCGCATTAGTATATATGCATTCTTAGCTATTCTCATATGAGAATATTTGATGAGCCGTCAATGTGGCAGCTGCCTCAATGGAAGCTTCGGCTTATTCCACGCCCACAATCACATCGGTCGACTTGATGACGGCAAGGGCAGGCTTGCCTTCCGCAAGGCCCAGATCCTCGATTGCGGCATTCGTGATCGAGCCAGAAACCGTGTTTCCATCGGGCAGTTGAATGGTCACGTGGCCGTTAACCGCACCCTTCGTGACCTTCACGACCGTGCCTGCAAGCTGGTTGCGTGCAGAGAGGCCCCCGATACGCTCGGTGCCGGCCGCAAACATCACGTTCGTGGCCTTGATGATCGCCCACGCCTCCTTGCCAGCGGCAAGTTCGAGCTCCTTGATGCTCTCCATCGTGATATCGGCCTTCACCTGGTTGTCGCCGAGTGCGATGGTCACGACGCCGTTCACCGCTCCCTCGGTCACCTCGACAATCGTACCTTTAAGTTGGTTGCGTGCAGAAATCTTCATGTGCCCCTCCTATCGATGCGTTGCACGATGCAGCTCTATTCTTGCATAGATTTATTCTTATTCAAGATTAGTTTCTTTTCAGGCAAATCTTTCGCCCAGTGCCTTGACAAAGAATCATGTTCCTATACTATTCTTTCTAGAGAACAATTATCCCTTGCTCTCCATATCGCCGGGTTCGGCTCCTGTCTCTCCACAACTCCCCCGAACCCGGCGCTCTTTCCCCACATCCCGTTCTCCCTATCGCGAGATTAGTTTTTCGGTAGAATGATTCGCGACACTCATTCGGGGGAAGGAATGGTTATGGGTGAATTCATCGCGAGCCTGGACGAGCTCGTCCCCGTCGACAAGGCGCAACAGGTTATCTTGAGCCAGGTCAAAGCCCTATCACAGGAAGACGTCGACCTCATCGAAGCCTACGGGCGCACCACCGCCGTCGACCTTTCCAGCGATATCGACGTATCGCCCTTCGACAACAGCGCCATGGACGGCTTTGCGTTCCGCGCAACTGATGTCGCCGACGCTTCCGCGGAAAACTCCGCCCGCCTGCAAATCGTCGCTCACATCGCTGCGGGCGACTGGTACGACCAGGAAGTGCAACCGGGTCAATGCGTGCGCATCATGACCGGTGCCGCCCTGCCCGATGGTGCCGACACCGTCGAGATGATCGAGAAGGTCACGTTCACGGAACAGGGCCTCATCGGCGACTATCTGGTGATGGACCACCCGCTCGATTTGGGCAAGAACGTCCGCTATTCCGGCGAGGAAGTGAAGGCCGGCACCGTTGCGCTGCCAGCTGGCACCATCGTGGGCCCGGCGGCAATGGGCCTGCTTGCCTCCACCGGTAACACCACGGTTCCCGTGCATCGCCGCCCCACCGTAGGCATCCTCTCGCTGGGCAGCGAGCTTGTTGATGCAACCGAATACCCAGCTCGCGGCCATATTCGCAACTCGAACGGCCCCGCGCTTTCCGGCTGCGTGCGCCGCGCCGGCGCCATCCCCAAGGTCTACCCCACGCTAGCCGACGACTACGATGCCATCAAGGCAACGCTCGCCCAGGCAGTAGCCGAATGCGATTTCGTCATCAGCAGCGGCGGCGCGAGCGCCGGCGACTTCGACTACATCACGGACATCGCCGCCGAACTGGGCCAGGTGTTCTTCAAGTACGTGAACATGCGCCCGGGAAAGTCCCAGACCTTCGCGATGGTGAACGGCACGCCGTTCCTGGGGCTTGCCGGCAATCCGGCGGCAGCCATCTGCGGATTCGAGATGCTCGTCTTCCCCGCCTTGCAAAAGATGCAGGGCCGCAAGGCGTTTTTCCATCCCACCCAGCAGGCGATTCTGGGCAAGGACACCAAGAAGAAGGGAACGCGCGAGAATTACCTGCGCGCTACGCTCACCCGCGATGCGCAGGGACAGCTCGTCGCCAACCCCTACAAGAACCAGAGCTCGGCGCTCTTCGGCACGCTGCACACGAGCGATTGCCTCGTACTCGTGCCGGGCGAGGTGAACTTCCTGCCCGCTGACAGCGAGGTCACGTGCGTGCACCTGGACATCGATGCGGGAACCGTGATTTAAATGGCCCGCGACGCCCTGGGAAGAACCATCGATTACCTGCGAATCTCTGTCACCGAGCGCTGCAATTTCCGTTGCGTGTACTGCATGCCCGAAGAGGGGCTGCCCTGGCGCGCCCATTCCGAGATGCTCGACTACGGCGACATCGAGCGCCTGGTGCGCATCGCCACGCAATTCGGCATCCGCCGCATCCGCCTCACCGGCGGCGAGCCCCTCGCACGCCGCAGCATCGAGGACCTCGTCGCCCGCCTGGTGAAAATCGACGGCATCGAGGCGGTGGCCCTCACCACCAACGGCGCGCTGCTGCCCGCAAAGGCGCAGGCGTTGAAAGATGCCGGGCTCTCCCGCGTGAACATCTCACTCGACACCCTCGACCCCGTGAAGTTCGCCCAGGTGACGCGCCGGGGTCGTCTTGAAGACACCCTTGCAGGTATCGATGCCGCGCTCTCGTATGGATTCGACCCGGTGAAGGTCAATTGCGTGGCCGTGAAATCGCTCGACCAGGATTTCACCGCCTTCGCGAAGATGACGATCGACCGGCCGCTGCATATTCGCTTCATCGAGTTCATGCCCATCGGCGATACCGGCTGCGGCGGCACGAACTGGACGAGCGCGGACATCATCCCGAGCATCCAGCTGATGGAGCAGATCAACGCCGGCCTCGCTGCCGAGGGCATTCCAGAGCTGGTTTCCGCCAAAAACGGATCGCCGGTGACCTGGGGGCCCGCAACGAGCTTCCGCATCCCGGGCGCACAGGGCACCGTCGGGTTCATCACGCCGATGTCCAACCATTTCTGCGGCGCCTGCAACCGCGTGCGCGTGACGGCCGACGGAAAGCTGCGCCCCTGCCTGTTCAGCGACCGGGAATACGAGGCGCTCGACGTCTTGCGCAACGGCACCGACGAAGATGTCGCCCGCATCCTTGAAACCGCCATCCGCACGAAACCCGCAGATCATGTTGGTATTACCGGCACCGAACGCGGCATGTCGCAAATTGGCGGCTAACACGTGGGGCAAGACGCCTCTTCAACCGCAAAGGAGATAGCAATGACTGAAACCGCCCGGCTTTCGCACGTGGACGCCCAAGGGCGCGCAAGCATGGTGGATGTGGGCGCGAAGCCCAAGACCGACCGCACGGCACTCGTGGAAGGCTTCATCTTCATGGAGCGCGAAACGCTCGATATGATTGTGGATGGCACGGCTCCGAAGGGCGATGTGCTGGCGGTAGCGCGTGTCGCTGGCATCATGGCCGCGAAGAAGACGAGCGAGCTCATTCCGCTCTGCCATCAATTGAACCTCACGCATGTGGGCATCCAGATGGAGCCGGTGGACTACACCGCCGAAGGCGGACGCTGCGGCATTCGCGTGCAGACGAGCTGTGCAGTGAACGACAAGACTGGCATCGAGATGGAGGCGCTCACGGCGGCCTCGGTTACGTGTCTCACCATTTACGACATGTGCAAGGCGGTCGACCGCGGCATGGAGATTGGGCCCATCCGACTTCTGCGGAAAGAAGGCGGGAAGACGGGGCTTTGGACGAGGGAAGCGTAATCGGCTGATTGCACCGGGCTCCTGCAGGTGCGGGATTGCCGGAGCGCGGTCCGCTTCCTCGCGTTTGAGGCGAAATCGCTTCGCTCTTCGTCTCAAACAGCTCGGGCGCTCCCCTCGCTGCGCGTTATAAGCGGTTGCGCTTTTCCTAGGGAAAAGCGCTGAATGTGCGCAGAGGCTCCGGCAACCCCGCGCCTGCAGGAGCCCTGCCGCAATGACCCTGGAAGGATGATGTATGGATATCGCATTTGGGATTGTTACTTGTTCGGATACGCGGTCTTTGGAAGAGGATGCGGCTGGATTGGCGCTGGAGAAGCTGATTGAGGGGAATGGGTGGACCGTGGCCTCTCATGTAGTGGTTAAGGATGACAGGGAATCGATTGCGGCAGCTATCGTTGAGGCGGCTGATGTCGTGAAGGCCGACGTGGTCTTGACCTGCGGGGGTACCGGGTTGTCGTTGCGCGATGTGACGCCCGAGGCTACGCAGGATGTGTGCGAGCGCAATGTGCTGGGCATCGCCGAGGCCATGCGCGCGTATTCAATGCAGAAGACGCCCCGCGCGATGCTCTCTCGTGCGGTCGTGATGCAGCGCGGCAGCAGCCTGGTCATCAACCTCCCCGGCAGCGAGAAAGCCGCCCGCGAAAACTGGGAGGCTGTGGAAGGCCAGCTTGAGCATGCCGTGAAGATGACCGCTGGCGGCGGCCATTAATAGGGCAAAAGGGCCCGCAGCAGCAGCTGCGGGCCCTTTTGTCCCGTCTTCGGCTACTGGTTGATGTAGCTCAGCAGGTCGAAGTAGTTCACGCTCGTGAATTCGGGGTCTCCCTGCAGCGGTGCATACACATCCACCACGTACAGCGAGGTCGCGGGCTTCGAAGCGCTTTCCTGACCTGCGCACAGGATGCGGTAGTTCGTGCCGGAAACCACCTGGGAACCCAGGGAGGCCACCGGGATGAGGTCGAGGCCCTTGTCATTCGCGTACGCTTGGGCTGCGGTGTCGAAGGCAACCCATGCATCCTCGGGCAACACGGCAGGAGCTTCGGGCATCACGACCTCCCAGCCGCCGACAAGCTCCTCGTCGCCGCCATCGCGGTCGAGGGCGTCGGTCTTCACTTCCGCGATATCGATCGCCTGGTCGGACAGCACCGAAGCCTTACCCTGAAGATCCTGGTAAACAGCCACGATATCCCAAGCGTTCGCATCGGTTTGGCACAGGAACGCATAGTTCGTGCCGGCTACCAGCTGCGTCGCCAGCACCGCCACCGGCGTGTATTTCCCCGCATTAGAATCGGCCGTTGCGCTTTCGAAAACCTTCTGCGCATCGGAATCCAAGTTGATCTCATCGAGCGGCGTGAAAGCCCAACCGCCCGTGATTGCCGTGGACGAGGATTCCGTCGCGCTCGATTCGCTTTCCGCAGAAGACGAGGAAGCGGCACCGCCCGAGCATCCCGCCAGGGCAATCGCCATCGCGCATGCACCTACGAGAACCAAATAACCCAACTTCTTCATTGTCACATCTCCTTTGCAGGTGGATGTCCATCTTGGTGCAACTATAGGCCACGAACCGCCAGCATGAAATACGCGAATTGAAGTCATTCTGGTGGTGTGAAATGCGAGTTTTCTGGATTAACGATGCCTGGGACAGTGACAGGGGGTCAGGCTTAACGTCACGTGGCTGACATTGCCAGCCCACGTGACGTTAAGCCTGACCCCCTGTCACCGGGCGGCCTTTGCAGGATTCGATTATGCGTCCGTGTCCAAATATGCTCCGGTCTGGCGGTTCCACAGGTGGGCGTAGGCACCACCTGCCTCGATGAGCTGGGCGTGTGGGCCGTCTTCCACGATCTTGCCGTGGTCGAGCACGACGATGCGGTCGAGGCTCGCCACCGTCGACAGGCGGTGCGCCACCACGATCGCCGTGCGGCCGGCCATGAGCTTGGCCAGCGCATCCTGCACGAGCTTCTCGCTCTCGGAATCGAGCGCGCTCGTCGCCTCGTCCAACACGAGGATCGGGCAATCGGCAAGCATCGCGCGCGCAATCGCCACGCGTTGACGCTGGCCGCCCGACAGCTTCACGCCGCGCTCGCCGGTGATGGTGTCAAACCCCTGCGGCAGCTGCTCGATGAACTCGAGGGCATTCGCCTGGCGGGCCGCTTCGCGAATCTCGTCCATCGTGGCGCCCGGCTTGCCATAGCCGATGTTCTCGGCGATGGTGCGGTGGAACAGCAGCGCTTCCTGCGGCACATAGGCGATCTGGCGTCGCAGGCTCTGCTGCGTGATGTCTGCCACGTTCTGCCCGTCGACGAGGATTTGCCCCTCCTGGATATCGGAAAGGCGCAGCAGCAGCTTCGTGAGCGTGGTCTTCCCCGCTCCGCTCATGCCCACCAAGCCTACGCGTTGACCTGCGGGGATCTTCAGCTGGAACTTGTCGAACACCTGCGTGCGGGCATTGCCATCGGTGTACCAAAAGTCCAGGTCCTTGAATTCGATGGAGCCCTCACGCACCACGAGCGGCTTCGCGTCGGGCGCATCGGCCACCAGGCGCGGCTCGTCAAGCACCTGCGTGAGCCCGGACGCATCGCCAAACGCGCGGTTGAACCGCTGCAAGCCGGTATTGATGAAGTTGAACTGGTTCGTGATGGTGTAGGTATACGTGAACATCATCACAAGCGTACCAGGGGTAATACCGAACCACGCATTGCCGCCGGCGATGAAGATGCTTGCCACCGCCATGATGACAACCGCCAGCGACGCCGTGATGACGCCGCGCAGCAGCGAGGCCATGATGCGCTTCGTGTCCTTCTGCACGACCTCGCGATTCGCCCGGTCGAACAACTCGCGTTCGTAGTCCTCGCGGCCGTAGGTCTTCACCGAGAGTATGTTCGTCACGGCATCCGAAAGCTCGCCGGACAGCTGGTTCTGCGCGCCAGCCGCCTGCTCGTTCAGCTTCAGGATGCGCTTGTACATCACGTACGACACCACAACGTAAATGAACAGCAACACCATGAGCACTGCCACATACTGCGGCACCCGGGGAAGCAGGAGCACGCAGGTGGCGATGACCGAACACACCACGGGAATGAAGGGAAACGTGAGGTTTTCCACCATCTGGTTGTAGGCCGACATGAACTTCGTCGTCTGGCTCACGAGCGTGCCGCCGAACCGGTTGGAATGGAAGCTCATCGATTGGTTAGAAAGCGCGTCGAAGCTCTCGGTGGCAAGGTCGTACGACACCGCGATCTCGAGCTTCCACAGCGTGTAGTCTTGGATCTTGCTGCATGCCTGGCCGAACAGGTTCACCAAGATGAGCGCAGCCACGAACCCGCCGAACACTTCGAACACCTGGTTAGGGCCAACCCCGCCTTCGCTCACGCGATCGACGATAAGGCCCATCACGAAGGGGTTGCCGTACTGCAGCAACACGTTGAACCCGATGGTAGACACCATGAGCCCAATGAAGAAACCCAAATGTTTACGCGTCGCCGCCCAGTAGTAATGCAGGGTTCGCCGCGCTGTTGACGTGTCGACCTTTGCCACGCTCCCCTCCTTTTAGCGAACACCCATGGTATCCGCCCCGAGCCAAGCGCGTCAATCGCGCATGCGAATCAACCAAAGGGGACAGTCCCCTTTGGTTCAAACGTGCTTATTAACATTGGTAGTTCGCGCAGCCGAAGAAGACCTCATCAAAGAAACGCCGCGTGTTTTCGGCGCCGAGGGCTTGGGTGAACAGATCGGTCGACACGCCGCCCTCGTCAATCAGGCGGTCGGCGTAATCCTTGTTCGCCCGCCATTTCTTCGCCAGCGCATCACCGGTAATCGGGGGCATGGCCCGCTCGAAGTCCACGAACAGCCGAAGCGCCTCGAGGAAACGCTCGATCGCCAGATTGTCCTGGTCGATGCTTGGGGCCTTGGCTATGCACACCGGCCGGATATCGTCGTACCAGCACGGCTGCGTGGGCATATCGGGCATATCGCCCCAGGCTTCCGCCAATCCGGCAAACGACTGGATGCCGCGTTCATATTCCTCGCCACGCTCCGCTGCCAGGTCGTATATCTCGATGAGGAAGAAGCGCTTGTCGCCGGAATAAACGTAGTCGGTCGAAAACAGCGGCAGGTCCTTCGCGTATGGCGTGATCACGAAGGAGCTCAGCTGAGCCTGATCCGCATCCTTCACGGTCATCGCCAGCAAGTTGCCAACGCCTTGGATGTCATACCGGCGCGCCTGGTGGGGCCTTCCGCCAATGACGGGGTTTGCCAAGATTGGATCGACTTCGCATTCCGTCACTTCGTAATACTCACGAAGGATAGCCAAGCCCGCTTCGAGCCTCTCATCGATGAGCTGCGCATTCTGTTCTTTGTAACCCATGACGTTCCTCTCTTCGCCACGTACTGATCACTTGTTGCCACCACGCGAGAATCGCGCCTCGATCACACGGGACGTGCCGTATTCGTCCATCCAGTCGGCGGACGCGTTCACCAGATGCCCAGTCGCATCGAACCAGCCGTCGAACGAATAGCCCTCTTCCGGATACGCGTGGTAGCTCTGCTCCCATTCGCCCGTTTCCTTCCACTGGGCGTTGTAGATAGGGTTGAACGAAAGCCCCACGCAGCCTCCCTCGGCGGCGCGAAGCTCGAGGGGGCCCTGCGACTGCTCGCCCGGCGCCAGCGCCTTGATGGCCCGCATGGGATTGCCCGTGGCGTACAGGTGCCGCAGCAGCGGGTTGCGCGTCGTGTCCAAGCTGGTGATGCCGTTGTTCTGGCAACGGAGGTACTTGAGGTTCGCGTTTCGGGAAACATCCAGCTCAGACAGCTGGTTGTCGTTCACGTACAGCTCCACGAGCTCGGGGTTGCTCGAAACGTCGATGCTCCCCAGCCGGTTCATCCCGATGTCGATGCCCAGGCAGCGGGGCATGCCGCTCACATCGACTGCGGAGATCTCATTGCCCTGCAGCCCCAAGATGCGCATGGCGGGCATGTCGGCCAGCTCCACCGCAGAAATGCGGTTCCGGTACAGGTCGATGAACACCATTTCCTCGCAGCCGGAAAGGTCGAGCCGCCCCACGAGGTCGCATCCGCGCAGATAGATGATGAAGCTCTGCAGCGGATACACGTCCTCGTTCAGGATGTCGATGCCCAGCCCCACGAGCTTTCCGTCGCGCTCGATCACGCCCACGGGCAGGTCGCGCCCGTTTTCCGCCTCGGTCGCGGCTGCATCCTCGAAGCTTCGGTCCTTCGGCGTGGAATCCAGCCGCTGGATGACGCGATGCAACATTCGCGCTTTCTCGCGATTCGTCACGCCATTCTCATCGACCTGCGCGAAAAACGCCTCGATTGCTTCCCGCTCCTGCACTTTCATACGGCCCCGCTTTCCCCGTAATACATCCCTGCAAGTGTAGCGCCCGGAAGCTGCAAAACACAATTGGCCAAAGGGCGCCGTCCCTTTTGGCCAACCGAAGCTGACATGGAGACTCGGGAATTGCCGCGTTTGGTTGGTGGAGCTGCAGCCAACACGCAGCTACCATTTCATGCAGGGAATGAAATGCATGAAAGGGGCGACATCATGCGTTATGAGTATGTTCGAGTGAAGCTCGACAAGAACAACTACGCAAAGAACGCCAGCTCGGAAAGCCATCGCGACGTCATTGACAAGATGGCCACGGAACGCAAGCGGTATGCGGGCTGGTTCCCGGTGACGCAAGGCCCGACGGGCAAGGTGGTCGAGTTCGATTTGATATTCGAGGTGGCCCAATGAACATCGGCAGCAACATCCAGATGACCCGGCAGGCAGCCGGACTCACGCAGGAGCAGCTGGCAGCGGCCATTGGCGTATCGCGCCAAACCGTGGCCAAGTGGGAGGCGGGCGAGACATCCCCCGACCTCGAGCACGCGGCAGCGCTCGCCGATTCACTCGGCTGCTCGCTCGATGCACTCGCGACATTCGATTCGAAAGGCACCGGCCTCGGAGCCCCGCCGCGTGGGCGTCATCTGTTCGGCAACGTGAAAGTCGGCGAGCGCGGACAGGTGGTCATCCCCAAGGATGCGCGCGAGCTGTTCGGCATACAACCAGGCGACAAGCTCGTGGTGTTGGGCGAGGAAGGCCAGGGCATCGCGCTGTGCAAGGAGGCCGATTTCATGGCTGGGGTCGAGGCCGCAATGGAAGCCGCACGTCGGGAAGCCCGATGACGGAATCGACGAAGCCGCATAAAGTGGCAAAAGTCGCACTTGCCGTGGCGATTGCGGTCGTTATGGCGGCCGCCATTGCCGTTGCGGTCTATCGAGACGGGAACCTGCATGAGGAAGATCGCCTGATAGACAAGGCCTTTGCGGCTGGGTTTTTCGAAAAGCAGGCGGTGGTCGGCGGCGCCCTCGTGAACTATGCAGAAGGCCCAGACAACGGGCCGGCGCTACTGCTCGTGCACGGGCAAGGCATGGAATGGGAAGATTACGCGTGCGTCCTTCCCCGCCTGGCGCAACGGCATCACATCTTCGCCGTCGACTGCTTTGGCCATGGGGAATCGGAGCACGAGCCGCGCTTGTATACGTGCAAGGCAAATGGCGATGCGCTCATCGCATTCGCCCGCGATGTCATCGGCAGCTCCTATGCGGTGTCGGGCCATTCGTCGGGAGGCATCATCGCGGCGTATGTCGCCGCCCATGATTCCGCCAACGTGACGGCGTGCATTTTGGAGGATCCGCCCCTGTTTCGCGTGACGCCCGAAGAAGCCCAGGAGGGCGCGGGCACCTTCGCCTGGCACGACGGATACACGGTGTCGCACGCCTTCCTGCGACAGGGCGAAGTGGCCAGCTACCCCGCATGGTATGCCGCCAACAGCTACCTGTTTGGCCTGTTCGGCGGCTTGCAGTCCCTGTTGGCGGAGCAGACGGCCGCCTGGTGCGCCGCGCATCCCGATGAGCATGTCGTGAACGCATGGGTGCCCCGCAGTTGGACACGCGGCATGTATTTCATGGACGATTACGATCCGCGCTTCGGCGAGGCATTCTACGACGGAACGTGGATGGCCGGCATCGACCAGGAAGTCATGCTTCGCGGCATCTCGTGCCCGGTCGTGTACCTGAAAGCCACCACGCGCTGGGGCGATGACGGCGTGCTCTACGCCGCCACGACCGACAAAGACGCCGCCCGCATACGCAGCTGTCTGGCGGATTGCGCCTTCACGGAAATCGACTCTGGCCACGATATCCACGTCGAGCGCCCGGACGACTTCCTGCAAGCGATTGAACGCAGCTGACCTGCAGGGTGCCCGCTTGCCTATAATGCCCTTATGGCATTTGAGCCGGTGAACATACTGGATGTGGCAAACCGCCAGGCATTTCGCGCGTGGCTTGCGAAGCACCACGCCACCGAACCGGAATGCTGGGTCGCCGTGCGGCGCGGCAAACCGGTCGACGACGGCACGTTCTGGTACCTGGACGCGGTGGAGGAGGCGCTGTGCTTCGGGTGGGTGGACAGCGTCTACAAGGTGGTAGACGGGGTGGCACTGCAGCGATTCAGCCCGCGCAAGCCCAAGAGCCCGTGAACCGAACTCAACAAGGAACGCGTGCGCCGTCTCGAGCAGCTGGGCCTCATGACCGACGCCGGGCGCGCGGTGCTTCCCGCCATGGGTCCGCGCAGTTTCCGGATTGACCCCGACGTGGCCGCCGCATTGAAGGCCGCGCGCTGCTGGTCGAAGTTCAAGTCGTTTCCACCGCTTTACCAGCGGGTTCGTGCCTATAACGTCGCGTTTTACAAAGACCGCGACCCCGCAGCCTACGAACGCGCCCTCGCCAACCTCATCGCGCATACGAAGAGCGGCGAGATGTTCGGCGACTGGAACGACTACGGCCGCCTCCTGTGAACCAAAGGGAACAATCCCCTTTGGTTCATTTCGTCTAGGGTCAAGCGATTATTTACGCGAAACCGAGCAGCGTGCCGCCGGCGTATACGATGAACGAGCACACCCAGGCCACGGCGCACTGGAACACCACGACGCCGAGCGCCCATTTCCAGCCGAGCTCGCGGTTGATGCACGAGATGGCAGCCACGCACGGCGTGTAGAGCAGGCAGAACACCAACAGCGACATAGCCGCAAGCGGCGTGATGGCGGCGAGCAGCGCCGCGGTGCTGCCGAAGAGCACCGAGAGCGTGGACACGACGGTTTCCTTGGCCATGAAACCGGCGATGAGCGAGGTCACGATGCGCCAGTCGCCAAAGCCCAGCGGGGCGAACGCGGGGGCCATCCAGCCCGCAAGCAGCGCGAGCATGCTCGCATCCGAACCCTCCTCGACCATCGTGAGCGTGGGGTCAAACGTATTCAGGAACCACACGACAATGGTCGCCACGAAAATAACCGTGAACGCACGCGTGAGGAAGTCCTTCATCTTGTCCCACACCAGGCGGCCAAGCGTCTTCGCGCTGGGCATGCGGTAGTTGGGCAGTTCCATCACGAACGGCGCGGCGTCGCCTTTGAATACCGTGCGCCGCATGACAAGCGCCGTGATGATGCCCACGAGAATGCCCAGAAGGTAGAGCCCGGTCATGATGATGCCGCCCTGACCAGGGAAGAATGCCGCGGTGAAGAAACCATAGATGGTGATTTTCGTGGCGCAGCTCATGAACGGGGTCATGAGGATCGTAAGCTTGCGGTCACGTTCGGATGGCAGGGTGCGTGCCGCCATGATGGCCGGCACCGAGCAGCCGAAACCCATGACGAGCGGCACGATGCTGCGTCCCGACAAGCCGATCTTGCGCAGTAGCTTGTCCATCACGAAAGCCACGCGCGCCATGTAGCCCGTGTCTTCTAGCAGGCACAGGAAGAAGAACAGCACGAGGATGATGGGCAGGAACGAGACGACCGCGCCGACGCCGTTGAATATGCCGTCTATGACGAGCGATTGCAGCACGTCGTTCGCATTCGCGGCCACCATGGCCTCTTCGGTAACGCCGGCTAGCCAGTCGATACCCTGCGCTACCAGGTCTTGCAACCAGGGTCCCACGACGTTGAACGTGAGGAAGAAGATAGCGGCCATGATGCCGATGAACGCCGGAATGGCCGTGTAGGTGCCGGTGAGGATGCGGTCGATGACGTTGCTGCGTTCCTTCTCGCGGCTCTCCTTCGGCTTCACCACCGAACGGGACACGACGCGCGCGATGAACGCAAAACGCATGTCGGCGATGGCCGCCGCGCGGTCAAGGCCGCGCTCCTGTTCCATCTGGCCGACGATGTGCTCGATTGCCTCGAGCTCATTCTGGTCCAGGTGGAGCGCGGTGATGACACGCTCGTCGCCTTCCACCACCTTGGTGGCCGCGAATCGCAGGGGGATATCGGCGGCGATGGCGTGGTCTTCTACCAGATGCATCACCGCGTGCAGGCACCGGTGCACCGCTCCGCCATGATCATCCTTGCTGCAGAAGTCCTGTCGGCGGGGTTTCTCCTGATAACGCGCCACATGCAGGGCGTGCCCCACGAGTTCGTCGACGCCTTCGTTGCGGATGGCGGCAATGGGCACGACCGGGATGCCGAGCGCCGCTTCCATTTCGTTCACGCGGATGTGGCCGCCGTTGCCCTGCAGCTCGTCCATCATGTTCAGCGCGAGCACCATGGGCATGTCGAGCTCCATGAGCTGCATCGTCAGGTACAGGTTGCGCTCGATGTTCGTGGCGTCCACGATGTTGATGATGCCGTCCGGCCGGTCTTCCAGCAGGAAGTGACGGCTCACGATCTCCTCGCTCGTGTAGGGGGAAAGCGAGTAGATGCCCGGCAGGTCAACCACGTCGGTTCCCGGCTGGCCTTTGATGGGTCCGTTCTTGCGGTCCACCGTGACGCCCGGGAAGTTGCCTACATGCTGGTTCGAGCCGGTGAGCTGGTTAAACAGGGTGGTCTTGCCGCAGTTTTGGTTTCCTGCGAGGGCAAAGCTCACAACCTTGCCTTCGGGGAGGGGATGCTCGTCCGCCTTGTCGTGATAGCGGCCGCCCTCGCCCAAGCCGGGATGCTCGATTTCGGGAAGCGGCTCGATCGGCTCGAATTCGGAAACATGATGGGCGGCGGCGTCTTCCGAAAGCGGCTCGATGCCAATCCGCGCGGCATCGGCCTTGCGCAGCGTGAGCTCGTATCCGTGGATCTTGAATTCCATCGGGTCGCCCAGCGGCGCGTATTTCACCAATTGAATGACGGCCCCGGGGGTCACGCCCATATCGAGGAAGTGCTGGCGCAGGGCGCCCTCGCCTCCGACCGTTGCAACGGATGCCCACGACCCCACAGGCAATTGGTCAAGCGTCTGTATGTGCAGGTTTTCTCCCATGTACCATGCCTTTTCATCCAGCCCCGCCCAAAGCGAGTAGCACAAATTGTTTGTTAAGCCTAACTAACTTAGCAAACATCAAGAGTTAGGCTTATCTAATTTTTTCTTATGGCGCCATTTGCAGCTGAGGGTGCTCGGAGGCGGGACGTCCGGGGACGGTGGGATGCGGCCCGGGTTGACAAGCGCCCGGAGCATTCGTCAACCCTATGGATCCATGGGGTTGACGAATGCTCCGGGCGCTTGTCAACCCGGGCCGCATGTCCATCACTTTGCGTATAATCAACTAGATTCATAGTTCTACGATAGGATTTCATATGCAAAGCACCGGAACCGTACGATCGGTAAACGTCGCCCCCAAGAAGGGGCAAAGCAAATCCCCCGCCTCGCGCATCAACATCAAGGAGAACTGGGGCGTCGTGGGCGATGCGCATGCTGGCATGCTGGAGGATTCGCGCCATAGAAGCTGGGCGCATCGGCAGGTGTCGCTCCTTGCCTGGGCGTCCATTTGCAAAGCGCGCGAAGCGGGACTCGACGTGAAAGAGGGCGACTTCGCGGAAAACATCACGACCGAGGGCATCGATTTGCTTGCGCTTCCCCTGGGCACGATCGTGGGTATCGGCCCGAGCGTGCAGCTCGAGCTCTCGCAAATCGGCAAGGTGTGTCATACGAAATGCGCGATATACCACCTGATGGGCGACTGCATCTTCCCCCGCGAGGGCATCTTCTTCGTTGCGCGGCATGGCGGCGAGGTGAAACCCGGAGACGGCATCACCGTTATCGAAATGGGAAACGGCACCTGCAGCGCCACGCCGCAAGCCGCGCTCGACGAGCTCGCCGAGCGCGACGCTCAGGAATGCGCGAAAGCGGAGGGGGCGCCCACGCTATAGCCCCAAGAATCGCTGGATGTTCTCCCACTGCTCGGCAGCGTTGCGGTAGCCCTCTTCATAGGCGCCCAGCAAATGATTGGGGTCGCGCTCGAGCAGGCTTGCATCCACCATAGTATGGGGCCGAATGAGCACGGCCTCCCCCGCATCCTGCAGCCGCACGGCTTCACGGTATTGCGCGTTGTATACGACATGGCGGTTCGCCCACTGATTCACGAATTCCGGATGAGCGAAATACCGCACGCGCGCAAAGGGCACGACCTTCGAAGGCGGGCGCACGTAGCTTTCCGGGCGGGTGAGCACGATAATCTGTTTCAAGCCTGCATGCTCCTTGCCGCGGGCAAATGGGACGCTGTCGCAAACACCGCCATCGAGCAGGCGTTTCCCGTCGATTTTCACCATGCGGTTTGCCATGGGCATCGAGGACGAGGCGGCGAGGTAGCGCATCTCCTTCTTCATGTCGCCATCGTGATCGAAGAGGTGGTAATCGGCAATACCGCGGTCGACATCGCTCGCCACCGTCATTAGCTCGATGGGCGACTCCGTGAACCACCGGTAATCGATGGGTTCAATCTTGTTGGGAATCTCGTCGAGCACGAATTGCGTCCCGAATGCGTTCCCCGAGGCGAGGAACGAAAGCACGCCCACATAACGCGGGTCGCGAGAGTACTTCAAGTTGTAGAAACAGGTGCGCCCGAGCGCGCCGGTGGCGTAATTGAACCCGGTGATGGCCCCGGCGGAAACCCCGATCACCGATTGCGCACACAGTCCCTGGTCGAGTAAGAAATCGGTCGCGCCCGCCGTATAGGCGCTCCCGCACATGCCCCCACCTTCAATCACCAGCTGGAA
Organism: Coriobacteriia bacterium; assembly: GCA_030525445.1. GTDB lineage: Bacteria > Actinomycetota > Coriobacteriia > Coriobacteriales > Eggerthellaceae > UMGS1519. Next base: position 12,069 of record JAUNEQ010000007.1, on the reverse strand, counting down.
CGGCTCGAGGGCATGGTCGCGCCATACCGGACGCTCAACACAGCATGACACCTCCACGACTACCCCTCTCGCCAATTGGTCGTGCTCTTAATGGTAAACCACCGATCGAGAACAAACCCCCGGAAACGTCCGGAGCCGTTACCGAAGCCCTTCTCGACCAGTTCCAAAGCCAACCTCATGAGGAAACAGGCCAAAATAGACTCAAAACCAAGGTTTTTGAGCAGTCAAAATCCCGCATAGCGCTGTAGCCGCAATTGGGACATTACATATAACCAGGTCAGATATACGGCTATCTATCTGTAATACAAATCCATGAACAGACGGATCGATCCGACTGCTCAAAAACCTTGGTTTTACCCTAAATACAGGCCTCTTCGGCGTTGGGTTTGCGTCGCAAGCGCCAATGCGCCGCACGATTCGCCTCGCCAGGCCTATATAAATGAAACGGCGGTACCAGGTACCGCCGTTTCATTCTCAAAAAAGTACGTCTTACAGCATCGCGCCGCGGTCGACAACGATTTCGCGGCCGGTGAACTTGGTAGCAGCCTCGGATTCGGCCAGCCACACCACCATCTCGGTGACGTCGATGGGATTCAGGAACTTGATGCCGCCGGGGTTCTTCTCGTCCTCGAACATCTCCTGCCAGTTCTCGAAGCTCTTGCCCATCGTGGTGTTCACGAAGTCAACGTACTGCTGCGTCTCGCACATGGGGGTGCGCACCTTGGTGGGACACACGACGTTGCAGTAAATGGGCAGGCCGGAATTGCGCAGTTCGAGCGCCAGGGTCTTGGTGAGGCCGATGATGCCAAACTTGGTCATGCAGTAAGTGGCCAGCTGCTCGGTGCCCTTCAAGCCAGACACGCTCGAGATGTTGATGATGCGGCCATAGCCCTGCTTGCGCATGTACTGGGCGGCATACTTGTCGGTACGCCACGTTCCCTCGAGGTTCACGGCAAGCGCCTTCTGCACCTTCTCGTCCTCGAGTTCCCAGGTGTAGCCGAAGTTGATGATGCCGGCATTGGCAACGACGACATCCAGGCGGCCGAACTTCTCCCAAGCCGCTGCGAACGCCGCCTCCATATCAGGCGTGCTGCAGATGTTCGTCTTGATGGGCAACACGGTAGCGCCCAGGCCCTCGACCTCGGCCACGGTGGCCGCGAAGCGCTCATCCGTAGGATCGAGCATGTCCAGAAGCACGCAGTCATAGCCCACCTTCGCGAACTCAACCGCATGCGTGGCACCCTGCCCCATAGCACCGCCAGTGATCAGCACAACCTTCTTGTCAGTCATTTTTTCTCCCTTTCGATAGCAGGATTGCCATACCCCACCGTTGACCAGCACTATTCTCCCACGAGCCCTTCGGCTCCGGTACTCCGCAGAACGCGAAAGAGACCGACATCATTTCCCAAGCGAGTCGAGGGGCTCCCGCGACTCGCTGCGCGCAAACTTGAATTCTCGCGAAACGGAAATTCACCTTCTTGGAACGCAGCGAGCGCAGCACGAGCGAGAAGACCCTGTGGGTCTTTTCGTGAGCAGCGGAGCGTGGTCGCGGAAACTCCTCGACTCGCGGCCGACGCTCCGCTTCAATTACTTGTTCACGCAATCGGCGCGCGTGACGGCCTCGACGATAAAGCCCAGCTTGTCGAGCGAATCGTAGTACGTGAAGTAGCAGCCCGGTGTAACGAGCGACTCGCCCTGCATCCAGATGTCGATGCCCTTCTCCTTCATCATTTCGGTCACGCGGTCGTTGTTGGTGACGTCAAAACGAAGATGATGCAGGCTGCGCTGACCCATCTTCAGGTAATCCTTCCAGATGGTGTCCTGGTCGCCCAGCGGCTGCAGGAACTCGAGCTGGATGTTGAAGTAGTTGTAGAACGCATTGCGCACCGGCGCGTCGATGGTCTCGCCGCGATACAGGCACTTCTTGTAGCAGACATCGCCCTCCATGTCGGGCACCAGCCCGAACACGTCGAGCATTCCCTGCTTGATCTTCTCCATGTCCTCGACGATGATGCCGACTTGCACGATGTCATGCAGCTCGTCGGTGAGCGTGAGGTCTTGAATCTTGCCCATTCGTCCTCCTTATATTGCAAACGAAGTCACCTGCGTATTCTACCCTTATTGACCATGGTTTATGCAGGAGCGGCCCAACATGACAAACATCGTGTTCTGACGGGGTTATACGCGATTTCCAATAGATGAATCGTTAATCTATAGCAGTTCTTTATTGAAATTCGTAAAACCGAAAAAAGGTGAAATTGGCCTGCATTAGGTGAAGCGGGTATCATTGTTTACGTGAACTAAACGGGAAAGGAACCCCAGTTCGCAGCCTGGTCCAAGATGAGTCGCGGGAGCGGCCGCTTCACGAATGGAGGAACACATGGACTTCACCCTTACCGACGAGCAGCAACTTCTTATCGAAAGCGCCAAGGAATACGCCGAGCGTTACTTTGACGAAGAGGCCCAGAGGGCAGCTTACGAGAACCATCACATCAGCATCGAACAGGCCATGGCCTATCGCGAGGCTGGCTTCATGCACCTCGGCCTTCCCGAGGAAGTTGGCGGCGTGCCCGTTGACAAGCTCACCGAGATCCTCCTGGTCGAGAAGCTGCACGAGTACACCGGCTGCATCCTGCCGTTCGTGACCGACTTCAACACCATCACCGACGTCATCGACTTCGGCACCGAGGCCCAGCAGGCCATGGTGATGGATGCCATCGAGAACGTCGAGAGCACCTGCATCGCTTGCTCCGCCATCTCCGAGCCGGCCGCCGGTTCCGACAACAACGCCATGACGTGCCACACCGTCAAGCAGCCTGACGGCACCTACCTGCTGAATGGCCAGAAGACTTGGGTCACCCTGGGCGGCCTTTCCATCTGGACCATGGTTGTTGCCAAGGACGAGGATCCGTCCTACGAGAACAACTCCTACAGCCTGTGGCTCGTCCCAAACGATGCTCCTGGCTTCACCGTCGGCCACCTCGAGAAGGTCGGCCAGCAGTCCATCCCGTTCGTCGACCAGTTCTTCGACAACGTCGTCCTCACCGAGGATATGCGCCTTGGCGAGCCGGGCATGGGCTGGAAGCTCCTCATGAAGAAGCTCGAGTTTGAGCGCCTGCTCGTCGTCGCTTCCTCCCTCGGCCTCGCCCAGGCCGCGATGAACGATGCCGCCGCTTACGCTTCCGAGCGTATCTGCTTCGGCAAGCCGATCGCCCACCTGTCCGCCATCCAGCAGCACCTCTGCGAGATGGAGAACATCCTGCAGAACGTGCGCGCCCGCCTCTATCAGGTCGTCGCGATGATCGACAACGGCGAGTCCACCCGCCTCGAGTCCGCTCTGCTGAAGGGCTATGCCTGCCGCGAGTGCACCAAGGTCGCCGACCTGGCCATGAGCATCTACGCTGCTATCGGCTACACCAAGGAGATCCGCGTCGGCCGCATCTGGAACGACCTCCGCGGCAACGAGATGGGTGGCGGCACCACCGAGATCATGGAGTACATCGCCGGCCGTCAGCTCGTCAAGAAGTACAAGCAGAACTAAATCCTCTTCGGATAGCGTAACTGCCAGCGCCCGGGCCTCGCGCCCGGGCGCTTTTGTTTGCTGAAATAAGGAGCCTGGCGCCAATTAGAACGGCTATTCATACACAACATTGCGTTTGGCCATGTATGTAATTCGCGATACTCTGATAAGGTACTCCCAGTTCACGAGGAGGGCCCATGCTTTCACGCACAGTTGCTCAATTGTCCGCCACCCTGGCCGCAACGTTCATCCTGATTTGCGCACTCGGAATCGGATCCGCTTCCGCGCTTGAGCAAACCGAGGTTGTTTACGACTCCAGCGCCATCCTCAAAAACGGTGGCTGGAATCAGGCGGCAAAACCCACACCCACAGACGGTGCATTACGTACGCAAGCATCTGCGGACATCGATGGCTATTATGCCGCGCTCGAAAATGCCATCGAAAACTGGGATTACGAAACCGAGAGCGTTTCGGTGGACGTTAGTTCTTTCAACATACCCCTTGATGACTTTTACACGCTTTATACGCGCTTCCTCAATCAACACGGTCAGTACTTCTACCTGACTGGTGGGGCTAGTGCCAGCTATTATTCTTCTACGAAGCTCGTAGCAGACGCGATTGTATATTTCGATACATCGTATGGCCAAAGCGAAATCACATCCTTCAACGCCAAGGTGGCGAAAATCGTGGCTGGGGTGAATCCCGATTGGAACGCGGAACAAAAGGCGCTCTACCTGCATGATTACCTGGACACCCATTGCCAGTATGACTTGACTTACAGCAACTACAACGCTTACAACGCCCTCATCGATCATTCTGCCGTTTGCCAAGGCTATTCCGAGGCATACAATTATCTGCTTTCCCTCGTGGGTGTGGAATGCGACGTCATCTCGAGCGACATCCTGGATCATGCGTGGAACCTTGTCACCATCGACGGCACACAGTATTACGTTGACTGCACCTGGGACGATCCTGCCGGCAACGGCATGGCATCTTATGTTCGCCATGGAAACATGCTTCGCAGCAAGGCGGGCATCATCTCGGAAGGTCATGCCAGCAGCAGCACGGAAAGCTTCGAGCAAGTGTACACCGAGGCTGAAAACGTGGCCACGGACTGGTACAACTCCTCCGGCGTCAACGTGTTCGAGAATGACACTGCCCGCTCTTCCACGAAATACGACTCCTATTACTGGAGCAGCTGCAACACCGTCATCCCCCCTGTTGGAGACCTGTGGGCCTACACCACTGAAAGCGATGATGAGCTTGGGGTTTACGCGCATGATTACCGCACGAGAGAAGACACCCGCCTCACCACGGTTGATCGATGGGGCGTTATCGGCAACACCTATGGATCTTGGAACGGCAACTTCGCCAGCCTTTCCACCACAGGCAGCAATTTCGTGCTCGCCGACGCCACCACGGTGTCGCTGCTCTCCACCTCGGGCGTGAAGACCGTGAAATACACCCTGTCGAGCGCACAGCAGGCAAAAGGCCGCATCTACAGCATGCTGTTCAACGAAGACACCGACCTCTATGATTGCGACGTATTCGCAAGCCCTAACGATAACATTCCCGTGGACTCGTTTTCCGTGGATTTGGCAACCCATGTGACGGGGGTCTCCATTGCACCCAAAAACCCAACTGGCAACTGGGGCTCCACCATCCAGCTAACCGCAACGGTCGCGCCGAGCGATGCCACCAACCCCAACGTTTCTTGGTCTGTCGCGGATGAGTCGATTGCCACCGTTGATGCGGACGGGCTGATCACGCTCCTGAAGGTTGGCACAACAAGCGTTACGGCTGTATCTGATGACAACACGAATGCATCGGCCACGGCTACGCTCACTGTTACCCCGGTTGCGCTGGAAGACGGGGATGTCGTGCTCGATGATGCCGGATTGACTTACGACGGATCCGCACAAACACCTACAGCCACGGTGACCCACAACGACATGCTCTTGATTGAAGGCACCGATTACACCATAACGTGCAACGATAACATCAGCGCCGGCACCGGCACGGCCACAATTCAAGGCATCGGAGCCTACACGGACACGGTAACCGCACAATTCTCCATCGCCCGTGCAGCTGCGACGGTGACGGCACAATCCGCTTCCAAGATTTATGGCGATACCGACCCTGAATTCACCGCTGAAGTGAGCGGCCTCTTCGGGGAAGACACCCTGGCCTATTCGCTGGTGCGCGAGTCCGGCGAAAATGCGGGAATATACGGCATCACGCCCACAGGCGCAGAAGAGCAGGGCAACTACCTGGTTTCCTTCGCGCCCGCCTCGCTGACGATAGGCCCCAAGCCCATAACGATTTCCGCTGGCGCATTCGTCAAAACCTATGGCAGCGGCGATCCGGCATTCACCGTTACGGCCGATGGGCTGGTCGAAAGCGATGAGCTCAGCTTCATCTTCACCCGCGAGCCCGGCGAGGATGTGGGCGTCTATTCGGTCTCACCGCAGCTTGAACATGCCAACGGCAACTACATCCCCACGTTCGTGGCTGGCACGCTCACCATCGAGCGAAAAGCCGTTACGGTCTCAGCCGACAACGCAACGAAGACATATGGGGCAAGCGACCCGGCGTTTACCGCAACCGTTTCCGGAACCATCGGCGATGACACCATCGAGTACGCCCTCAAACGAGCTGCTGGCGAAAACGTGGGCGAGTATGCTATCACACCTGAAGGCGAAACCGAACAGGGCAATTACCTGGTGAGCTTCGCGAGCGGAATCCTAATCATCGTTGGGGCCGACTCGCTCTCCGTTTTGGCAAACGACGTGACCGCAACCTATGATGGAAAGCCCCATGGCGCTCAGGCCGTCACCATACCTGTAGACGGCACGAGCGTCGAATACAGCGTCGACGATGGGAATACCTGGAAAGCGGACGCGCCCACCCTGGTTAACGCCGGTGTACAGCAAGTGATGGTACGCGCCAGCAACGCCAACTTCAGCAACGTTGCCACCTGCGAATACACGATTACCGTTTTACCTGCTGAGGTTGCCGTTCCCACAGCCATCAACGGCTTGGAGTACAACGGCTCCGCGCAATCAGGCGTTGAAGAAGGCCCGCTCTACACCCTCGAAGGCGCAAGCGCCACCGACGCCGGAAGCTACTCCGCTGTCGCCTCGTTGAACGACTCGGCAAACTACCGGTGGACCGATGGAACCAACGGAGCAAAGGCAATCGCCTGGAGCATAGCCCACAAGAACGCCACCGTGGCGGCCGACGATGCCGAGAAGGCTTTCGGAGAGAGCGATCCCGCATTCACCGCAGCGGTATCAGGCCTGGTAGAAGGCGAATCACCGAGCCTTATTAGCTATGAAATCGTCCGTGCCAGCGGTGAAGACGCCGGAACGTACTCCATCATCCCCGAAGGCGATGCCGAGCAAGGCAATTATTTCGTGAGCTATGAACCGGGAATCCTAACCATTGGCAAGGCCCAAGCGGTCGTGCCCAGTGCTGCCGAAGGCCTCGTCTACGAAGGCATAGCCCAAACCGGCGTCGCCGGCAGCGACCAGTACACCGTCGAGGGCGGGAGCGCCACCGACGCCGGAAGCTACACCGCAACCGTCTCGCTCAAGGACCCCATCAACTACGAATGGGAAGGCGGTGGCAATGGCAGCAAGGAAGTCACCTGGTCGATAGCCCGCGCGGCGGCCACGATCGCGGTGGACGACGCGGCGAAGACGTATGGCGAAGACGACCCCGAGTTCGTCGTCGCGGTGAGCGGTTTCAAGGGCGGCGACACCCCTTCGTATACCTTCGAACGCATGCCAGGAGAGGACATGGGCACTTACGGGGTGGCGCCCGTCCTTGCGCAGTCCATGAGCAACTACGACATCTCGCTGTCGTCGGGCACGCTCACCATCCAACCGAAGCCCATCACCGTGAAGGCGGATGACGCCGCCAAGGCCTACGGGGACCCCGATCCCGAATTGACAGCCCATGTCGAGGGCCTCGTGGGGGACGACAGCGTCGTGTACACCGTGTCGCGCGCTTCCGGCGAGCATGTCGGTACGTATGACATAACCGCGACCGGCGAGTCCGAGCAAGGCAACTACCTGGTGACCTTCGTAGGCGGTACCTTCACCATCGCCGCCGCTAACACGCTCGTCGTCACCGCAAACGTCGTCGTGGCCACGTACGACGGTAAACCGCACGGCACCACGGCCACCGCCTCCCCGTCGGAGGGCACCACCATCGAGTACAGCGTCGACGGCGGCACTACCTGGAATGCCAAAGCCCCCACGCTCGTTGACGCCGGCACATTGAACGTGCAGGTGCGGGCCACTAACAACGATTTTGCGAACGAGGCCACCTGCTCGTACACGATTACCGTTAACCCGGCCTCAGTCGTACTCCCCGCGTCCACCGCAGGGCTCGTGTACAACGGGCAGGAGCAGGCCGGTGTTGCTGCCGCCAATGAATACACTGTCGAAGGCGGGAGTGCCACGGACGCCGGCAGTTACACCGCAACGGCAACGCTTGCGAACCCGACAAACTACCGGTGGACCGACGACACCACAACCCCCAAGAACGTCTCTTGGTCGATCGCCCGCAAGCCCGTCACTGTGAAAGCGGACAACGTGTCGCGCGGCTTCGATGAACCGGATCCCGAATTCACCGCAACCGTTGAGGGTCTCGTGAACGGCGACAACATTGAATATGACAAGCTTAGCTGCGAGCACGGCGAAGAACCGGGCGAATACAACATCATGGTTACGGGAAAAAGCGAGCAGGGTAACTACGTTGTCACCTTCGAGATGGGCACCTTTACTATCGAACCTACCCATACCGAGCAGCTCGAAGACGGAACGATTGTGACCATTGAGCTGATGACAGATGAAGGAGGATCGGTAAAGGCGCGCATCGTCAGGTTGAACACTGGCACGGCTACAAGCGTCGTTATCCCCGCAACCATTGACGGATACGACGTGGCATCGGTAGCTGCGGGTGCGTTTTACGATGAGAGCAACCCTGAATCCACTAACGCGTTCGTTGAGACCGTTGTCCTCGAATCGGCCGATATCGCACTGGAAGACGGAGCACTTCAAGGCCTTTCGGAAAATGCAACCGTAGGGTTCCCTGAAGGCTCCGATGAGCAGAAGGCGATAGACGAGGTTGGCAACCTGGCGAGCCAGCTACCCGCGAATGACACCATCACGCTCGACGACGCCCAAGCCATCGCTGACGCCCGGGCGGCTTACGACGCCCTGACAGAAACTCAGAAGATGCTTGCTAGCGCCGCGCTCACGCATATTGAAGCTGCGGAAAGGGCACTTGCAGCCCTTTCCGATACACCCTCGGGAGAGCAACCCGACGACAGCGGCACGAATACCGATACCGGAACCAACGGCAGCGATGATACGAAAACCAATACGAATCCCGGCGGCGGCTCAACCGCCAATACCAGCATGGAAGACAAAACTACCGTCAACATGTCGGTGGGCACCAAACATACCGTCGGATCCGGCGCTTCGAAAGCAACCTATGCCATCACAGCCTCGAATCAGGTAGCGGTTTCAAAGACGCAAGTGAATTCCGGCAAGGCCTCTGTGCCTGCAACGGTAAAGATTGGCGGTAAAACCTTCAAGGTGACGTCAATTGCGAAGAATGCATTCAAGGGCAGGGGAATCACCAGCGTTGCGATCGGGAAGAACGTCAAGAGCATCGGCGCAAACGCCTTCGCGAAGTGCAAGAAACTCACCAAGGTCACCGGGTGCGCCAACGTGACAAGCATCGGAACGAACGCTTTCTCCGGCGATGTGAAACTTGCCGCGGTTCCCGCATTCACCAAGCTCACCAGCGTGGGAACATCCGCTTTCCTTGGCTGCAAATCGCTGAAGACGTTCAAGCTGGGAGCCAAGGTGACCACCGTGGGCGCGAAGGCATTCCAAAACTGCAAGAAGCTGGCACAGCTCACCATCAAGAGCGCCAAGCTCAAGAAGGTCGGCAAAGCGGCTTTGAAGGGTACGGCAGCCAAACTGAAGGTGAAGGTCCCCAAAGCCAAGAAAGCCACCTACGCCAAAATGCTGAAGACAGCCGGAATATCCAAGAAAGCCAAGGTGAGCTAACGCATCAGAATAGACATGGCCATCAATATCTAAGTGTTTTGACTTAGATTTCCTAAACTAATGTGTTGCAAATATGTTGATTAGCACTCGTGACTTTACTTTGCTAACCGACAGTCATATAACTTTAATCGAGCTAAGAGAGACGGCTTGGATGGAACCCGGGCAACGGGCGGCGAACCTAACCTCCCACCGCCCGCCCGGGCGCCGTCGCAGCCAGCGTGAAAGGAATGATGAGCCATGACGAACATGATGATCCCCCGCCGCAGGAACTTCTTCGACGACTTCATGATGAGCCCGTTCGAAACCTTCTTCGACGCCCCCACCAACGGGAAGTCCACCTCGCACCTGATGAAGACCGACGTCCGCGAGACCGAGACCGCCTATGAGCTGGCCATCGATCTTCCCGGCGTCTCCAAGGAGAACGTGACCGCCGAGCTGAAGAACGGCTACCTGAAGGTGACCGCCTCCACCAAGCGCGAGACCGAGGATAAGGACGAGGCCGGCACCTACCTGCGCAAGGAGCGCTTCGAGGGCAGCTGCACCCGTTCGTTCTACGTGGGCGACCAGGTCACCGAAGAGGACATCGTCGCCAAGTTCGAGAACGGCGTCCTCGACATCACCGTCCCGAAGCAGACCAAGAAGGAACTCGAGGAGAAGAAGACCATCGCCATCGGCTAATTGCGAAAACACGAAAGGCGATCCGGTAATCCCAAACAGCAGAACCATCTCGGCCACCGGAAACGCCAAGGGCGACTCACTTGTCTGGGTCGCCCTTTCTTATTGCCCAAACTTGGCGGACAGCAAGGAGTGCTATTTCGCCAAGAAATTCATGACCAGAGACACCATGGCGGCTTTTTCTTCCGGCCTTGATTCCGCAATCATGAGGGTGATGGCCACAAGCGCGTTGTCGTCGATGCGCTTGCTGCCATCCGCCATGAACAGCGCGCCGTTACGGTCGAGGAAGTACAGGAACATCGTTGCCGCGATGCGCTTGTTGCCATCGAGGAACGAGTGGTCCTTCACCACGAAATAGAGCAGGTTCGCGGCCTTTTCCTGCAAGCTCGGATACAAATCGCGCCCGCCAAAACTCTGGTAAATCGCACCGATGGAACCCTTGAACGAGTCGTCCTTTTCCACGCCGAACAGCTCGCTCTCATTGCCAAAGCGCATGCCGTCAATGACGCGGCGGCATTCCCGGTAGTCGAGCACATAGGTGGACACGTCGCCTTTCGGGATCGGCAAGCGTTGATGGTCGTAATCGTCAAGCAAGTCGAGAGCCCACGTGTAGCTTTGCACGATGTCGAGCACCTGCCGCGTTTCCAAGCTATCGGGAATACGCGCCATAATGCGCGCAACCTGCCCCAACTGGTCAAGGCGCTTCAAGTTCTCCGCATGCCCATCAATGATGTACCGATGCAACACATCAGTAGCCCACCGCCGAAATTCCACCCCCCGCTGCGACTTCACCCGATACCCGACGGAGATGATCACGTCCAAGTTGTAACGCTCGTCCTGGCGAGTCACCCTCCGCGAACCCTCGGTTTGAACCTGTGCAAATTTTGCACAGGTTCCCTCTCGATCCAGCTCGCCCTCGCGATAAACATTGGCTATATGCCTCGAAATCACTGTTCTATCGCGGCCAAACAACACGCCCATCTGCTCTTTGTCTAACCATACGGTACTCCCGTCAAAACCGACATCGAGCCGCACCTCTTTATCCCGAGACTCAAACAAAACAATACCGTTTGCCATACCTCTCTCCTTTCACGTATCACCACAGGAAAGAGCATAGGAATAAGTACATCTGTTCGTGTCTCACTTATAGGACAAGCCCTTAGACACCCGAAAAGCCTGAAAGAAAAGCATCCCAACCGGCAGCACAATCACTACCCGTCCACCGCCCAAGAACGAAATCCAGCCCCAGCAAGCACTGCAGCTCGGCTGCGGCGCCGAGGGCAGAGCTTACGCCAAATGTCCGAGGAAGTCCTTCGTGCGGTTGTGCTGCGGATGGTCAAACACCTGCTCGGGCGTCCCCTCTTCCACGACGACGCCGCCTTCCATGAAGATCACGCGGTCGGCCACGTCGCGCGCGAAGCCCATCTCGTGCGTCACGACCACCATGGTCATGCCGGCTTCGGCCAGCTCGCGCATGACGTCCAGAACGCCGCGCACCAATTCCGGGTCGAGCGCAGAGGTCGCTTCGTCAAACAGCATCACGTGCGGGTCCATAGCCAAAGCACGCGCGATGGCAACGCGCTGCTGCTGGCCACCGGAAAGCTGCGAGGGCAGGTAGTCGGCACGATCGGCCAGGCCCACGCGCTCGAGCTGCTGCATGGCGATGCGTTCGGCTTCTTCCTTGCTGCGCTTCAGCACCTTCACCTGGGCAAGCATGACGTTCTTCTTGGCCGTGAGGTGCGGGAACAGGTTGAATTGCTGGAACACCATGCCCACGTGCTCGCG
>JAUNEQ010000255.1 GCA_030525445.1 Coriobacteriia bacterium | reverse complement strand
ATGCTGCGGGCCCTCCTGTCTCACCGGGTCCGTCTCGCCTGCCGCGGGCGTTCCGGAGCCTGAGCGTCTTCCTTACCCCAACAATAGGCACGGGAGCACGCACACGGCCAGCCCCACACCCAAAATTCCCGCATCGGCGGGGCGCAGGGACAGGCGGTTGAGTGTGGTGCGGGTTTCCCCCAAGCCGTACGCCCGCACGTCCATGGCAGTGGCGATGCGGCTCGCGCGGCGGTAGAGGCTCACGAGCCAGGGAATCATGACAGGCGCCCATGCGCTCACGCGCTTATAGAGCCCGCCCACGCCAAATGCCGCTCCGCGCGCCATCTGCGCGAGCTTCACTTCCTGCAGCTCTTCGAACGCAAGCGGAATGAAGCGCAACGCCAGCGTGAAGGTGAGCGCAATGTCGTCAACCGGCACATGCAGGTGCTCCAGCGGGCGCATGAACCACGCGAGGCCTTCGGTGAGCTTGGTTGCGGGCGTCGAGTACGCCACGAGCAGGCTCGCGAGCACCATGCACAGGATACGCACGCAGTAGAAGAGCGAGCGCACCATGCCCGCAGGCACGAAATGCCACCCTCCCACGAGCGCGATCGGCGCCGCGCCTGCAAACACGCCCGCCGACACGCCGCCGATGCCATATGCCGTGGCCAGCGCGTCCGGGTTCAGGGTGAACGAGTTCACCACCACCGCGAACGCCATGAGGATGTAGAACGGGATGAGCGAGCGGAGCATCACGCCCATCGGCAGCTTCGACACCGCGAGCGCAAGGGCGACAACCGCCGCAAGCACGCCCAGCCCACGCCAGGTGGACACCACGAACAGCGCCACCGTAAGCGCGATGAGCAGCACGAGCTTCACCCGCGCATCGGCACGATGCACCGGGCTTTCTCGCGGGTAGTATGTCTGCGGAATGCGCATTCGCCCATGATACAACAGGCGGGAGCGCTCACAGCCAGCAGCCTACCTGCGCGGCGCGGCGCTAGACAAACGCCAGCCTCTTCCCCTCGCGTGCGCACTGGACGAGGTATAGGTTGATCAGCCGTTGATACGGCACGCCCGTACGGTCGGCCTCGCGCTTGAAATAGTCAATCGCGAACGTGTCGAGGTTCATGGTCACTGGCTTGCGCAGCTTATCGATATATGGATTCGGCCGCGCATTATCAAGGTTATATTCAGCCTTCATTTCTCCTCCTCCAGTACCCACGTTCCTCATTCTTCGTCGCTTTTCGAGCAGAAATGATTCGTATTACCTCATTGGTCTCGCGATAGCAGTGACACACTGTGAGCGTACGAGCAGCAGAACTTAGCCCGACGATGATAAACCTATCTTCATCGATTGAATGTTCGTCATCGTCAACTACAAGCGCATGCGGATCGTAAAACACGGTTGCCGCTTCTTCAAAAGACACGCCGTGCTTTTCCAGGTTAGATGCCGCCTTCGCGTCGTCCCACTCAAAAGTTATGAAGCCGTATAGAATCATATGGTTATCATAAAGGTTTATATGTATTACATCAATATTTTTCATCGGATGTATATACAGCCCCATCTGCGGCAAGCGCCGAGGGGATCCCTCGACTCCGCCGCTTCGCGGCTCCGCCCATGATGACAAAGGGCGGCGGTTCGTATCACGCCCAACAACGAGCAAAAGGGCCGCCCCGGAGGGCGGCCCGTGCTTGCAGCGTTGTCGCAGGCGTTTAGCGCTTGATGTTGTAGAACGCCTTCATGCCGGCATACTCGCCAGCGTCGCCCAGCTCGTCCTCGATGCGGAGCAGCTGGTTATACTTGGCAACGCGGTCGGAACGCGCGGGAGCGCCGGTCTTGATCTGGCCGGTGTTGCACGCCACGGCGAGGTCGGCGATGGTGTTGTCCTCGGTCTCGCCGGAACGGTGGCTCATGACGCATGCATAGCCAGCCTGCTTGGCCATCTGGATGGCCTCCATGGTCTCGGTAAGGCTGCCGATCTGGTTCACCTTGATGAGGATGGCGTTCGCGCAGCCGAGCTCGATGCCCTTGGCCAGACGCTTGGAGTTGGTGACGAACAGGTCGTCGCCCACCAGCTGCACGCGGTCGCCGATGCGGTCGGTGAGCTTCTTCCAGCCGTCCCAGTCTTCCTCGGACATGCCGTCTTCGATCGAGATGATCGGGTACTTGTTGACCAGGGCCTCCCAGTAGTCCACCATCTCGTCAGCGGTGAGCTCGCGGCCCTCGCCAGCCAGCACGTACTTGCCGGTCTCGGCGTTGTAGAACTCGGAGGACGCCGGGTCCA
>JAUNEQ010000254.1 GCA_030525445.1 Coriobacteriia bacterium | reverse complement strand
CTTCGTTTAGAACACTGCAATCGTGACCTTTTTAGTGACTTTACAAATTCCATAATGACATGGTAAGCGCCACTTGTTGGCATTCCGGTATTCTCAGCGGAAGGCGGAACCATGGCATTCAGAACCCTTACAATCGATAGCCCAGCAGAGCTTCATGTTCGGAGAGGACAACTCACTGTACAGCGGCCGTCCGACGAAAAACCGTTGCATATCGACCTGGACGACCTTGCTTGCATCGTTCTGGCAAACCTCGACATAACGCTCTCAACGGGTGCCATAAACATGATCTCGCAACATGGGATCACGGTCCTCGGCGTGGGGCGCAACTTCATGCCCACGAGCATACTCTTGCCCTTTGCGAGAAACAGCCGATACTCGCAAATCGTCGATTTGCAACTTGGCATGTCCGCCTCGTTGAAAAAGCGGCTCTGGCAACGCATCGTCAAGCAGAAGATAGTCAACCAGGCCGAAGTGCTTGCAATAGCTGAACGCGAGGGATACGAAGACCTCGTCGCGATTGCGCACGACGTTCGATCGGGCGACCCCGACAATCGCGAAGCGGTTGCTGCACGTTTCTACTTTCCGCACCTAAAGGACGGGTATACGCGTGAAGAAGTGTCGTCGACGAGCTCCATCTTGAATTACGGCTACGCGGTCGTTCGGTCAACTCTGGCACGGTCGGTTGTTTCCCATGGTTTCATCACCTCGGTAGGTTTACACCATGGAAGCGTGAGAAACGAATTCAACCTGGTAGACGACCTGATCGAACCATTCCGGGCGATGGTTGACTTGCAAATGCTCGCGATAGATCTCGACGGCGAAGACCCTGAAAGCCTGAGCAGGAACGCACGGAGGGAAATGACCACCGTCTTGCGCAACGCATGTCTCTTCGACGGCCGCAAAACAAGTTGCCTGATCGCTATCGAGGAAACGGTTATCAGCTTGATGCGGGCCATAGAACAGCGAGACCCAAAACTCTTGCTCCTGCCCCGCGCCCTCCCCATCGAGAAGGTGGTTTAGCATGGAGAAGATGAGGCTGCTCGTTCTCGTCGACATGCCGGTAGGCACACGGCATGAGCGCAAGGTGCGTCGCGAATTCCTGGAGCTGCTCTTCTCGCAAGGTTTCAGCGAACTTCAGGATAGCGTGTACGGCAGAATCGCGGAAAGCAGGTCGAGCGCCGCTGCCTGCAAGAAGCGGCTCCGGCAAAACGCGCCGGAGCTCGGGACGGTTCGGCTGTTCGTCATGACGGAAGCACAATTCCGCGATGGGAAGCTGCTTGCGGGAACGGAAAGCCCGCAAGAGCGCGAGGTGGGAGCTGCGCTCGATATATTTCTTTAGGACGCACAGCGTCATTAGACTCGCACTGCGGTCAGGATGCGGGCGCCCCCAGAAACACACGCCGCTACTCGTCCACCTTCAGGATGGCCATGAACGCTTCTTGCGGAACCTCGACGCTGCCGATGGCCTTCATGCGCTTCTTGCCGACCTTCTGCTTTTCCAGCAGCTTGCGCTTGCGGCTGATGTCGCCGCCATAGCACTTGGCGAGCACGTCCTTGCGCACGGCCTTCACGTTGGTGCGTGCGAGCACGCGACCGCCCACGACTGCTTGGATAGGCACCTCGAACTGCTGGCGCGGGATGATCTCCTTCATCTTGCTTGCGAGGATGCGACCGCGGTCGTAGGCCTTGTCCTTATGGACGATAAAGGACAGCGCGTCCACGGGGTTGCCGGCGAGCAATACATCCAGTTTCACGAGGTCGGAGGGACGGTACCCGCTGATGTCGTAATCGAGCGTCGCGAAACCCTTCGTGCGGCTCTTCAGCGAGTCGAAGTAGTCCATGATGAGCTCGGACAGCGGGATCTCCCACTTCATCTCGACCGTCGTGGCCGAGAGGTAGTTCATGTTCTGGAACTCGCCACGACGCGCGACGGTGAGGTCCATCACGGCGCCCACGTATTCGGGCGGCACGAGGATCTTCGCAGAGAGGTACGGCTCCTCGATATGGTCGATCTCCGAGAAATCGGGCATGTCCTGCGGCGAGCGCAGCACGAGCATCTCCTGGTCCTTCTTGTACACGTGGTATTCCACGGAAGGCGCCGTCGCGATGAGGTCGAGGCCGAACTCGCGCTCGAGGCGCTCCTTCACGACCTCCATGTGCAGGAGGCCCAGGAAACCGACGCGGAAGCCATATCCCAACGCGTGGCTGACCTCAGCCTCGTACACGAGGGCCGGGTCGTTCAGGTGCATCTTCTCGAGCGCATCCTTGA
>JAUNEQ010000079.1 GCA_030525445.1 Coriobacteriia bacterium | reverse complement strand
GCGCAGCGAGCGCAAGCTCGAGCGCATGGACCAGCACCTGCTGCGCATCCGCGACGTGAACCACGAGGTGGAGCGCCAGCTGAAGCCGCTCGAGCGCAAGGCGAAACGCGCGATCACCTATAAGGGGCTCGCCGCGGAGCTTGCCGAAGTGTCGCTCGACCTGGCCGTGGATGACCTGCGCGTGCTCCAGGGACAGTGGGAGGCCATTTGCCAGAAGGAGCGCGAGCTTACCGCGCTTGTGGAGGAGAAGGGCCGCGAGGCCCAGCTGGCCGACGCCGCCGTGCAAGAGCTGCAGGCCGACCTGCGGCGCCAGAGCGAAGGCGCCGGCGAGGCGGCAGAGCAGCTGCGCCGGGTGAGCCAGTCGGCCGAGCACTTGGACTCCACCGTCTTGCTGCTGCGCGAGAAGAAGCGCTCGTCGCTGCGCGTCCTCGAGCAGAAGCGCTCGCAGCTCGATGCCGATTCGCGTCGACTCGAAGGCCTGCACGATGCGCTCGATGCCGCGCGCGAATCGTTGCTGCAGGTGCGCCGCGAGAAGGCGGCTGCCGAGGAATCGCTTGCCGCGATTGCACGCGAGCGCGACGAAGTGTCGCGTGCCTACGGCGACCTTCGCCGTGAGATCGGCAAGCTCGAACAGGAGGAATCGCGCCTCGTGCGCGATGGCGACCGCCTACGCGCCGCGAAGGAGAAGGCCGCCGAAGCCCTGTCTTCGAGCATCGCCGACGAGAAGCTCCTCGCCGCGCAGGCGGAAGACGCCCAGCGCCGCGTGACCGAAGCGGAAGAACGGCTTTCCGGAATCGCCTCCCGGTTCGGTGAGGCGGAGAAGGCCCTGTCCGCCGCGATCGAGGCCGACGAGGCATGCCGCGTGCGTTCCGCCCAGGCGTTTTCCGCCGTGGATGCCCTGCGCAAGGGCAACGAGCAGCTCCGCGCCGATGCTGCACGCCTGTCGGCGCAGGTCGCCGGCCTGGAAGAGGCCCAGCGCAGCGCCCAGTCCGCGAACAAGGCGCTCACCTGGGCGATTGGCCACAAAGACGAATTGAATTCCCGCGGGTTGCTCATGGATGCCATGAACCTTCCCGCCGATACCGCGTTCATCGTCGGCGAGCTGCTCTCCGATGCCGTCGATGCGCTGCTCGTGGACGACCCTGCCACAGCGCGTTCCAGCGCGGCTTCGGTGGCCGGATCCTCCAACGAGGGTGCTGCGTCGTTCATGGCGCTTGCCGCGCCGCAGGTGGCAAACGGCGCCGTTTCGGTTCCTGCAGGTGCGCCCGGCACGGCACTTCTCGATATCATCGAATGCGAGGATGCGCATCGCAGCATCATCACGAGGCTCCTCGGCGATGTCGTGCTGTGCGATGGCATCGCGCAGGCGCGTGAATGCGCGCGGGCGCTGGAGGCGACCGACGGGCGTTGGCGCGTTGCGAGCAAGGACGGTTTCATCGCGTCGTCGGATGGCATCGCGAAGCATGTGCGTCCGCGCGCCGGTGCGGTGGGCACGCTCGAACGCCATCGCGAGATCGAGAAAGCCCGCAAGGAAGCGAAGCGTGCTGCCGGAAAGGTGGAGGAAGCCGAACGCGAGCTTGCCGCCGCCGAGGAGCAGCTGCGCATTGCCCAGAAGGAGAGCCTCGAGGCCGCCTCGGCGCGCGCTCAGGCACAAGGTGCGCATGATTCGCTTTCCGACCAGGTGCAGCGCGCGCAACGCGAGCTCGATGCGATGCAGGCGGAAGCCGCCGAGACCGCACGCAGGCAGGATAGGAACCGCGAGCTGCTCGCGCAGATGCGCCCCGATTCCGAGCGCATCGAGGCGGAACTCGCTGCAGCCGTGGAGGCGCTGGCCGCCGCCCGTGCACGGCTTTCCACGTTGCGCGATGACGTGCAGCCGCTGCGCCGCCGCAATGGCGCACTGAACGAGCGGCACACCGAGGCGCGCTTGCAGGTGGGCAAGCTCGTGGAGCGCGAGAGCTACGAGAACCGCATGGTGCAGGGGCACCAGGGCGATATCGACCGCCTGGAGCGCCAGGTGGGCCGCGTGAGACGCGAGGCGTCTGGCCGCGTGCGCATCGACGAGGTCGATGCGGTTGTCGATGCGCTCTCGCTTGTCCGCGCGACCGTGACCGAGCGCATCTCGTCCATCGAGCGGCGTGCCGATGAGCTGCGTGACGGCGGCGCGATGCTCCATGCGCGAGCCGACGAGAAGCGCCGCGAAGCGCTCGCCCTCCGCTCCGAAACGGATGACGCCACGGCGCGCCTTTCCGACACCCGCGTGCAGAAAGGCCGTTTGGAGTTGCAGGTGGAAAGCGCGATCGCGACCATCAAGGAAGATTGCGCGACCCCGCTCGAGACCGCCTTGGCGCGTCCGGAGCTCGAAGGACGGCCGGAGGCGGAGGAGCGTGCCGCGACGTTGCGCCGCCGCATCGCGAACCTCGGGCCCATCAACCCCGATGCCGCACGCGAATACGAAGAGCTGAAGACGCGCTACGATTTCCTCCAGGCGCAGGTGGCCGACATCGAGGCGGCGCGCCGTGCCCTGGCGAAGGTCGCGCGGGCGATCGACGTGCGCATGCGCGACGATTTCTCCGACACGTTCCGCGCGGTCGACGCGAACTTCCAGCGCATCTTCGCCGAGCTCTTCCCGGGCGGTTCTGCCTCGCTTTCGCTCGTGGACGCGGACGACCCCGAGAACACGGGCATCGAGGTGAACGCGCAGCCGCGCGGCAAGCGCATCACGAAGATGTCGCTCATGAGCGGCGGCGAGAAGTCGCTCACGGCGCTCGCGCTGCTGTTCGCGGTGTACGCCACGCGTCCGACGCCGTTCTACATCCTCGACGAGGTCGAGGCGGCGCTGGACGACACCAACCTACGCCGCCTGTGCGCATACCTGGATGCGATGCGCGAAAAGACGCAGCTTATAATGATCACGCACCAACGGCGCACGATGGAGATGGCCGACGTGCTGTACGGCATCTCCATGCAGTCCGATGGCGTGACGAGGGTAATCAGTCAGAAACTCGACCGCACGTCCGACGTGAAGGAAGGGTAGCCCATGGGATTCTGGGACCAGAGGCGCGAGAAGCGCGAGGCCAAGCAGGCCGAAAAGCAGCGTGAACGCGAGGAATTCGAAGCGAAGATCCGCGAGAAGGTCGCCCGCGAGGAAGAAGAGCGCAAGCACCGCGCCGAAAAGCTCGAGGCGGAGCAGAAGCGCCTGCTGGAGCAGGCCGACCGCGAACGCGAGGAGAAACGCGCCGCCAAGCGCGATGCGCGCATCCAGGCGGGCATGAGCGGCAGCCGCGCCACGTTCCGCGAGAAGATGAACGTCCTGCTGAAGCGCGGCCCCGAAGTCGACGACGATTTTTGGGACGGCCTGGAGGAAGTGCTCATCATGTCCGACATGGGCGTGAATGCCTCGGTGGAGATCGTCGCCGGTTTGCGCGAGACCGCCACGCGCCAGGCCCTGCCCGACGCCTATGCCGTGTACGACTTGTTAGCTGACCAAATTGCGCGTGCGTTCCCGCAGGTGGAAACCGACCCGTTCACTCAGACGCCTTCGCTCGTGCTGTTCGTGGGCATCAACGGCGCCGGCAAGACCACGACGGTGGGCAAGCTCGCCTACGAGGGCGTGCAGGCCGGCCGCAACGTCATCCTGGGTTCCGCCGACACGTTCCGCGCCGCCGCGATCGAGCAGCTTGAGGTGTGGGGCAACCGCGCGGGAGTGGAGATCGTCCAGCGCGAGCGCGGCTCCGATCCGGCGAGCGTGTGCTACGACACCATCGAGCGCGCCGAGGCCACGGGCGCCGAGGAAGTGCTCATCGACACCGCCGGCCGCCTGCATACGTCCGACGACCTCATGCGCGAGCTCGCGAAGGTCGTGAAGGTCGTGCGCAAGCGCAGCGAGATGCCCGTGACCGTGGTGTTGGTCATCGATGCCACCACCGGCCAGAACGGCCTTTCGCAGGCGCGCGAGTTCAACCGCTCGCTCGACCTTGACGGCATCATCGTGACGAAGCTCGACGGCACCGCGAAGGGCGGCATCGCCGTCGCCATCGCGCATGATTTGAAGCTCCCCATCTACAAGATCGGCGTGGGCGAGAGCATCGAGGACCTGAAGGACTTCGACGCGCACGAGTTCGCCCTGGGCCTCATCGGCACCCCCGACGACCTCAAGAACGGGGAAGGCGCCGCCGAAGCGTAGCCGTTGGTGGGACAAACTGGCCCGCAGCATATGGGACAAGCACGGGTGACGGGGGTCGGGTGACGTTAAGCCTGACCCCCGTCACACGTGTTTGCCCCACCCATAATCGTGTGTGGCTTTTCGCTGGTCGTTTCGCAGGCTCCGCTCATTCCGTATAGAATGAGCGGAGTTTTTCATGTGAAGACAAGGAGCATACAGGCATGCTTGAGAACCTTTCGACCCGTCTTAGGGACATTTTCGGGGGCCTGCGCAGCAAGGGCAAGCTCACCGAGGATGACATCAATTCGGCTATGCGCGAGATCCGCATGGCGATGCTTGAGGCAGACGTCAACTACATGGTGGTGAAGGACTTCGTCGCGAAGACCAAGACGAAGTGCATGACCGCCGACGTCCTGCAGTCGCTCACGCCGGCCCAAAACGTCATCCGCGTGGTGATGGACGAGCTCACCGAGCTCCTGGGCGGCGAGACCTACCGCTTCCAATTCAGCAGTCGCATTCCCAACGTCATCATGCTCGTGGGCCTGCAGGGTTCCGGCAAGACGACGGCGGCGGCCAAGCTCGCCTACCGCCTGCGCGAGCAGAACCACCAGCCCCTGCTCGTGGCCTGCGACGTCTACCGTCCCGCCGCCATCGACCAGCTGAAGACGCTTGGCGACGAGATGGGCGTGCGCGTCTATTCCAGCGATAGCAAGGATCCGGTGCAGATCGCGCGCGAGGGCGTGCAGGACGCCATCGACAACCTGCGCGACGTCGTGATCGTGGACACCGCCGGCCGCCTGCATGTGGACGAGGACATGATGCGCGAGGCCGAGAACATCCGCGATGCCGTGCAGCCAGAGGCCATCTACATGGTGGTCGACGCCATGACCGGCCAGGACGTCGTGAACGTCGCGCAGGCCTTCGCGGAACGCGTCGATTTCGACGGCGTGATCATGTCGAAGATGGACGGCGACGCCCGCGGCGGCGGTGCCCTTTCCATCAAGCAGATCACCGGCAAGCCCATCGTCTGGATCTCCAGCGGCGAGAAGCCCGATTCCCTCGAGCAGTTCCACCCCGACCGCATGGCCAAGCGCATCCTGGGCTTGGGCGACATCGCCACCTTCATCGAGAACGCCGTGAAGGTGCAGCAGCAGGAGGATGCCAGCGAGGCCGAGGCCGACCGCCTGGCGCGCGGCAACCTCAACCTGGAGGACTTCATCGAGATCAACCGCCGCGTGCATAAGATGGGCGGCATATCCAAGCTCATCGCGGCCCTGCCCGGTGGCGACACCGCGCTTTCCAAGGGTCAGGTGAACACCGGCGCGCTCGACCGCATGGAGGTCCTCATCTCGTCGATGACCAAGGAGGAGCGCCTTCATCCCGAGGTCCTGAATGCGAGCCGCCGCCAGCGCATCGCCGCCGGCGCGGGCACCACGGTCACCGAAGTGAACGCGATGATCAAGAAGTACAACGAGACCAAGAAGATGCTCAAGCGCGCGGTGGGACAGATGGAAGGCGGTTCCATGCGCGGGCGCAAGGGCTCGGGCAAGCGCAAGGGCCAGAAGCGCCGCAGCTTGGGCATTCCCGGCATGGGCGGCGGCCCGGGCGGGATGAGCATGTCTGATATGAAGAAGTTGAACGATATGCTTTCCAACCTTGATGAATAGCTTTTGAATAGGTATCATGTTCGACTGCTGTCCAAACTGACCGCTAACACCCGGACAGCCCCGAGTAATAAAGGAGAAACCAAGAATGGCAGTTAAGATTCGTCTCGCCCGCTATGGCGCCAAGAAGCGTCCGTACTACCGCATCGTCGTGGCCGACTCCCGCACCGCCCGCGATGGCCGCGCCATCGAGCAGGTGGGTACCTACAACCCGCTGACCGAGCCGGCGACCGTGAAGCTCGACCTCGAGAAGGTGGACCAGTGGCTGGCCAACGGCGCCCAGCCCACCGACACCGTCGCTCGCCTCATCGATAACGCCCGCAAGGAGGCTTAACCATGGCGAAGCAGACGGCAGATATCGCTGGTCTGGTACGCGCCATCGTCGAGCCGCTCGTCGAGCATAAGGAGGACGTGGACGTCCGCCAGTCCGTCGACGAGTACGGCAACATCTACTGCGAGGTGTCCGTGCATGAGGACGACACCGGCAAGGTGATCGGCCGTCAGGGCCGCGTCATCAAGTCCATCCGCACCGTCGCCCGCGCAGCTGGGAGCCGCGCCGGTGCCGGCCAGGTGGATGTGGAGCTTCCCGACTAGGATGGGGAAGTACCTCAACGTCGCGCAGATCACAAAAGCGCGCAAACGTCAGGGAAGGCTGGTCGTGCAACCGTGCGACGGCCTTCCTTTCTTGCTTGAAGAGGGGATGACCGCCCATGTGGTCCCCCCGAGCCTCGATGTGCCCCGAACCGTGACGATCCGCGAGGCGCACGAAGGCGAAGACTGCATCGTCGCATTCCAGGGCGTGGAAGAGTATGCCCAGCTCGTGGAGTACGTGGGACGCTACCTGCTCGTCGCGGAAGAGGATATCGACGAATCGCTGCTTCCCGAAGCGGCGCCCGATGTCGCCGGTTTCGCGGTCGAAGACGCCACGCATGGCGAGCTCGGCGAAGTCGTCGAGATCCTGGAGAACGCCTACCAGGCCACGCTCGTGGTCGATGGCGCCCACGGCGAGGTCATGATTCCACTCGTCGACGAGTTCCTCGCGGACATCGATTTCGAGGCCCGGCGCATCTACACGCGCGTGCCCTCGGGTCTGGTGGAGGACTAGCCATGCGCATCGACACGCTTTCCACGTTTCCCGACATGTTCTCGTCGGTGATGGGCGCCTCGATGATGCGCATCGCCCGCGAGAAGGGCATTCTGGAATTCCATGCGCATGACCTGCGCGATTGGACCCATGACCGCCATCGCACCACCGATGACGAGCCGTATGGCGGGGGCCATGGGCTCGTGATGAAGTGCGCGCCCATCTTCGAGGCGATGGACGACCTCGCCGCCGAGGGCGGGAAACCGCATGTGGTGTTCCTGGCACCGCAGGGCGAGCGCTTCGACGATGCGATGGCCCTCAAGCTCGCCGCCGAGGAGCGCCTGCTGTTCGTGTGCGGCCATTACGAGGGCATCGACGAGCGCGCGTACTCCCTCGCCGACAGCGTCATCTCCATCGGCGATTACGTGCTCACGAGCGGAGAGCTCGCGTCCATGGTGATCATCGATGCCGTGGTGCGCAAGCTGCCCGGCGTGCTCGGGGCCGAGGAAGGCGCCGTCGACGAGAGCTTCAACGGCGGGCTGCTCGAATATCCCCAGTACACGCGGCCGGCTGAATACCGCGGGATGGAGGTTCCGCCTATCCTGCGCAGCGGGGACCATGGAGCGGTCGACGTGTGGCGGCGACAGCAGAGCCTCGAGCGGACGTTGCGCCTGCGTCCCGACTTGCTGGACGGCGCGCAACTCGACGCTTCCGACGTTGCCTTTCTGAAGACTTTGGATGCTGGCTGGGAGCCGCGTCCACCGGCGGTATAGTTTAAAGGTTCACGCGAGAGGAGGGGACACATGGCTAATCATGCGCAGGGCGATGCACCGAGCCTGGGCAGGCAGATCATCGAAATCGCCATCATGGTGCTCTTGGTGATCGGCTGCTATTTCGGGTTGCGGTTCTTCGTCGTGGGAACCTACGAGATTCCCTCCAGCTCGATGGAGGAGACCATCCAGGTGGGCGACCGCGTGTTCTCCGAGAAGATCAGCTACTACAGCCGCCAGCCCGAACGCGGGGAGATCATCACGTTCGACGATCCCCTGAAGGAAGAGCAGACACTCATCAAGCGCGTCATCGCGGTTGCCGGCGATGAGGTTGACCTGCGTGATGGCAAGGTGTACGTGAACGGCGAGGAGCTCGTGGAGCCCTATACCCAGGGCAAGCCGAGCTATGAGCTTGACCCGGCGCCGGGGGTGAAGATCGAGTACCCCTATACCATTCCGCGCGGCTATCTGTGGATGATGGGCGACAATCGCACCAATTCGGCGGACTCGCGCTATTTCGGGGCCATTCCCGTGACGGCGGTTTCCGGCCACGCGAATGTCATCTACTGGCCCCTCGATCACATCGGGACATTGGATTAACTCACTGCAGCGGGGATTCGCCCGACTGCGGTTTACGGGAATAAGGAGGAGCATGAACGAGAACGGGAACGGCCAGCCGATGACCTTCCAGGACATCATCTTGGCCTTGCAACACTACTGGGCCCAGCAGGGATGCGTCATCCTGCAGCCGTATGACGGCCAGGTGGGCGCTGCCACGAACCATTGGGCGACGCTGCTGCGCGCGCTCGGTCCCGACATGTGGCGTACCGCCTACGTGCAGGGCTGCCGCCGTCCGGCCGACGGCCGTTATGGCGAGAATCCCAACCGCCTGCAGCACTACTACCAGTTCCAGGTGCTGATCAAGCCCTCGCCGGACAACATCCAGGAGCTCTACCTGGGTTCCCTGCGCGCCATCGGCATCGATACCGACAAGCACGACGTGCGCTTCGTGGAAGACGACTGGGAGAGCCCGTCGCTGGGTGCCTGGGGCCTGGGTTGGGAGGTCTGGCTCGACGGCATGGAAGTGACGCAGTTCACCTACTTCCAGCAGGTGGGCGGCTTCGAATGCAAGCCGGTCGCGGCCGAGCTCGCCTACGGCCTCGAGCGCCTCACCATGTACATCCAGGGCGTGGATGACTTCCGCGACATCGTGTGGGCCCGTGGCGCCGATGGCGTCGAGTTCACGTACGGCGATGTCTACCTCGAGAACGAGAAGGAGCAGTCCGAATATAACTTCGAGA
>JAUNEQ010000078.1 GCA_030525445.1 Coriobacteriia bacterium | reverse complement strand
GCGGCCACGCCACGCCAGCGGGAGGTCCCTCGGCTGCGCGGGCTAGGCCGCCTCCGCTCGGGATGACATCGATGGCGGACACCGGCCTTCGAGCGCGTATGTCAACGGTGGTTTGACAGAGAGTGCGATAAAAGAAGAAGGTGACGCGAGCGCCACCTTCTTACCCCTTAAACTGATACTGCTGTATATCGTTATTGTCTCAATAAATGCTGATAGAAAAAGCCGGCAACCATCTATCGCTATAACAGATAACAGCGTCGTTATGCGATTAGCCCCAAATGCCGCGCATGATTTCCGGGTATGCGTCGTCGACAACGCTCGCCGCCAGAAGCACGGCTTCCACGACGGCGAACCCGGCGTTGTCGTCGCCGAACACGACATCGGCATCGGCGATGATGTCATAGTCTTCGTCCATGTAGAACTTGACCCAGCGGAAGTCGCAGTTGCATTGGTTGAGCACCATCAGGAGCTTCGAGGTCTTCGCAGCGGGAACGTTCGCGATGGGTGAGGAAACGATCTGGGCGCTTTCGCCGTCCTCGTCGAACGCGACCGTGATGGCAAGGTTGCTGAACTGGTAGTCGCCCCCGCCGAACGCCATGCCGATAGCCGGGCGATCAAACGAGTCGATGTACTCGTACGAAATCCCCCGTGCGGTGAGCTCGAGCCCAACTTCGTTTACCTGCTCCTTTACGTCCGGCATGATGGCCCCTTTCCTTGGAATGCGTTATCCCCATTGTATCGAACGGTCGCGCGTGAAGCCAATGCTCGCGGAACGCCCGTCGGAGCTTTGGCGTGGGTATTTCAGACAAACTCGCTCGGTATTTCAGGTTTTTTTCAGATTCGGATGATAAACACTACTTGGGCGGCAGCGGTGACGCTGCCGGCGTTACTGCTGGAACATCCCCGTGTCGTGTCCTTGTCCCCACGGTGTCCCCACCATTCCCGACGCTGCAATCCCACACAAGGGCACGACGGTCCAGTTCGATGTTGCCTGCTCAGGCAGTCGTGTCTCATGTTCCTCATGGAGAAGTGCCGGGTATTTCATACGTTGGGGAAGTTCGTACTAGAATTACCCACAATCACGGGAAAGGAATGCCTCCAATGGAACAGCTCGACCTTCAGGCGCTTCTAGCGAAATCGTATGAGATTTGCGATGCCCTCATGGTTGCCGACGTGGGCAAGGTGCGCACCGAAGGCAAGATGCTGAAGCCGCTGTTCCGCGATGACCTTGCGCTTTTCGGCGCGTATCTCACCGGTGCCGACGGCGTGGTGACCGACGAGGAGGCCGAATACATCCGGCAGATGCTCGGGTTTTCCGCCGACGCGAAGACCGTCGAGGATATCCGCCGTCGCCGTGGCGTGGCTGCCGGCCGCTCCGAAGACATTCCGCAATCGCTGAAGTACGCCGTGCTCTCCGATGCCGGCCGCAAGCTCAACCCCGATCCCTTCAACCGCCAGTGCGCGATGTATTTCTACGACACCTTCAAGGTGTTCGGCGAGCAGATGCTTGCGCGTTACGCCCGCGAGATTCCGCAGGAAGAAGCCCAGCGCCTCACCGACTACCTTGACCGCATGGAGGTCATGCTCAACGAGTACGCCGTGTGGCGTCCCGTCTCGCAGAAGGCCTACCGCGTGCTCGAGCCGGTGGCCAACGAGCAGAGCGAGGAGGAGCGCCAGGAGGAGTTGGAGACGCTGCTTGCCGAACTCGATGGGCTCATCGGCCTCGATGCCGTGAAGCGCCAGGTGAACACCATGGTGAACCTCATCCGCGTACAGCAGATGCGCGAGGAGCTGGGGTTGAAGGCCGCGGACATCGCGAAGCACATGGTGTTTTTGGGCAATCCGGGCACCGGCAAGACCACGGTTGCGCGCATGCTCGCAAACATCTACCGATGCCTGGGCGTGCTGCGCACCGGCCAGCTCGTGGAAGTCGACCGTTCGGGGCTCGTGCGCGGCTACATCGGCCAGACCGCGACGCAGACCGCCGAGGTCATCTCCCAGGCGATGGGCGGCGTGCTCTTCATCGACGAGGCATATTCCCTCACGGTGAACAAGGGGCAAGGCGACTTCGGCCAGGAGGCCGTTGACACGCTCCTGAAGGCGATGGAGGACAACCGCGACGACCTCGTGGTCATCGTCGCCGGCTACACCGACCTCATGGAGCAGTTCCTCGACTCGAATCCGGGTCTGCGCTCGCGATTCGGGACGCGGATCTTCTTCGAGGACTACACCGCCGAGGAACTCATGGGCATCCTGGCGATGAACCTGAAAAAGCAGGAGTATCGGCTGTCTGCCGAGGCCGAGGTCCGTGCGCGTGAGATCATCACCGCGCGCGTGGACAACAAGCCCGAGAATTTCGCGAACGCCCGCGACGTGCGCAATTTCATGGAGAAGGCCATCGCGAACCATGCCACCCGCGTGGCAAAGATGGATGAGGCGAAGGGGAACAAGGAACTGCTCGCCACCATCGAGGTCGATGACCTGGAGGATTTGGACTAGTGGCGGGCGTCGAGGCAGAAACGATGCGGGGCGCGGGCAAAGCGCGCCGTGGAATTCCCACATGGTTGCGAACGGTCCTGATCGTCGCAGGCGTGGTCCTCGCCGTGTTCATGCTGTCGTATGTCCTGATAAAGGCCAAGGTTCTCCAAGTGAACCAGTTCTTCCTACCCGACGCCCCCGTCGGCGTGGACGTGTCGAACCATCAGGCGAAGGTGGACATGCAGGCGATGAGGGACCAGGGAATGCAGTTCGTCTACATCAAGGCGACGGAAGGCGCCTCGTACGTCGATAAGTATTTCCAGGTGAATTGGGATTCCGCCGGTGAGGCGGGCCTGCCGCGGGGCGCCTACCATTTCTTCTCGTTCGACACGCCGGGTGCGGACCAAGCTCAGAACTACATCCAGACCGTGGGGTCGCTCGAGGGCGGGCTCGTTCCCGTGGTGGACGTGGAATGGTACGGCGACAAGAAAGAGAACCCGCCCGCGAAGGAAGACGTCGTGCGCGAGCTGAAAGCATTTTCGGATGCCATCGAGGCCGAATACGGCGTGAAGCCGATGGTTTACGCGACGGATTTGTACGATAGGTACCTCGAAGACGATTTCGACGATTACTCCCGGTGGGTGCGCAGCGTGTTTCTGCCGGTATGGGTGTACGTGGATGATGATTGGCACGTCTGGCAGTACAGCGACACCGGCCATCTGGAAGGGAGCACGGGGCACGAAAAGAGCTTCGACCTGAACGTGCTGAATCCTTCCGTGGCGATTGACGACTTGCTGGTGAAATAGGGGCGATCATTCGCAGCGATTCCCGCTTACGAGCCCATTTCGGTGAGACCTCGCCTTCCAAAGGGGCTTTTGAGGGGTAAAACCAAGGTTTGAGGAACGTTAAAATCTCGGGTCAGTGAAAACATTATTCTCCATATAGATAAACGAGTTCCTGACCAGGCAAAATGCTACGGGATAAACGTCACTACTTTCGCTTCCCATATTTCGTATACCTCAAACCTTGGTTTTGCCAAAATCAGCCTTTTCAGCAGGGAGGTTTGGAAATGTCTCGAACGCCGGGCCTCCAATCCTAGCGAGTTGCGAGCGAAATCAGTTCACCGGGTTCGTGGAGATACGCATCGAGCTCGTCGATGGGAAGTGGATTTGCGTGGTCATAACCCCAGCTCACTCCCGCCATGAAAACGCCTGCTGCCCGCGCGGTTCGCACATCCACGCGCGTGTCGCCCACGTAAGCCGTCTCTCGGGGCGACACACCGAGCTCATGGATCATTTGCAGCAGCGACGTGGGGTCGGGTTTGCGTGGCGTGGGCGGCACCTCGCCGCGGGCCGCATCGAAGAGACCGGGGAAGAAGCGCTGGTTGAGCGCCTGCACCCCGGCGTCGAACTTGTTGGAGAGGACAGCGGTTTTCACACTCGCGGCGCGCAGCTGGCGAATCGCCTCAACGATACCGGGGAAGGGCGCAGTGTTCGTGTACCCGCTTTGCAGGTAGATGGACCGCCATACCTCGAAGGTTCGTTTCTTCAGGGAGTCCGGCGTGCCATCGGGGACGCAGCATTCGATGAGGCGCTGCGCCCCGTTTCCCATGAACGCCTCGATTTCCCCATACGTGCGCCGGGGATAGCCCATCGCGTCGAGCGCCGCATTTGCGGCTACGGCAAGATCGGGAAGCGTATGCAGGATAGTCCCGTCCATGTCGAACACGACGGCCTTCATGTATCTCCTTCGCTCATGCTGCGGAAGCTATCACGGGGCAGTCCCCGTGACAGGTCGCGTGTCCCGCGTTTTTACTTTCCCAGCACCTGCTTAAGCAGCGGCAGGTAGGTTTCGCGGTCACGGGTGGGGCAACCGGTTGGCTCGAGGGCGCGCAGCAGCTTGTAGCAGTTGCCGCACACCGTGCAGGCACGTTTCACATCGTAGCGGCCGGCGATCATGTCGTCGGCGAAACCCGGGTAGGCAAGCGCCATGCGCCCGAAGCCCGCGATTGTCGCGTCGCCGTTCGCCACCGCGCTGGCGGCAACGTGCGGAGCGTGTTCGCGCATGAGCGAGAACCCCGAACCCACGAAGGCCATATCGGGGAACGCATGGGAAAGCGCCGCGACGCCCGAGCGGAAGCGCTCGAACAGGTCCTCGTTCGTGTCCGCGGGGATGTCGCCCTCGAAGAAGGCGGGATTCACGGTCACGCGTCCCACCGACACGTTCACGAGGTTCACGCCGGCCTCGTGCAGGTCGGCGACGAAGCGAAGCGTTTCGGTGTGGTCGTAGGCGAGCGTGCCGTCTTCAGCCATGCCGAACCCGTAGGGGTAGGGCACGGTGTCTGCGTGGCAGATGCGGCTCGCGACGATGAAGCCGTGCCCCTGCTGCACCTTGATGGCCTGGATGGTCTCGCGGGGGAGGCGCGTGCGGTTTTCGAAGGACCCGCCGTAGCGGCCCTCGCGTGTGCGGCACGACAAGAGCTCGCTGAACAGGTAGCCGTGGCATGCCTTCACATCCACGCCGTCGAAGCCAGCTTGACGGCACAGGTCGGCGGCATGCACGAACGATTCGCCCACGCGGTCGAGGTAGTCGTCGTCCACCACCGGGTAGTCCGCCGGAACCTTCACGCGTCCGTCGTAGTGCGGGTTGAACGAGGCGATGATGGGCTCGGGCTTGCCGTGCGGCTGCGCGAAGCGTCCCGCATGGGTGAGCTGCGCGAGGAGCACCACGTCGGGGTGCGCGTCTTTCAGCTCGTCGACGAAGCGCTTCCACGCATCGAGGTTCGCGTCCTCGATGAGCAGGGCGTGGGGGCCGGAAAGGCCGTCTTCACGCGTGGCGATGGATTCCGCCCACACCAAGCCCGCTCCGCTCTCAAAGAAACGGCGATAGCGGTGGCGGGTGTACTCGCCGGGAGCGCCGGCTTCCAGGCCGTCCTGGCCTTCGAGCGGCTGCACCGAGATGGCGTTCTTCAACGTGATGCCGTCGCCGGGAATCGTCACCGGCCGCCCGAGGACCGAGGTGTCCTCGCTGTAGGGGAACTCGTGTCCTCCAATTTGCACGTGCTTGGGCACTGCCATCTCTCGCTCCTTAATCGGTCTGCGCCTAGGCGCCACACCTGTCCATCGCGTAATCTATCACGGGTTTTCCATGATAGGTGTTAGTATGCCGGTTCGGCGCGTGTGTAGTGATCCATATCCTCTTTCGCCATTTCCATGGCCTTGGGCAGGAATTCCAGGAATTGGTCCACTTCCTCTTCTGTATTGTAAATGCCGAAGCTCACGCGAATCATGCCGGCGGTGTTCACGTCTTCGCATTCCACGAAACCCTGCAGCTCATCCGGATTGATTCCCATCAGTCGCCAGACGTAGGGATGTGCGCAGAATGCACCGCGGCGCGTGGCGATTCCGCCCGAATTCGCGAGGCGTTTGGCCAGCACCATCGAGTTGATGTCGCTGAAGTTGAACGCCACGACGCCGGTCTTATCATCGATGTTTTCCGTGTCGCCATAGACGATGACGTTTTCGAGCTTGAGCAGGCCGTCGATGAGCCGGCGGTTGAGCGCCAGTTCGTGCTCCTGGATCTTGTCGAAGCCCACCTGCTGCAAGATCTCTATCGCCTTGCCGAGCCCCACGACGCCGGGGTAGTTGGGCGAGCCGGCTTCGTAGGTTGCCGGGGGCTCCTTGTAGGCGACCCAGTCGTCGGACACGATGCGGATGGTGCCGCCGCCGTAGACCTTCGGCATATGCTCCATCAGGATGTCGGTAGGGCCGATGATGGCGCCGCCGCCGAAGGGCGTGTACATCTTATGCGCCGAGAACACGAAGAAATCGATGTCCTCGTCCTTGGTTTCGCCCTTCATCGAGAATTGGCGGTGCGCGACGATCTGCGCGCCATCGACGATAATCTTCGCGCCGTGTTTGTGCGCGAGCTTTGCGACGCGGTGCACGTCGGTCACGTATCCGGTGACATTGGAAGCGGCCGTCACGGTGACGTATTTCACTTTGTTCGCCTTCAGCAGCCTCTCGAAGTCGTCGTAGATGATGCGACCCTTTTCGTCCACCTCGGCATAGACTACCTTGCAGCGCTCACGCCATGGAAGGTCATTGGAATGGTGCTCGGCGCGCGTGGCGAGCACGATGTCATCATTGCTTTCGACGAGGGCTGATGCAAGCTTGTTCATGCCGTCGGTGGTGCTGTTCACGTAGCAGCATGTGTGGGTTTCGGGGTCGGCGCCTAGGAAGCCCAGGACCTTCTCGCGTGTTTCGTTGTAGAGGTCGGTGGAGTGGTCGGATTTCTGCGAGAAACCGCGGCCGATGGAGCCGTACTGCAAGAGTTCCTCGTTCACCGCCGCGAGAACCGGAGCGAGTGCGGGTGTAGTCGCCGCGTTGTCGAAGCAGATGGCCTTCTGCTGCGTGCCGTCTTCGAGGGTGACGGGCTCATCGACGCCCACGATATAGTCGCGGATGTTATCGATGGTGATGCCGTCGATGGAGGTGCTTGCTGCGGTTGAAGCTCCTCCGTTCGGGGCGCATGCCACGAGCTGAGCCATGCCGGGCGCGAGCGCCGCCAAGACGCCGAGTTTGATAGCCGACCTGCGATCGATTGCTTGCATGGGACACATTCCTTCCTTGGACGGGACACGCGAATGGCGATGCCGTTTCGCATGCCTCCATGAGCTCCCTCTTGGTATTCTCATGCAAAAGCGGGTTCGTCTCAAGGTGTTAGGCGGAAGGGGCCATTGCGCATTGACCGGGGGCGGTTCCCATCGGTTCAAACAGCGCCCCGTGTGCAGCTGGATTTCCGCCACGGCCATCGGGGCGCTCCGGCCCTGGGGCTTGGCCAAGCGCGACGCCCCGCTTCGAAGATCACGTCTGCGCGCGAGATCGTCGCCGCGTGTATCCCGAGACCCGGTTTGCGCCCGAATGCACGCTCATGCAAGAGTGAATCCCCAGGTTGCCTTCAAAACATGCGGAACGCAAAGCAAAACCAGCGTACATTCAGCGCATTTGCGGCGTCTTGCGCGCATCGAGCGATATACTCGTGCGCACACAGAGACAACACCGGATGAACCAAAGGCGAGCATCACCATTGGTCGATTCAGGCATATTCGACCTTGAATTGGTTTTCCCAGGAAATCGGGGCGAGGTATTCCTTGTAGGCGATTTGGAACCCGCCATGCCAGGTGCTGCCGTTGAAGTGGCGGTCGAGCCCGTCGACGACGGCGTCGACTTGGTCGCGCGTCCCCTGGATCTCTGCGGTCACGGAACCGTCGTATTCGTTGCGCACCCATCCGGTGGCTCCGGCTTCCCGAGCGAGGTTGCAGGTGGTCCAGCGGAATCCCACTGCCTGAACGGTGCCCACAAAGCGGTACCTCACCCGCACTTTGGATTCACTTGCGTTGCCGAACTGCATCATGGTCTTCGGAACTTTCCCTCGCGTTTCCACCAGCTCCAGCCTAGCAGAAAGTGGGGCGCCTGGGTTCCGGGGGCGTCCTCGTGGGGTACCATGATTTGGCACGCAGGCAATAGGGAAGGGAACCGATGGCCGAGATCGATCACAAGCAGCGCATGTTGGCGGGGTTGCCGTATCAGGCGAATGGCGGCTGCTTGCCGGCCGAGCGCGATGCATGCGCCCGCCTACTGCATGAGTACAACGCCCTTCCGCCTGAAAGATGGGATGAGCGCGATGCCCTCATCAGGAAGATATTGGGCAAGGCGGGGGACGATATCGAGGTGCGCCCGCCCTTCTACTGCGATTATGGGGCAAACATCCAGGTGGGCGACGAGTTCTATGCGAACTTTAACCTCACGGTGCTCGACGTGGCGCAGGTGTCCTTCGGCAACCATTGTTTCGTCGGGCCGAATGTGCAGGTGCTCGCGGCCGGGCATCCCATGCATGCGGAACCGCGCCGTGCCGGTTGGGAGTGGGGACTGCCGGTAACAGTGGAAGACGACGTCTGGATTGGTGGCGGTGCCATCATCTTGCCCGGTGTGCACATTGGGCGGGGTGCGGTCATCGGCGCTGGGAGCGTGGTGACGCGCGACGTGCCCGAATGCGTGCTCGCGGTCGGCAACCCATGTCGGGTCGTCCGCCCTATCACCGACGATGAACGCCTGCTTTACCGGAAAGGCTGCGCGTTTCCGGAGCGATAAACGGGGTTCGGCTACTTCTTCATCCCCGGATGCCAGGCATGCCATGCGGGCGGCTCGGGCAGCGGTTCGCCCTTGATGCTGGCCGCAATCGCATTACGGTGAATAAAGGCCCAGCACGCTGCAAAGCCAATCGCGGCGCCCACTGCGATGTTCGCAAGTTGCTTCATGTCATCCTCGCTTTCCGCCGATAGCCTGTGGTGTCAGTCTACCACGGAAGTGGGGCGTCACCTGGGATAGCGCGACGTGGCGTCCAAGCGGCGTTGGGGCGCGGCGGGTGTGGCATCCCGATTTGACGATGTTCTGGCACGATTCGCCGTCGTGTGGCCGCACTGCGCCGAATCGAGCCAAAATTCGCCAGAAGCTGGCACGATTCAATG
>JAUNEQ010000077.1:6899-9068 GCA_030525445.1 Coriobacteriia bacterium | reverse complement strand
TCTTCACGTGCTTCACGCTCCACTTGCAGAAGACCTTGTTGTTATCCCAACCGTATTTCGCGCCGTTCAGGACAAGGAACACCGCTTGGTTCCTCTTCACCGATGCCAGGTTCTTGCTAGAACCGTTCTTGGTCACCTTTGCCGTGATAGCGGGCTTGTTCTTCACCTGCAGCTTGTACAAGTTGGAGCAGAGCAGCTTCCCCTTGCTTCTGTACGCTTCGACGTAGACCTTGTACGTGCTCACCCCAGGTAGCTTCGTGAACGTCACCCTGTCATCCAAAACCGTCGCTTTGAGCTTCGCGGAGCACTTCCACTTATATGTGACGCCTTCAACGTCTTCGTAGGTTTTCAGGCTGTATACGTTAGGGATGAGCGACAGCTTCTCGCCTGGAACACCATGGAATACATTGGTTCCGGTGTCCATCGTCTGATTCTCGATTTCAAGCTCATAGCTAGCAGCGAAAGCCGGTGAGCTCAACGCAAGCACCCCCGCAAAGGCGATGACGACAGCGACGATGCTCGTAACAGCGTACGACAAGCAAGCCATACACACATCGCCTCTTGTCGCGTAATTTCGCCCCTGCAATCTGGAAGCAAAACGCTACACTATGCTGAAGTCGCAACACGAAAGGATGAGAACGATGATCGACGAGAACCTGCCCATCGAAGAAGTACGAGCTATCTTCGCGAAAGACCAATTCGCGACTAACGCCGGTTGTGTGATCGTCGAGGCGTCGAAGCACCATGCGGTATGCGAGATGCCGCTGTCCGATCTGCACAAGAACGCGCAAGGCGGCATCATGGGCGGCGCCATCTTCACGCTTGCCGATTTCGCGCTCGCCGTTTCGGTGAACGTGGGGCAGCCTGACACGGTCGCCATCGACAACAACATCAGGTACCTTTCGGCCCCGAAAGGCAGCAAGCTCATCGCAACCGCCCACATGGACAAGCCGGGGCGCTCTCTGGCATTCGTCACGGTGACAGTGACCGACGACACCGGCCGTGACATCGCCATCATGACGGCAACCGGCTTCCGAACAGCTCAATAACCTGCGCCTATAGTATAATATCGTTATCTTATTCAACGCTTTGCTGCGGTTGTCCACAGGAGGGTTATATGTCACATGCATCGAATCTACGCACGTTCTTGTCAAAGCTCTCTGTCTTTGTCGTGGCGATGGGTTTAGCCTGCGCCGCTACGCTCGCACTCAGTTCTCCCGCCCAAGCAGCCGAGACTGAGATTGAATTCACCAATATTGGATTTGGCGGGGAAGTGGGCGTCTACGCCACTCCAGGCGAAAAGTTTACGCTCAAGGCAAATACCTATACCGTAGACGATGAATGGAATCGCACCAATATCAATGACGTAACGTACACTTGGACGGCAAATGCAAAGCTGAAAGCCACTTCCAAGGGCGCGAAGCTCACGATTGCAAAGGTGCCGAAGGTGGGCAAATACTCGGTGAAAGTCGTCGCGAAAGATACAGACGGAAATACGCTCGCCAAGAAAAGCTTCAAGCTCGTCGTGAAGAAAAAGCCGGCGCTCAAGGTTAAAGTCACTAAGATGGGCGGCACCAAAAACCTCAGCTCGGTAAAGAAAGGCGACAGCATCGGAATCAGCATGCAAGGCGCATCTTGGGGATGGGACAATAATACCAAGGGAACAGCCAAATACTTCTACACGTGGACGGTGAAGAAGGTTGGCGGAAAGACCGCCACATGGAATGCGAAGAAAGGTGTGTTCAAGTCCAATGCCTTCATCGCCGGCAGTTCTGTCGCTGGCGGTGATGTCCCCTATTTCATGGGCAGCTTCAAGCAAAAGGGCAAGTATCAGATCACGGCAACCGTCTATCACAGCAACAAGAAAATCGCCACGGCGAAGAAGACCATCACCGTGAAGTAGCGCATACGAAAACAGGTACGTTTAGTGGGTGGCCTTCTAGGCCACCCTTTTTAATGTCTTAACCATGCTCGGCACCCTAGGCCTTACACCATTAACCAAAGGAGACTGCGCCCTTCGGACACCTATCACAGCGTCTCAAGGAATTGGGCGATTGTGGGCAGTGGGAGGTGCTCTTCGTCTGGTGCCTTGAAGTAGCGCATCGATACCATCAGGCGACGGCTTTTCTCGATATAGCGCCCTCCTTTTCGTTTGATGGGAATGAGCTG
>JAUNEQ010000077.1:0-6799 GCA_030525445.1 Coriobacteriia bacterium | reverse complement strand
AGCGCAGGCGGGATGAGGTCGCTCTCATCCGCCCTTCCCTCGCGGGTCGCGTTCACGGCCTCGGCGAGCATTTGGGCGAACAAGTCGAAGCCGACCACACTCATATTGCCCGATTGCTCGGCGCCGATCATGCTGCCGGCACCGCGTATCTCGAGGTCTTTCATCGCGATGCGCATGCCGCTTCCAAGCTCGCGGTTGTCGTTGATGGCCTGAAGGCGTTCGAGCGCCTCGTCGGTCATGGAAATGTTGTCCGGGAACATGAAATACGCGTAGGCCTGCGTCGACGAACGGCCCACGCGCCCCTTCAGCTGATAAAGCTGCGCGAGGCCCAGGCGCTGCGAATCCTCGATGATGAGCGTGTTCGTATGGGGGTTGTCGATGCCGCTTTCGATGATGGTCGTGGCCACGAGCACATCGATCTCGCCGGCGCTGAAATCCTCCATCACATGCTCGAGCTGGTCCTTGCTCATTTTCCCGTGCGCAACGCCGATGCGCGCCTCGCCCACTGCCTGACGCACGCGTTCGACCGCGTCATCGATCGTCTTCACGCGGTTCGAGACGTAATACACCTGCCCGCCACGCGCGAGCTCGCGGCGAATGCCATCGGCGACGACATCGGGGTCCCACTCGCTCACGAGCACGTTCACCGGACGTCGGTCGTCAGGCGGTGTGAGGATGAGGCTCATGTCGCGCACGCCGGAAAGCGACATCTGCATGGTGCGCGGAATGGGCGTTGCGGAAAGCGTGAGCACGTCGACGG
The DNA here is from genome assembly GCA_030525445.1 of Coriobacteriia bacterium. Classification (GTDB taxonomy): domain Bacteria; phylum Actinomycetota; class Coriobacteriia; order Coriobacteriales; family Eggerthellaceae; genus UMGS1519. Next base: position 6,039 of record JAUNEQ010000077.1, on the reverse strand, counting down.
ATTCGCGCAGGTTCTTCATCTGCTCCTTCGCACCCACGCCGAATCGCTGCTCTTCATCGACGATGAGCAAGCCAAGGTCATGCGGGTTGACATCCGATGACAGCAACCGGTGTGTTCCCACAAGCACATGCACGTCGCCGTTCGCGAAGCCCTCGAGGATCTTCTTCTGCTGTGCTCCGGTGCGGAATCTCGAAAGCACCTCGACCTTCACATCGAACGGGTCGAATCGCTCCTTGAAGTTCGTGTAGTGCTGCTGTGCGAGGATCGTCGTCGGGCACAGCACCATCACCTGCTTCATGTCCTGCGTCGCCTTGAAGGCCGCACGCATCGCGACTTCGGTCTTGCCGAAGCCGACATCGCCGCACACGAGGCGGTCCATGGGCCGCACCGATTCCATATCGGCCTTCACATCCGCAATGGCGGCAAGCTGATCAGCCGTCTCCTGGTAGGGAAACGCGTCTTCCATCTGCTTCTGCCACGGCGTATCGGGCGAATATCGATAGCCCTTTGCAGCGGCACGGCGGGCATAGATGTCCATAAGGTCGAACGCCAGCTTCTTGGTCGCCTTGCGCGCCTTCGACATCGCCCGGCTCCAGTCGGCCGTATTGAGCCGTGTGAGGCGCGGAGAAGCCCCCTCAGGGCCCACATAGCGGCTGATGCGGTCTAATTGCTCGACGGGCACGTAGAGCTTGTCAGATTCCGCATACTCCAGCAGCAGATAATCGCGCATGGAGCCGTCGATGTCCTGTTGAACGAGCTCCTTGAAGATCGCGATGCCGTGCGAGACGTGCACGACGTAGTCGCCCGGCTTGAACGGGAAGGTCACTTGCGTGATATCCACGTGGCGTCGGGTGCGCACGGTACCCGAACCCTGCGTGTCGTTGATGCTCACCAGCGCAAGGTTTGCCTGCGGGAACACCATGCCCAAGGGAATCTCGGTGTCCACGATGTTCACGACGCCGCGCTTGAGCTTCGGGGAATCTTCTGCGCTTCCCCGCCACTCGGTGATGGGAATGCCCAAGTCGACGAGCGATAGCTTCATCTCCTCGCGTGCGCGGTAGTTGGGAACCGAGAACACGACGCACATGCGGTCGTCCACGAGCGCACGAAGCCTGCCGAACAGCTTCTCGGGGCCTCCCGCGACATTCGGCCGCATGACCTTCATCTCGTCGTCGAAGCCGCCGCCCACGCGGACGATGGAGCCATAGGACGCGCGGGGGCATGAGCCGAAGTCGAGGGCGTTCGCACCAGCGTAGAGCTTGTCCAGCGCGATGCGCGTTCCCTTCGCGCGCGCCTGGAGTTCATCGAATGCATGCATCGCATCATCGAAAATCGCGCGCGGCTCGACCATGACGGACAGCCCCGCTGCCGTGAGGTAGTCGCCGATCTGGCCGGTATCCGCATAGAGGTAGGGCAAGAGCAGGTCGGGCTTCTCCGGGTCGACTCCCCCATCGAGCGCCTCGAAAAGCTCGCGAGCCGGAGCATTCGTCGGCGCGATCTTCGCGAGCTCCTGTTTCGCATGGGCGACTTCGCGCACACCCGCGACATACTCGCGCACCGGATACACTTCGACGTTCTTGAGCGTCGCGATGCTCTGCCCGGTCGCGGGGACGATTCGGCGAATCTCGTCAACCTCATCGCCGAAGAAGTCGACGCGCACCGGATATGAAAGGTTGCCCGGATACAAGTCGATGACGCCACCGCGCACGGCGAAGGTGCCGGGGCCTTCCAGTTCTCCGGTGTTCTCATATCCCCGCTCGATGAGCAGGCGCTCCAGGTCGTCGAACCCCTTGCAACCCGGGTTCGTCTCCGCGATTTCGGCTCCTTCTTGGAAGACGATCGGCACATGGGCGTTCGCCGATACCGGAGGCAGGCGGCGCAGGAGGCTGCGTGCGGAAGCGACGACGACGCAATCACGCTCGCCGGCGAGCGCATTGAGCGCTTCCAGACGAACGGCGGCCCCTCTCGGATCCTTCGCAGACGCATCGAACGCGGTTCGTTTCCTCATAGGGAACCGAAGCACACGCTCATCGCCCAGATACGCAGCGACGGTGCGCGCGAACTCCGCCGCAGCGTCCTCGCCCGGCACGACCACAAGCGTGGGCTGCGGTGTGCGCGCAAATCGGGCGGCGATCATGAACGGCCGTGCCGAAGATGCGATTCCAAGGGATGCATCTTCCAGGGCGTCCATCTTCCCCCAGAAGGCATCCACCGAGCCCGATTTTCCCAGCGCATGTGCAAGCGCATCGATGAGCATCCGCCATTCCCTTCTCTCCAACGCGAAAAGCCCGCGCAACGGCGGGTTACAATGGTGAAGTAGTATACGACATATCGATGATCGCCGGGGTGAGGTGTCCCAGATCATCCCGCAGCCGGAGACGACGGAGGTTCACATGCCTCGAGAGAAACTCGCAGACAAAAGGCAGCGCGCCGCAGATATCGAGGCGTTGATGCTCGAACACTATGGCGAAGGCGAATGCTCTCTGGATTACATGGACCCGTTCCAACTCACGGTCGCCGTCGTGCTCTCGGCGCAGTGCACCGATGCCGCGGTGAACAAGGTGACCCCGCGGCTCTTCGCCGCCTACCCCGACGCCGCTGCCATGGCGAGCGCGCGGGTGGAGGACATCGAGGAGATCATCCACCCCCTTGGGTTCTTCCATTCCAAAGCCCGCAACCTCGTGAAGCTCGGGCAGACCTGCCTCGCGGAATTCGGCGGCGAGATCCCCAACGACCTGGATTTGCTTCAGAAACTTCCCGGTGTCGGCCGCAAGACCGCGAACGTCGTGATGGCCGAGGCGTTTCGCAACGCCCAGGGCATCGCCGTTGATACGCACGTGTTCCGCATCGCACATCGCTTGAAATTCGCCGGGCCGTCTGCCGATACGCCGGCGAAAACCGAGCAAGCCCTTCTGAAAACATATCCGAAGGAAGACTGGCTCTACATCAACCACCAATGGGTGCACTTCGGCCGCGATTACTGCCGCGCCCGAAACCCCAAATGCCCGGAGTGCTTCATCAACCATCTCTGCCCGAGCGCCTTCAAAGCGTGATGGGACAAAATGCCCCGCAGCAGATGAGACACCCCCGGGCTTGTCTCATCTGCTGCGGGGCATTTTGTCCCACTGTTGTTAAATCAGCCCTAAATGTTTGCAGGCATTCCAGATGCCGTCTTCGTCTATGTGGGTGGTCACGTACGTGGCGCGATCCTTCAAGGGTTGCCAGGCATTGCCCATGGCGACGCTTTCCCATTCGCAGCCGAACATCGCGATATCGTTGGTGCCATCGCCGAACACGATCGCATCCTCGTATGGCGCACCGAACCAGTCCATCATCTTGCGAATGCCCACATCCTTGCATGTGGGCTCGAAGAAGATGCTCTCGGGGCTATAGCGCGCCCAGGGCACGCCCATGAAGTCCATGCCCTGCTCTTTACCCCGCGGGCAAGGGATGAACATCTTGTAGATGGTGGTGAGGTCATCGATGCGCAGCTCGGGCTTATACACGGTGAGCGCGTAATCGTCGAGCAAGCCATCGTAATAGGCGCGCGACGGCGTATAGCGGATCATCTCGTTCTTCACCGTCACCGCCCACGGCTGCCCGATCTCATCGAAATGATGCAGCAGCACCTTGCATGCATCGAGGTCGAGTCCGCGCATCCACTTGAGCTCGCCATCGATGGTGATGGAATGCCCACCATCGGCAACGAGCGAGGTGATGCCCTCGCGCGACATGCGGGCAAGCGCATCCGCCTGCAGGCGTCCGGTGGCTACGCTCACGAAATGGCCGTTATCTGACAGCGCCTTCAACGCCTCACGCGCGGAATCGGGAATCTTGTCCTGTGCGCGCGAACGAAGGGTGCCATCGTAATCGAAGAAGAGATAGCGCTTACGCATCGGCGGCCTCGGTCATCACGTGATGGAATCCCGGCTTCACTTCCCCACCCGTCGCCTTCACGACAATGCGGCAACCGCGATTCACGAGCTCGGCCAAGATGGTGTCGATGAGCATCGGCATTTTGGCGTTGACGGTGGGCGTGAGGCCCTGGATGAATTCGGAAGGCGTGCCATTCTCCACCTGCATGCCGATGCACACGCCCTCGCATTCATAATCGAGAAGCGCTGCGGCATCGAACAGGTCGGCGAGTTTGAGCTCGTGAAGCGAGCCCATCGGCGTGCCCCGTCGCGCCACATCATCGGGCGTATAGCGGAATATGGTGCCCGCAGGCTCGCTGGTCTCGTCGATGGCGTCAACGGAAATCATGAGGTCGTACTCATCGACCTTAGAGACCATGTCCATCGTCATGCACCCGGCGCACATCACATCGACATCGGCGGGAAACTCATATGAATTCACGAGCTGCCGGTATGCCTCTATACCCAATCCATCGTCGAGCATGAGCTCATTGCCCACGCAGATAATCGCAATCTTCACAACGGTCTCCTATGCCACGAGAGGCGTGCGCACATAGAGGTTGAAATACGTGGCGCCAACCAGCAAGAGCACGGCGATGACAACGCCGATAATCGCCCAGTTGCGCTCCCCACGCTGGAATTCTTCTTTCGTCTTTCCCTTTTCAACCGCCTTCAAGGCGGCATACGGCCGCGAATAGTACGCAAATCCAATGGTAGCGGCAATCAGGAGCAACAGCGTGCATACGCCGATTGCAGTCGCCAGCGGCGTGCCAAGGCAATACCATGCGTACAGGCAGTTGTCCGCGAAAACCCAAAGCGGATACCACAGGATGGTCGCCCAGTTACCCTTTGCCGGACCCCAGATGGGAGGAATGAGCAATGCCCCGATGTTCACCGGCGGCATACCCTCCAGATAGTCCAAAGCCTTCCTGGCAACTTGCTCGTTTAACCCGGTAGCGCCGGTATCCTCAAGCGTCATCTCATTCTGCTCCACGATGCGCCTTCCTAGAATGCGTTCGATTTCATCCGCCGATGATACACGACTTACCGCATATGCGCGCCCAACAGAACGTATGGACTTGCGCATATCGAGCTTAACTTGCCCGTGAGCGTGACACCCGGGGACGGGGTTTGCTGCCCCGCCAATAAAAACGAACCCGCGCCGTATGACGCGGGTTCGTCTCAGTCAGGTTATCCGACTCGGTTTAGTGAACCGACTCGTCCTTGCCGACGATGGTGTGCTTCTCGGGGTCGTAGACGAAGCCGCCATGCTCCTTGCGAGCGAACATGGCCATGAACGTCGCGGAACCGTCGAGGATCACGAGGTAGATGTGAGCGATCATGAAGATGATCATCACGAACATGCCGAACCAGTGCCAGATGCGGACTGCCATGGCGCCGCCGAGCAGGTTCAGGCAGAACTGGCTGATGCCGAGGCCAGCGGTGGGCTCCCACAGCGTGAAACCGGTCCACGCCATGAAGAGGATTAGCAGACCAGCGAACCAGTAAGCGAGCTTCTGCAGCGGGTTGAACTTCGCGGTGAGCGGATGCTCCTTCTTGGCGCCCAGGTAGTACTTGATCATAGGCACCATCTGGTGCTTGTTGTCTTCCTGCGGAATCCAGTTCTTGATGTCCGTATCCATCACGCGCGTGCCCTGCGTGGGAGCGCTCTTGATGGTGAACATGAAGATAACGCGGATGACCAGGTTGAGCACGAGGACGATACCGCAGAAGACGTGCACGCCGCGGCAGACGCCCATGATCTCCGGGAAGCACGGGTAATGGATCATGAAGCCCGTGAAGATCAGGAGGATCATGGCGATGAGGTTCACATAGTGCGTGACTACCAGCGGTACCGGATGTGCCTCTTTATAGTGTGCGAAATGCTGGGACATTTACCTCACCCCCCAGGGGTTCGTAACGGTCTCGAAGTGGCGACCAGTGGAAGGCTCGGTGATATGCACAGCGCAAGCGGTGCACGGGTCGAAGCTGTGGACGGTGCGCAGCGCGTTGATGGGCTGCTCGAGGTCCTTCACCGGCACGCCGATGAGCGCCTGCTCCATCGGGCCCGGGACGCCGTCCGCGTTGTGCGGAGCGATGTTCCACGTGGTCGGGATGATGATCT
>JAUNEQ010000076.1 GCA_030525445.1 Coriobacteriia bacterium | reverse complement strand
CCGAGGGGGGATCCTTCGGCTCCGTCGCTTCGCGCCTGCGCTCAGGATGACATCGGGGATCGCGCGCATCCCATGTCAACGGTGATTTGACGCAGAATCGTCCCGTCCTTGCGCATGTTTGATGGGGAGTGATACGACATGTGGGGGAGCGCGTATAATCCATAGCCAGAGTGAATGAACGCAGGTACGAGGGCTAACATGAATCTTTCTCAGCTCTATTATTTCCAGAAGCTCGCCGAGCTGCAGCACTATACGCATGCAGCCGAGGAGCTCTTCATCTCGCAGCCGACGCTGTCCCATGCCATCTCCAGCCTGGAGGATGACTTGGGCTGCAAACTCTTCCGCAAGCAGGGGCGCAACGTGCGCCTCACCGAAGACGGGGCGACCTTCAAGGAATACGTGGATGGCGCGCTGAGCATCCTCGATGACGGCGTTGCGGCGCTGAAGATTCGCCAAGGCCGGCTGTCGGGCACGGTGCAGGTGGGCGCCATCGCCACGGTGCGTGCCGACTATCTTCCGGCGCTGGTGCTGGAATACCGCCGCAAGCGCGGAAACCTCATCGAGCTGCGCATCGAGCAGGGGTCGACGAACGAATTGGTGGAAGGCCTTCTGGAAGGCAAGCTCGATATCGCCCTCGCATCGACCGTAAATGACCCGCGCATCTCGTTCACGCGCCTGTTTGACCAGAGCATGGGCGTCATCGTGCAAGAGGGGCATCCCCTGGCGAGCAAGGAGTTCGTGTCGCTTGCCGAGCTGGCCGAATACGAGGTCTACACCTATCGCGCCGACCTTCCGGTGGGCGTGCGGCTCGATGCGTTCTTGCGCGCGAATGGGCTGGAGCCGAACGCGATGCGCCTCAACCGCGACAGCGACGACGAGGTCATGCTCGGCGGCATCGTATCGCGTGAGCCCGTGGTGGGCCTGTGCCTGCTCACGAGCAGCTTGCTGCCCTACCGCAATCTGAAGGTGATACCCCTGCTCGAGCCTGCGGCACGCGATTTATATGCGGTGGGCGTGCTGCATCTGGCCGATGCGCACCTGAGCCCCGTGGTGAAGGATTTCCTTTCCCACGTGGAAAGCTTCCCGGTGTCCAACCAACTACTTCCTTAACACCAGGTGACCTATCACGGGGACGGTCTCCGTGATAGGTTTGAGAGAGGTGGCAACTATGAGTGCTTTTGTTTCACGTCAATGGATTCACCTGATCATCGCGACGCTGCTCGCCGCGTGCGCGCTTCTGTTTGCGCCCGTGGCATCGTGGGCACTTGAAGATGGGGGCGAGCCCCCAGCCAATGCGGCCGCCGAAGCCCCGAGTCTTGAAGACGGCGACGCGACCTCGGATGATGCTGCGTTGGAAGCTGCGGTTGAAGAGGAAAGCGACGCTGCGTCCGAGCCCGCCGACCCGGCAGTGGCCGAGCCAGCTGTCCCCGAGTCGTCCGCCGAACCCGACGCCCCCGCCGGCGAGTCCACAAACGAGGCCGCAACCGATGATCCGGCGCCTGCCCCGAGCGCCGAAGCCCCCGAGGCAAACCAGGACGCCGCCTCCGAGGACCCTGTGACCGCCGATGAACCCGCGGAGCAGTCCCAGTCTGCGGCAGATCCCGCCGCGGCTTCCGAACCGGCAGCCACCACGCCCACGGCCAACCCGGCGGCCCCGCCGCGCACGACAGCGGCGCAGAAGGCGCCAGCTGCGCCCACCACCAGCGAAACGCCCAGCGGTGAGACGGCAGATGACCCGGCAAAGCACCCGCTTGCCGATGGTACGTACGCGCTCGTGTGGGCGAAGAACACGAAGCTCATCGCGCAGTCGGCGAAGAACAGCCGCAAGAGCGGGGCAAACATCTTGGTTGCCAAGGACTCCGGCCCCACGCGCCAGCGGTGGATCGTGAAGTACAGCGTGAAATACGGCTACTACACTATCGTCAACGAGTTCACGAAGCGCGTGCTCACGGTCGCATCCGGCAAGAACAAGGCCAACGTCTTCCAGTCCAAGGCGAAGGCGGGCGACAATGCCCAGCTGTGGTCCATCGTGAAGGTGGGCAAGTCCTACCTGTTCCAGCCGGCGCTCAACGCCAAGCTCGCGCTCACGGGCTATGCCAAGAACGGAGGGTACGACCTCTTCGTGAAAAAGTCCACGAGCGCGACAGAGCAGCTGTTCCTTCCGAAGAAGAAGGGCATCGTGCAGAAGGGCATCTACTCGCTCTCGCTGAAGAAGAACACCAAGAAGGTGGCCGAAGTTCCCAATTACAGCATGGAGCAGAAGGCGAAGTTCCGCCTGAACGCCTACAACGGTGACCTCACCCAGAAATTCCAGGTGAAGTACCTGGGCGATGACCTCTACACGCTGCAGTCGGTGCATTCGGGCCAGTATCTAGGCGCCGCCGGCACGGCAATCGTGCAGATGCCCGACGCCACCGCCGCCGCGCAGCAGTGGAAGGTGTCGTGGAACAAGACGGGCCTGGCGTTCACGAATGCGCAAAGCGGCAAGCGCTTGCAGGTTCCCAATGCCTCGACCAAGAACAAGGTGAAGCTCAAGGCCGCCGCTGCCGCCAACGACGACGCGCAGCGCTTCGAGCTTACCGAGCGCCGCGCTGTGGCGAACGGCATGTACGTCGTGCACACCTTCGCGGGCAATCGGGCGCTTGCGGTGGCGGATGGCTCGTTCGCCGAGCTGGCGAACATCAACGCCCAGACGGTGAGCGACAGCAACAGCCAGAAGTTCCGCATCAAGTACGTGAAGAACGGCAAGTACAAGATCATCAACGTGAAGTCGGGCATGCTCGCGGGTTCCGCGACGGACAAGGCGGGCGCGAACGTGCGCCAACGCGCCGACCACAACAGCGCGAAGCAGCTGTGGAAGGCAAAGGTCGCTCCCGGCGGCGGCATCCAGTTCGTGGGCGTGGCGAGCGGCAAGGTGCTCGACATCGCGGGCACGACGGAGAAGAGTGGAGCCAACGTGCGCGTGGCGAAGGCCGATGGCACCAAGGAGCAGCGTTGGTGGTTGGAGCGCACGCAGGAAAACGCCGATGAGGCGGTCGTGGACAAGGCGCTGCGCAAGGCGCAAAGCAAGGGCAGCGCGACCAATTATTTCATCGCGGTTGACGTGACGAACCACCGCACGATTGTCTTCAAGCGCTCCAACAACACCTGGAAGGTGGAAAAGAACTGGATCTGCTCGGTTGGCGCACCGTCGACGCCGACGGTCCTGGGCACCTATACCGTGGGCATCAAGGGCTATTCGTTTGGCGATGGCTACACGTGCTATTACTACACGCAGTTCTATGGCGACTACCTGTTCCATTCCGTGAAGTACTACCAGAACACGTTCAAAGTGAAGGATGGCCGCTTGGGCCAGAACGTTTCGGAAGGCTGCGTGCGCCTGCAGCTGAAGAACGCCAAGTGGATCTACAACAACATCCCCAGCAGCACGCGCGTCGTCACCTACAAGTAAGTTGCGGCCCGCCCGGAGCGGGGGCGGGCAACTGCTAGCCCTGCGTCTGCGGGAGTATGGCAGTTGGTTCTCCCGTGGGGCTTTCATGCCGTGTCGTCGCACGGTTCCTCCGCGCGCATACAATGATGCCTCGGCAGCAATGCTCACACGGATGGAAATGAAACAACAATGCAGCAAGATCGAATGAGCGCGAAACACGACAAATCGGGAGGTGCGGGGCGCAAGGTCGCCATCGCGCTGATCATCATACTGTGCGGCTTCGTCGGTGCGGGAATCGGCATCGTCGCGCATTATCCCCACCAGGTATCGCAGGCGGTGCAGGGAATCATTGCGGGCCTGCCCGGCCAGGGCGACTCCGCCCAGCAGGCCAGCACCGCGGAAAAGGACGACATCGGCGTCGAAGGCGTGTCCGACAAGATCGTGGACGAAGACTCGCTCCCTGCCGATCCCACGCGCCAAATCGCGGCGTACGGCAAGCTGAAGATTTATTCGCCCATTGCCCAAGAAGACCTCACGGGCGTGCTCTTCCACCAGGCGTCGTATAACACGGCCGTGGTGATGACCACCAAGCTCCCCGATGCGAACGTGGAAAAGGTTTCCGTCGACCATCCGGTGCGCGTGAACAACAAGCAGACCGAAGGCGATTGGGTGGACGCCGATGCCCTGCACCTGTACCGCACGCAGGATGCCACCGAGATGGACACGTCCATCGACGTGGGTGCGAAGGCGGGCACCACGGTATATGCCCCGGTGACGGGCACGGTGGTGCTGGTGGAAAACTACGACCTGTACGGGGAAGTGCCCGACGTCAAGATTCACATCCAGCCCGAGGGACGACCCGACCTGGACGTGGTGCTCCTGCATCAGTACGACCCCGTGGTGAAACCCGGTGACGAGGTGGAGGGCGGCTTGTCGCCGCTTTCCAAGGTACGCGATATCGCGAAGGACCTCACCGATGTGCAGCTGGGCTTTTTCACGGCGGCCGACGACCCGGGCAACCATTCGCACGTGCAGGTGAACAACGCTGATTCCCCGGGCTATCGTGAGAGCACGCTGAAGCACGCCTATAAGGTGAAGCAGTCGAAATAGCCCCGGTCGCCCCCGTGTTCTGCGTGTATACTTGCGGGCAAAACGTTTGAGGAACGGAGCGAGCATGGGTTTGTTCGATTTTCTGAGCGGGAACAAAGGCCCCAAGAAGCCGAAGAAGTACTTCGAGGTGAATCCGGGCACCTATAAGGTGCAGGTGCATGACACGAACGATACCCAGGAACTGCTGTCCGAGCAGCGCAGCCACATCATGAAGGGCACGTCGGGCCTCGCGATCGCGTTGTGTGAGCGCACGCCCGAGCAGATCGAGGCCAAGCACCCGGATGAGCATTGCATCAACGTGTGCACGCGCAATTCCAAGACCATGACCGAGTCCAATTACCTGGGCTACATCGACGTCGACCGCGCGAAGGCCGGCTACCTGAAGGACCTCGTGAAGGAATACCAGCTCGTGGAGGCCCATGCGAGCATGACCGACAACGGCGGAAAGTACCGCATGAACGTGCTCCTTCAGCCGCCCGACACCCGCAAGAAGCAAAAGCAGCAGGAAAAGCTCAAGAAAGCGCAGCAAAAGCGCTAAGCAAACGCCATGGGACGCCCCCGGTGAGACAGACGGGCCCGCAGCAAATGAGACACCCTTGGGAAGGTGGCATGTCTGCTAGCTATTCAAGGATGTCTCATTTGCTGCGGGCCCGTCTGTCTCACCTTCCGGGCCGGTTTACTTGTGGTACGGCTCGTGGCGGATGATCTTGTGGGCGCGGTAAATCTGCTCGAGCAGCACCACGCGGGCGAGATTGTGCGGCAAGGTGATGGGGCCGAAGCTCAGGCGCTCGTTCGCACGCGCCTTCACCGCGGCGGTGACGCCGTCGCTTCCGCCGATGATGAACGCGACATGCGAGACGCCCGACACCGCGAGCGTCTCGAGCTTCGCGGCGAGCTGTTCGCTCGAAGCCTGCTTTCCCACGATATCGAGCAAGATGACGTGGGATCCTTCGGGCAGTTTGCCCAGCGCAGCGAGAATCGCCGCCTCCTCGCGCTCCGGCGTGCTGTCGGGCACTTCCCGCACGGTGATGTCGGTGTATGCCGAGAGCCGCTTCAGGTATTCCGCGCATGCGTCTTTCCAGAAGCGCTCCTTGAGTTTCCCCACTGCTATGACGGTCGTTTTCTGCATGGCACGATGGTAGCACGCGGTGTGCGGGCTACTTCCAGTCTTCGCCGATTACGACGAGGAAGTCGCCGTCGAACGAGTACGTGCCGTCGTTCTTCACGGTGGATGCGCCCAAGACCTGCGCGATTTGGCTTGCTTCGCCCGACGCTCCCGTTCCGTTGTACACGACGATCGTCTCGGGGTAATTCATGGCATCGGCGTTCGCGACATCGGTTTCAAAGCCCATCTTCTGAAGCGATTCCGCGGCTTGCGCGCCGGCGCCGTCATATGACGACCCGTTGCGCACGATGACGAGCCCCGTATGGGTTCCCGTCTCGTCTTTCGACACCGTGCCGCGTGCGGAATCGCCCGCCGTCGCGAGGACGGTGCCCGTCGTCGGGTCGATCACGTCCTCGGCGAGCGGCGAGAGCCCGGCGTCCATGCGCTCACGCATCGCGGCCCACTCGTCGTCGATTGAGATGTCCCACCACAGGTCATCCGAGTATTCCGGGGTCGTGGGGTACACGGCCGTGTACAGCTTGTTTTCGGAATCGAACCCGCGGAACTGGGTCGCAAGGTCGATGATCTCGTTCAACTCGAAATCCGTGCGCACGTACTGCGCGCAGCTGTTGATGGCGTTCGTCATCGTCGCGGGATCGCTGGAAAGCACCTTTTTCACGATGGCTCCCAGCACGAGGCGCTGGTTGGCGGCTCGGTACAGGTCGCCTTGCCCCACGACCTCTTCGTAGGCGTTGCGCGCACGGCACAACGTGAGCGCCTGCCAGGAGTTCAGGGTTTGCAAACCGGCATCCACGTGACCGCCGGCGTCTTCGTCATCGATGGCCATGGGCACGTCCACCTCGATGCCGCCCAGCGCATCGACCATGCCGATGAATCCATCGAAGTCGATCTCGGCATAGTGCGAGATGCTCACGCCGGTGAGGTCCTGCACGGCCTCGACGGCGAGGGTCGCACCGCCGAAGGCGTGTGCGGCATTGATCTTCTGCTTCCCGTATTCTCCCAGTTCAACTTGGGTATCACGGGGGATGGACACGAGCGTGAGCGCCTGCTGCTTCGGGTCGACGCGCGCGAGGATGATGGTGTCGGAGCGGAATACGCCGGCCATTTCCTCATCGTTTTGGCGGTCGGCCGATTCGTCGGTGCCCATGAGCAGCATATAGAACGGCTCGCCGGCCTTCGCCTTCGTGAGCACGCTCCACAAGCTGGAGTCGAGTCCGGCATGCAGGGCGCTGTTGAGGCCGCCGAAGACGCCGAAGATAGCACCGGCGCCGATGACCGCGGCCACGGCAACGGCTGCAAGCACGGCGGTGATGCGGCGTTTCCGGCGACGGCGCTTGGATGCCGAAGCGTAACGGGCGCTCGAGTCGTACACAGAGTAGCTGTCGCTCGCGCCGGGGGTGGGGGAATTCTCGCGCTGACGGGCGGTTTCGGTATAGGCGTCGTTCGTGCGGTTGCGATAGCGGTCGGCGCTGAAGGCGTTGGCGCCCTGATAGTCGCTGGCAGGAGCGTAGCTTTCGGGCGCGTAATCGGCCAGGCGCTCGTCGAGCAGCGGTTCGCTCCCCAAACGCCGGCGCGCGCCGTTGGTGTTCGTGTGTTTTCTCATGCGCGCATTGTCCCGCAGGTTCGCCATGTGGGTGACCTGCCACAAGAAACCCCGATGCCGCAAACAACTATTCCACGTTTGATACGTGATTGGGATTATGGCTTGAAGCGGCTCCCGCCCCTGGACGCTCGTCCTGACGCGCTTGTATCGTTCACGTTAAATCGACGGATTCTGCGGGGTGGGCGGGGGTGCTGGCTATAATGGTCGAACACTTCAACGTGAGCAGGTGCAACGGGGCGCCCGGGCGTCCCTTTACCGATAGGAGAACCCGATGTCGCTGCCCCCTTCCAACACGAGTTTGCAAGCTGACGGCCGTACCACGATGGAATTGGGCGCGGTGCTGCCCAAGACGGCCGAGGTGCGCGATGACCATCTGTTCATCGGCGGGGTCGACATGGTGGAGCTCGCCCGCGAACAGGGCACGGCGCTGTACGTGTTCGACGAAGCCGACCTGCGCGATCGCATGTCCCGCTACATTACGGCGTTCCGCGCTGCGTACCCGGAATCCGACGTGCTCTACGCGAGCAAGGCGTTCCTGAACAAGGCGGTCCTGCAAATCGTGGGCGAAGAGGGCCTGTGCCTCGATGTTTCCGGCGGCGGCGAGCTGGCCATTGCCCAGGCGGCCGGGTTCCCCACGAACCGCGTGTTCGTGCACGGCAACAACAAGACGGAACAGGAGCTCGCCGAGGCGCTTGACGCCGGCGTCGGCCGCATCGTCCTGGACAGCCGCATCGAGCTCGAGCGCGTGAATCGCCTCGCTGGCGAGCGCGGCATCGTGCAGGACGTGTTCATGCGCATCACGCCCGGCGTGGAAGCCGACACGCACGAGTACATCCGCACGGGTTGCGAGGACTCCAAGTTCGGTTTCACGATGCGCGAGGATTTCGCCTTCAACTGTGTGGAAGACGTGCTGGCTGCGCCGAACGTGCGCCTGGTGGGCATGCACTGCCACATCGGCAGCCAGATTTTCGCGCTGCATTCCTTCGACGAAGCCGTGGCGGTGATGATCGAGTTCCTCGCGCGCATCAAGGAGCGCTATGGCCTCGAAATCCTGGAGCTCGACATGGGCGGCGGCCTGGGCATCGCCTATCGTGCCGAAGACGAGCCGAGCACCATCGAGGAGTTCGCGACCTGCACGGCCCAGGCGGTCGTGAAGTACTGCGAGCAGTACGGCGTGAAGAAGCCGCATATTTACGTTGAGCCCGGCCGTTCGCTCGTGGCGAATGCGGGCGTCACCCTCTACACCGTGGGCATCCTGAAGACGCTGCCCGGCATCCGCAAGTACGTGGCCATCGATGGCGGCATGTCCGACAACATCCGCACGGCGCTCTACCATGCGGAATACGAGGCGGTCATCGCGAACAAGGCCGGCCAGCCGCGCACCGAGATCGTCACGCTGTGCGGCAAGCACTGCGAAAGCGGCGACGCCGTGGTGCTCGACGGCTCCATCCAGCACCCCGACCTGGGCGACATCGCCTGCGTGTTCGGCACCGGCGCCTACTGCTCCACGATGTCGAGCAACTACAACGGCCAGCCGCGTCCGGCGATCGTGTTCGTGAAGGATGGCGAGGCGCGCGTGGTCACCCGCCGCGAGACCTACGCCGACCTCCTGGCGCGCGACCTCTGAGAGACGCCCAGGCACCCCATCTTCGCGCTCCAAGGTTTGCTCATTGCCTTTAAGGCAACTTCGCAAACCTTTCACGCGAATCTGGGGTACCTGGACGCCTCTCAGGTAGAACAAAACTCCCGCTGGAAAGCGTTTCACGATAATTGGCTTTCTCTGTGTTAAACCACCGTTGACACGGAATACGCGACCCCCGGTGTCATCCT
>JAUNEQ010000075.1 GCA_030525445.1 Coriobacteriia bacterium | reverse complement strand
TGTCGATGGAGACGATCGGGTCCTCGGTGTACTCGAGGATGCCGGCGAGCTCGCCTTCGGCGGCGGCCTTCATGGCGGCGTTGATCTCGTCGATCGTCACGTCCTTCTCGAGCTCAACCGTGAGGTCGACCATCGAGCCGTCGGGCGTGGGAACGCGGGTGGCGAAGCCGTCGAGCTTGCCCTTGAGCTCGGGGAGAACGAGGGCAACGGCGCGAGCGGCACCGGTGGTGGTGGGGATCATGGACATCGCAGCGGCACGGGCGCGGCGGAGGTCCTTATGCGGAAGGTCGAGGATCTTCTGGTCGTTGGTATAGGCATGGATGGTGTTCATGAAGCCGCGCTTGATGCCGAAGTTGTCCAGCAGGACCTTGGCGAACGGAGCGAGGCAGTTGGTGGTGCAGGAAGCGTTGGAGATAATGTTGTGCTTCTCCTTGTCGTATTCCTTGTCGTTCACGCCCATGACGATGGTGATGTCCTCGTTCTTGGCGGGAGCGGAGATGATGACCTTCTTGGCGCCAGCCTCGAGATGGGCCTTAGCCTTGTTGGCATCGGTGAACAGGCCGGTGGACTCGACGACCACGTCAACGCCCAGCTCGCCCCACGGGAGGTTGCCCGGCTCGCGCTCGGCGAGGACCTTCACCTTGATGCCGTCAGCATCGAAACCGTCTTCGGTCACGGTCACCTGGTCGAACGCACGGCCATGGACGGAGTCGTACTTAAGCAGGTGTGCCATCGTGGCCTTGTCGCCCAGGTCGTTGATGGCGACAATCTCCAGCTCAGGATCCTTCGCCATGGCGCGGAACACCAGACGACCGATGCGGCCAAATCCGTTGATACCCACCTTTGTAGTCATACATACCCCTTTCATCGTATGTTAAAAGACCGCCGGCATACCGGCGGCGGTTATGCACTTGCACGATTATAGCGCAGCAAAACTGATGTGCGATAAATTGCTGTATATAGCCGATTACTTTGTTTGTTACCCAAAGGGCGCTTATTAACTTTCGCTCGCCCGTGCCGGCTAAATTTCCGAAGCCATCTGCTCGATGCGGCGAACACGATGGTAGACCGCGGATTTTGAGAGCGGCGGATCGGCGAGCTCGCCGAGTTCCTTCATGGAAGCGCTCGGATGCTCTAGGCGAAGGCGCATGAAATCCCTCAAGGCCGGGGGGATCTCCGCCGCGTTCTTATGCGAGAGTATCTTGCGAATCGCCTCTACTTGCTCGATGGCGGCATCAGCCGCTTTCGCCTGGTTCGCAAGTTCGGCATTCACCTGCCTGTTCACGTCATTGCGCACGCTCTTGATCACACGCGCATTCTCGAGCGTGAGGGCGCTCTGATGCGCGCCGACGAGCGCGAGGAACGCGCTGATATCGTTGCCGCTCTTCAGGTACACCAGATACGAGCTGCGCCTTTGCATCACGCGCGCATTGACATCGCGGTTTCTCATCAGTTTCGCGATATCCTCGGCGAGCTCCTCCTTCGAGACCGACATCTCAAAGTGGAAATCGCCCTTGGGATTCGCGATGAACCCGCTCCCCATGAACACGCCGCGCAGATAAGCCGATTCGCAACAACGCTTCTCGACGAGCCGGGGCACGACGCCGTTTTCGAGGCCATGCTCGCCGATGACGCCTAAATCGAGGATCGCATTCTCGAGGTTGGGCTGTGATGGCACGGTGATCAGGTAGTTCGGCGTCTTGTGGAGAACGCTCTGCCTCATCGTGAGCTCGGTGCGCAGATGGTATTGCGTGTGGAGCAGCTGGATGGCTAAACGTGCGACTTTTGGCATGTCGGTGGAGATCTCCAGGCGATAGCGCCCCTTCCCCACCAAATAAAGCGTCCCTTCGACCCGGATGAGCGCAGCGAGAACCGCGCGCTCGCAATGCGTGCACGTCGGCGGAACGCGCGTCAGCTCATTCTTTACATCCGATGTGAAAGACATTGATCGAAGATCTCCTTAAGGGCATCACGCCACGCATACGGATTATGCCAAGCCGGCTGCGAATCGTTCGACAGGTTCCTCACATAAAGGCGAATCCCTTGTGCGCGCATCCAGTCGATGTCTTCTATCGAAGCGCGTACCGGCTTCACGGCATAATCGGGCAACGCATCGATTCGCGCCTGGGCCACCGATTGCGGCTTGAGGGATTCAGTCGCATGAATCACCGCGTAATCAATGAGACCGGCCATGCCATGATTCATGAGGGTCTCCACATGGTCTCGCGAGGAGAAGCCCATCGTCTCGCCATCGAGGTCGGACGCATTGCATGCAAAGATCGTCTTGCCCGACGATTCCCGGATGGCATCGATAACACCCGGGACCAGGAGGTTTGGAATGACCGACGTGAATAAAGACCCCGGTCCGAGGACGATGGCATCAGCCCGCCGGATGGCGTCCAGAGCCTCCGAATACGGGTGGCAACCCTCGGGGGCGACAAGCCATACCCGACGCAGCGGATTCTCGGAATGGCTCGCTTCCGCTTGTCCGACGAGCATCTTCCCGTTCACGTCGATCGCGCTCAATCGCACGTTATCGAGCGTGGATGGATATACCCGGCCCTGGGCATTGAGAAGCTTCCCGCAGATGCGTATCGCCTCGGGGAATGAGCCGGTCTCGTGTTCAAGGGCCGAGAGCATGAGGTTGCCGAGCGTGTGGTTGCGCGCGAATTCGAAGCGGTAACGAAATGCATGGGTGAACGGGTCGTTTTGGTCACCGGCCATCGCGCAGAGGCATTTCCGCACGTCACCAGGCGGTGTGACATGGGCTTCGTTGCGGATGATGCCCGTCGATCCGCCGTCGTCGGCCATCGACACGACCGCGGCAACCTCGACGTCCATGGAGAGCAAGACGCGGATGGAGAGGCTCGCTCCCTTGCCGCCGCCAATGACGACGACCCGCGGCTTCACCGGCTTTCCCAAGCCATCGTCGGCATGCGTTTCTATGCTTATGCGGTCGAATGAAGTCGTGAGGGCCGCGTCGAGCTTGAAGGGATCGTTTGGCATCAGCTTTCCACCACCGTCGTCGCAAGCGGGAGGTCGCGATGGGCGACCTGAACGTTATAGCCGAGTCCTGCGAGGATGGCGCCGGTCTTCTCGGCAAGGGCGACGCTTCGATGCTGGCCGCCGGTGCATCCGACGCCGATTGCAAGCTGCTGCTTCCCCTCTTTCTCGTAACCGCGCATGATCGTTTCCAGCAAATCGCTCCACCGGTCCAGGAATTCTGCGGTTTCCGGCTGCGCCATGACAAAGTCCCGTACCGGCGCATCCAAGCCCGTGAGCGTGCGCAATTCCGGGATGTAGAAGGGATTCGGCAAGAACCTCACGTCGATGACGACATCCGCATCGACCGGGGCGCCGTGCTTGAATCCGAAAGAGAACACGGTGACGGCAAGGCCATCGTTGAGGTTGTCCTGGTTGAACAAGCTGCGCAATTTCTCACGGAGCTGAATCGGCTTGAGCTTGCTCGTGTCGATGATGACGTTCGCGTGTTCGCGGATTTCCGAAAGGAGACGACGCTCCGCGGCGATGCCCTGGCTAATGGTCATATTTGCGCCATAGTCGCACATCGGGTGGCGCCGCCTGCTCGCCTTATAGCGTGCGACGATGACGTCATCGTGCGCATCGAGGAAGATGATGCGGTACTTGAGACCCGCGGCTCGTATGTGTTTGAGCTCTTCCACCAGTTCATGGTAGAAATTTTTGTTACGCGCATCGCAGACGACCGCAAGGCGGCGGCTCGCCTGCTCTTGTCCGGGAATCGTTGCCAAGCTCACGAGGTTCATGAGCAGCTGGGGCGGAAGGTTGTCGATGCAGAAATAGCCGAAGTCCTCGAACGTGTGCATGGCCTCCGTTCGGCCTGCACCGCTCATGCCCGAGATGATGATGAGGTCTGGCTCCTTCGGCGCATGAACGGGTTGTCCCTCGCCCGTCTCGATGGTGTCGAATTCCTCTGCCATGTCATGCCTCCAATTCAGCGGCTGCATCTTCTATCGCCATTTCACGCTCATCATTATACCCGCGCAGGGTCTCGAAGAGGTCTTCGGCAACCGCCTCGGGCACGGCCTTCGAAGCCTTGAGCTCCTCCAAGCTCGCAGCCCTCAGGCGTTTCATGCTCCCGAAAGCCTTGAAAAGGGCTTTCTTCCGCTTGGGGCCAATGCCCTCGACCTCATCCAAGATGCTTGCGGTCATGGCCTTGCCGCGGAGCTCGCGGTGGAATGTGATGGCGAAGCGGTGCGCCTCGTCGCGCACTTGCTTCACCAGATAGAGGCTTGCGCTGCCGCTCGGCAACACGACGGGGCCCTCATCGCTCCACGGCACGAATAGCTCCTCGTCGCGTTTCGCGAGCCCCGCCAGGGCTATGTCGTCGATGCCGAGTTCCCCGAACATGCGCATCGCAGCGGTGAGCTGGGGTTTTCCGCCGTCGAGGATGATGAGGTCGGGCTTGCTACCAAACCGCTCGTCCGCCATGCGTTCCGGCGCATAGCGCCTTCCCATCGTCTCGGCCATCATCGCGAAGTCGTTTGCCTCATCGGTCTGTATGCGCATCTTGAAACGGCGGTACTGCTTTTTATCGGGCCTTCCATTCGTGAACACCACCATCGATGCGACCGAATGCTTGCCGTGAATCGTCGAGATATCGAAGCATTCGATGCGCAACGGGGGCTTGTCCATGGCGAGGGCGCTTTCCAGCTGAAGTAGCGCCTCATTAACGCGTTTATCCTCGTAGTTTGTGCGCACCTTGTAGCGCATCAGGGAGTGCTTCGCGTTGGTCTCGGCCATTTGGAGTAGGTTCGAACGGTCTCCCCGTTGCGGCGTGGCGAAACGGACCTTAGCGCCATGCGCGTTATCGAGGCGCTCGGTCAACCACGCTTGCATCACCTCAGCGTCTTCGGGGGTTTCCCGCACAACGACTTCACGCGGGATCGAGCTGGCCGTCCCGTAGTATTTCAGCAGAAAGTTGTGGAGAAGATCCTGGTCGGGGACGTCCTTTCCCTTGTTCAGTATGAAATCGACGCTGTTCATGACCGCGCCTTCGCGCACGCAGAGGACCTGTACGCCGGCAATGGTTTCCTCACGGAAGATGCCGATCACATCGGCGTCGAGATCATGTTGGGTCACGACATGCTGCTTGCTCGAAATCCCGTTGATGATATCAATCCGTTGCTTCAGCCGCGCAGCCTGCTCGAAATCGAGTTCGGCCGCCGCAGCTTGCATATCTTCTGTGAGCTCATCGACGAATTCACGATGATGCCCCGCGAGGAAACGCTCCACGCGTTTGACGTTCGCCGCGTAGCGCACGGGGTCGATCTTCCCGCAGCATGCGCCGGGCGCTAAGCCGACATGGCAATCGAAGCAGGTCTTCTCATTGGCGAGTTTCCGCTCGTCATAACCGACTTCGGCCAGGATCCGGTTCATGCGGCGCCAATCGGCGCAACTCGAAGCGCAAATGGGGACGATCCTGCGGGCGATATCCACGAGTTCCCTCGCCGCCCTGCTATCCGTATAGGGTCCGAAATACCGCGTTCCCGATTTATGCTTCTCGCGCGTGTACTTGATTGCGGGAAACACATCGCCCTCTGTGATGGCGATGAAGGGATAGCTCTTGTCGTCCTTGAGGTCCGCGTTGAAGAACGGCTTGTATTGGTTGATGAGGTTGCGCTCGAGGACGAGGCTCTCGTGCTCCGAAGACGCGACAACGTAATCGAAACTCTCTATCTGCTCGACGAGCAGCGGTATTTTCATCCGGTCGTCTTGGAAATTGACGTACTGCCTCATCCGGGCGCGGAGCTGCTTCGCCTTTCCCACGTAGATGACCTCGCCCGATGCGTCCTTCCAAAGGTATACGCCGGGCAACGTGGGGACTTGGTCGAGCTCCCGCTTGATTCTTTCAAGCTTGTTCATATCCATGGCTGAAGTATACGCCAAGTCCCCCTGCGCACATGGGGCCGCCAATAACGAAAACCGGAACGTCTGGTTGCCCAAACGTTCCGGCCATATTCGAGTTTGCGTAAGCCTTAATGCCTGATGCGGGCGAAGACCGCCGTCGCGTTCTTTCCCTTGATGTTCTTTATGGAGTTCACCTTCGCGTATCCTATGGGATCGCCCGCGCCATACATGTAGCCCTTGCCGGTGTAAATGACGACGTGCGAGATGTAGCTCACATCGCTGCCGTAAGTACCGCGGTAGAACACGAGGTCGCCCGGTTTCGCTTCGTTTGCCTTGATGTGCTTGCACTTGCCGTAAAGCATTTCGGCATTCGTGTTCATGAGGTCGAAATGCGTCTTCCATACCTGGTTCGAGCAATACATCACCAAGCCTGCGCAATCGAAGCTCGTCGAAGGGGAACGTCCGCCCCACTGATACCGCCAGCCTTCATACGATTCGGCCTTCTTGATGAGCTTCATCGCTGAGCTCGAGGCTCCCGCATAGTAGGTCCAGCTGGGATCGACCAGTTTCCAGCACTGGCCCGAAGCGCCGTTGACGGTGCGCTGGTCGAGGTTCGCGCCAGTCTTTGCCTGCTTGGTGGAAATCGTGAGATATTTGCCGCTCACGACGGATTGGAACTTGATTCCCTCATCGCCGATCTCGAGCTTCCATTTTTGGCTGTCGTTGTCCTTCGCGTTCAGCATGAGGACGTTCGCTGCGTTCTTCTTCGATCCCCCGTCAACAGCAATGCTCTTCTTGCCGCTTGCGGAATTGATACGGTACATGCCATTCCCGAGGTACTTGAACGTGAAACGCTCTCCCGTCACGCCGGCCGAGCGGCTGAGCCGAACGTTCTTCTTCGCTTTCGAATCATCCTTGATGCTCACGACAAACGGCAGAGACATCGCACTTTGGATGACATACTCCCCGTCCTTCACCAGTTGCGCCTCGGTGAAATCGTAAATCTGGGAAGCGGAAGTGGAGCCTTTGGAGAGCAGGAGCCCCTTGTCTTTCACGGATTTCGCCCCATCGATGTCGAGCACGAGACCGCTCAGGGCAGATACGACTTTGTAGCCCGTGTCCTGCTTTTGCAGCACCCACATCTGCTCGAGGCCATGGGTGCGGTCGGCTTGCACCACAGAAGCACCGACCTTCTTCGATTTTCCGTATATGGAAAGCGACATGTATGAGTTCGCGTTCTGGAATTCATAGAGCCCATTGCCGTGATACCGCAATTGGAAGACCTGCGAGGACGCATCGGTGCGCTTCGCGGTCTTGGCCTTCGCGTTATTGCTGGAAGAGGATCCGGCGATATCGACAAAGATGGACGAACCCGCAGGAGAGACGCTCACGACACCTGGTTGCGCGGTCTTCCCCACCGTAAAGGCCTTCGTGAGCCGCTTGTTATAGGCAAACGTGAATTTCTGGCCTTTGTTGCTAATAGAGGGCCACAGCTGGACGTTTGCGCCGACACGGGCTTTCGCGTTGGCGACGCTCAGATATCCCTTTGTCTTCGAGACGGGCTTGAGCGAGAACGTGCCGTCGGAATTCTTCACGACCTTCCAGTCGATGATTCCCGATTTCGTGACGTAGACGTTTGCGCGCTGCTTCACCTTGCCCTTCACGGCGAGGTAGTAGCCCCCTGCATAGTTCTTGAAACGATACACGCCGTTCCCCCGGTCTATCGCACGCCAGAACTGCATGAGCAACGACTTCTTCTTTGCCAAAGCGACATTGGTCTTCTTGGCGCCGGATGCATCGACGACGCTCACGCAATATTTCTTCGAAAGCGCCGATGCGATTTGATACACCGCATTGTTGATGAGGAAGGAACCCGCGGAAACCTTCTTCGCGACTTTCTTCGCACTCGCAGCCTGTTTCTTGACCGTCGTGTTCGCTATTGTTGCGGCACTCTTCTCAAGCGTGGCGCTCTTAACGGCTGCAGCAGCGGCAGGCGCCTTGTCTTCAGCCTGCGATTGAACGGCAGGCGTATCGTCGGCCTCGACTGCAGGGTTTTCCTCAGCGCAAGGCGCTTCAGAAGCGCTATCTGCAGCCGTATCCGCGCCGCTCTCGTCTGCCGGCCCCTGAGCTGCGGGGTCTTCAAGCACAACCTGGGAATCATCCGCAGCTTCCAGGTTTTCGGCTGGCGAAGAACCTTCACCGGTGATTTCTTCGGTTACGGTGCTTTCCGCCGGTGTCGCATTATCGGCGTTTTCAGACTCGTCGTCTGCCTGCACGTCTTCTTGCGCGACGACATCGGGTCCGGCAAGCGACGCCGTATCTTCAGCCGCTTTGTCTTGTTCGGCGCTTGTCTCGAGGTTCTGGACAGCAGCTGTTGTGGTTTCCACACCTGCGCCCTGTTCTTGGGCAAAGCATGGCATCGCGCCAAGGGTCAGCACAAGGGCAGTGCAGAAGGTGGCAATGAGGGCATGTCGCATGAGCTGATGTTGCCTTTCTCTAATCTAATACCGGGTTATCAGTGTAAAACATATATCTGGAAACGCATTGTATGCGCAGGTCATCAGTACGTCAAAACGGTGAGCGCTATCGTTGCTACGACTATGACCACGCAGCAGATGTTCGCGGACCTTTCGGGAATGCGATGCGTCCTCTACCTGTTCATCTACGTGACCTATAACATTGGCCTCGACACCCTGATGCCCGGGTCGGGACTTTCGGTAGACCTATAACGTCAACCATATTTCATCACGTACCCATTACCGGGACACCCAGGCTCCGGAGGGTTTCGGAGGGTTTTTGGGACACCACCCCGAAGGTACTGTCCCTTGATCGGTACGTGCTCTGTATGTTGCGGCATAAAAAGAAGGGGCCCTCGGGCCCCTTCTCGTAGTTTGACGTGTGCCGTCTTGTCTTTAGACGATGCCCTGAGCCATCATGGCTTCGGCGACCTTCAGGAAACCGGCGATGTTGGCGCCAGCAACGAAGTCCTCGGCGACGCCGTATTCCTTTGCGGCGTCATCGCATGCATGGTAAATGCTCTTCATGATGCCCTGGAGCTTCGCGTCGACCTCTTCGAACGTCCAGGAGAGGCGCTCGGAGTTCTGGGACATCTCGAGGCCGGAGGTGGCGACGCCACCGGCGTTCGCAGCCTTGCCCGGGAAGAACGCAACGCCGTTCTCCTGCAGGTAAGCGGTCGCCTCGAGCGTGGTGGGCATGTTCGCGCCCTC
>JAUNEQ010000253.1 GCA_030525445.1 Coriobacteriia bacterium | reverse complement strand
GTGTATCCGCTGGCGTTCCTGCTCGACAAGGGCGATACCGGCACCTTCATGGGGCGCGACGTGCTGTCCATCCCGAAGAAGACGGCCGATACCATCACGCTCACGCGCGACGGCGACAAGATTTGCGCCAATGTGAAGCGCCTGGGCATCGACATCATCGACATCACCGCCGAAATCGGCGAGTTCAACGACCCGATGTGCGCGCAGGTGTTCGCCGCCCGCGAACCCGGTGCGGTGGCTCCGGGCCTGAACTACTTCTACAAGTTCGCGGTGGACATGGGCGCCGATGGCAAGGTGAGCATCGACGATGTGCGCTTGCTGGCATGCCCCATCACGATGACGTATCACACCTGGGAAAACGCTTCGGTTCAGGTGGCGCTTGGCGATTCGGCGGACGACCCGTGGGCTGCCCTGCCGGTGGTGAAGCCGCTCGGCGGCGGCTGGACGAACTTCGACTGCGCGATGAACGGGGTGGCCAAGGTCATTCCCATCGAAGGCGAGGCGGCGGCAGATACCGTCGCGAAGAATCTTGCGGCGCGCTACGACCAGTACGCGATGAACGCGAAGTAGCGGAACGGGAAGCCGTGCGGGAACATAGGGGGTGTCGTGCGACTGCAATGGAGGAAAGGGACCTTTCGAAGGTTCGTGGAGGAAGGGAGCCATACTATGGCGATAAAGAACGTTACCGTTGCCGGCGGCGGCGTGTTGGGCAGCCAGATAGCCCTGCAAAGCGCCTACTGCGGCATGAATGTGACCATTTGGGGCCGCAGCGAGGAATCGCATGAGCGCACGAAGCCGAAGCTCGAGCGCTATGCGGGCATCTACAAGAAAACGCTCGAAGAGACCAAGACGAATCCCGCGATTCGTGCGCGCGGCCTGTCCGACGAAGGCGCCACGGCCGAAGAGCTCGACGCGCTCATCGCGAAGGTCGACCCGGCGCTTGCCAGCATCAAGTTCACCACGAGCTACGAGGAGGCGGCCAAGGATGCCGACCTCATCATCGAGGCGGTCGTGGAAGATGCCGCGCAGAAAATCGCGTTCTACCAGGCCATCGCGCCGTTCATTCCCGAGCACACGCTGATGGTGACGAACAGCTCGTATATCGTGCCGAGCACGTTCGCGGAATACACGGGTTGCCCCGAGCGGTACCTGGCGATGCATTTCGCGAATGACATCTACCGCGGCAACACGGCCGAGATCATGCCGCATCCCGGCACCGACATGGACAACTACAACACGGTCGTCGACTTCGCGCGCGCCATCCGCATGGAGCCCATCTGCCTGTACAAAGAGCAGTTCGGTTATCTGCTGAACAGCCTGCTGCTGCCGTGGTTCAGTGCCGCCGAGAACCTGTGGGCCGATGATATTTCCGACCCGCAGACCATCGACAAGGTCTGGATGCTCGCCACCGGCGCGCCGAGCGGCCCGTTCATGATCCTGGACACGGTGAGCCTGCCGACGATTTACGCGGTGCTGAAGACCAACCCCGATGCGCAGGACCCGACGCATGTGAAGTATCGCTTGGCCCAGAAGCTGAAGGAGAAGATTGACAAGGGCGAGACCGGCGTGAATGCCGGCAAGGGATTCTACGATTACACGAAGTAGTCGCTCGCTCCAGAGGACATGACGAAACGGCGCCGCGGTCGATGGGTGACCGCGGCGCCGCTCGTTGTGAGGTGCAAGGGACGTACCTGGCGAGACGGCCGCCTCGCCAAGTTGGCATTTCGCCTCGTTACGCGTCCCGGTGCATCGCGTTCACTTCGGCTTGGCTGAACACGGGGCCGTCCAGGCAGATGAAGCGCCCGCCGATGTTGCAGCGGCCGCATTTGCCCACGCCGCACTTCATGCGCATCTCGAGCGTGGTCAGGATATTGCCCGGGTCATAGCCCTGGTCGCGCAGCGTCTTGGAGCAGGTGCGCGAGAGGCTCGGGCCGCCGCAGAGCACGGCGACGCGGCCGTTCTCGGGGCCGATCTCCAAGCCGGCCAGGAACGGGGCGGTGTAGGCGATGGGGCCATCCCAATCGGGTGTGCCGTGGTACACGGACACGTGCACGTTGGTATCCGGGCAGCCCACCCACTCGCGGAACAGCTGGTCCTTGAACACGAGTTCCTTATAGGTGGCCGCCGAATACACGAGGTCGATGTGTCCGTAGTCCTCGCGGTGCTCCAGGCAATAACGCAGGAACGCGCGCACGGGCGGCAGGCCGATACCGCCGGCGATGAACAGCATGTCGCGGCCCTTGCACTCCTCGTACGGCCACCAGTTGCCGTACGGCCCGCGCACGGTCACCTGGTCGCCCACGGCCAGCTCGTGCATGCGCTCGGTCAC
>JAUNEQ010000252.1 GCA_030525445.1 Coriobacteriia bacterium | reverse complement strand
CGTCGAGGATGCCGGAGAAGTCGAACTCGCCGGCGATGCCGCCGATGATGAACATGCCGAGAACTGCCCACAGGAAGCTGTAGTTGCCCAGGATCTGCAGGAAGCGGTTGTCGTCCATCTTGTTGCGCACGCGCAGGGAGAACATCAGCAGGAACACGATGATCAGACCGCCGAGGCAGCCCCACGTCGCGGTGTCCATGGCGCCACCCTCGAGGAGGCGGGCACGCACGGCACCAACGCCAGCACCGAGGACGATGCCGGCCTTGATTCCCGGAGGAACCAGGGTGTTCAGGGCCTTGGACAGGCCGGTGACACCGAGGACGATGAAGAGGATGCCCAGCTCGAGCTCGGTGGCCGCCATGGCCTGCATGCGCAGGGTGGTGGTGTTGTGAGCGATCTGGATGTACTCCTGGTTGCCGGACTGCAGGAGTGCCTGCATGCCGCCACCAGCAGCGGTTACTGCCTCCTCGCCCAGCGCTGCGACTGCAGCTGCGTAGCCGGGATCAGCAAAGCCCTCGAGGTAGACGACGACCAGCGCCATGGCGGGGGTGATCCATCCGCAGATGGACGGCTCGCCGAGCAGCCAGTTGCACGAATACATAAGGGTCTCGAACACGACCAGGGACCATGCGATGTAGGGATCGAGGCCCAGGGTGCCCGTCAGCACGGCAAGAGCACCGTAAGAGGTGCAAGCGTTCATCAAGCCCGTCACGATTTCCGGCGGGGAGATCTTGAAGTGAACGAACGGAATGCGGATACGCAGCATTGCGACCGGGATGGACGGCTGGATGCCACCGTATTCGCGCTTCAGGAATGCCATACTTCTAACCTCCTTCAAAGAGATTGGGAGGCCGCATCATCGAAACCGACTGCACTCGGAAAGTCGCAACACACAACGTCTCTCGCAGTACAGCTTCGATTAAGCGGTCTGTGCGGCCCTGAACAGCCATTCCCGCCAAACAGGGGCGCACGCCTATAATGCGAGTCCTACAATATGGACAAAATGTGTGCGATTCCATACCTAAAGTGGTTATGAGTTATTCACATATACGTTAATAATCTCATTACCTGGTGTTTTGTTTAATATTGTCGAACGAGGATTGGTCAGATTTAAAAACTTGTCCAATAGAGAGCATCAATAAAAAGAGCCTCAATGTATTGGAGAGTTCTCTAATTCCTCGTCAATCACCTCATAACCGGCGAGTTGTGCAGCATCCACAGTCGCGTTGAAGGGAAGAAGGGCATACTCGACCCGCTTGAAATGCTTCGTGTAGAAGCCCACGATGGCGCCGCAAACGAGTGCCACGATGACCGTTCCCTCGCGCACCGACAGCAACGCCCCAAACCACAGCATGCATAAGCCAACCGCGATGAGGAGCATCGTGGTGTCGGAGCAAACGCGCGTGAATGCGAAGCTCTTCCCTATCCGCTCCGAGAGCGCACGCGCGAATCCATCACCCGCCATCACGCCGACACGGCAGATGAGCGTGAGGTACACCCCGAAGGCCATGACGAAACAGCTGAGGCCGACGACTGCAAGCCGTTCTATATATGCTTGGGGGTTCAGGAACCAGAGCAGGTACATCGTGAGGTCGACGATTGACCCGAAGACCAATGCGAATACCAGCTGCTGGATGATTTCCCGCTTGGGCATATCGCCGCGCAAGAGGATCCATTCGAGCCCGACAAGGAAGATGTTGAAGAGCGCAACCCATGCACCGTATGAAAT
This sequence comes from Coriobacteriia bacterium, assembly GCA_030525445.1. Classification (GTDB taxonomy): domain Bacteria; phylum Actinomycetota; class Coriobacteriia; order Coriobacteriales; family Eggerthellaceae; genus UMGS1519. The sequence goes on along the minus strand of JAUNEQ010000252.1, from coordinate 600 downwards.
GGCCGTGAACTTGAGTGACAGCGTAAGCGGAATCACCGAGATCGCCGAGGTTCCCAACCCGGACTTGGTGAACATCGAAACGCCGAGCGCGATGAAGAAGATGCCCGCAAACAGCACGATGTAGCGGCGCAGCACCTCCATGCGGTTCATCGGGTTCCTCCTCTCGCTTTATCGGACGAAAGCGCATTGTACACCCGATTCCGCGAAATGATGCCGCTGGAAGACGGGTATCTCCACTTGCGGAAACTCCCGCTGCATAGCCGGCAGAAACTTTCGCCCATCTTCGTAAACAGACAATTCTTATATAATGTCTATGAATAAACCACCGAAAGATGGGAGACACCATGGAGTTCATGGACGTCGTTCGCGGACGCCGCAGCATTCGCAAATTCACCGACGAGCGCATCCCGCGCGAGACCCTTGAGGAAATCCTCGAAGCTGCGAGCTGGGCTCCTTCCGGGCAAAACCTCCAGCCCTGGTACCTGCTCGCCCTCACGCAGGACGACGACCTCGCCTGGCTGTTCAGCGAACTCGGCACTGGCGCATTCAGCCACCGCAAGAAGCTCGAGGAGCGCTTTAAGAACAATCCCGAAATCGTCG
>JAUNEQ010000251.1 GCA_030525445.1 Coriobacteriia bacterium | reverse complement strand
AATCTCTTCGAGTGAATCCGCAACCTTATCGCCGCGAATTGCAATGCCCTCGAGCACGGTAGCGCCCGTCATGTCGCGCAAGTCGTCGTAGGTACCGCCGTCGCCCGAACCCAAGTGGCTGTTGAACGGCACGATGGTCTTGCCCGACCAGTCGTGGTCGTTCACGAACCCCTGCACGATCATCGGCAGCTCGTACCACCAGATGGGATACCCCAGGTAGATGGTGTCATAGCTGTCCCAGTTCGCCACGGGATTCGCGATTTCGGGGTAGACGCCGTCATCCTGCTCCTGCTTGGCACGATCGGCGGTCTCCTCGTAGTCTTCCGGATAAGGCTCTGCCGCCTCGATGCGGTAAATCTCCGCGCCCGAAAGCGCGCGCACGCGCTCGGCCATCTGCAGGGTGTTGCCCGACCACGACCACAGCACGATAAGGCTCGTTCCCGCAGGTGAGGTGGCAACAGGTTCCGCACTCGAAGAGGATGACGCCACAGTGGACGAAGCGCTTTCCGACGCAGAAGGCGCCGTAGCGGACGAACCCGTGCTCGACGGGGCATCGCTTCCGCCGCACCCCACGAGGGCGAAGGCGGCGCCCACCGCCGCCACGCCCGCCATGCTGATGAACGACCGCCTGCTGATATAGTCCCGGCTCATAATCTCCCTCCCGGTGATTACAATCTTTTCGCCAGTTTCTTCGCCTCGCGGGCGTCGCTGGCAAGCCCCAGGTATTCCATGCCGTAGTAGCCGGCAAAGCGGCTCATGGTGTATTCGGCGCGAGCAATCATGTCGCGCGTGGGCGCCGACCCCTGAAACACTACCGCCAGGCGTTTTCCCTGGAAACCGCCCATGGGAACGGGTCCGTAGCAGCGATCGAGCAGGTTGCGCAGCATGCCCGAAAGGTCATGCCAGTAAACCGGCGACCCCATCACGATCGTGTCTGCCTCATTCATCTTGGCAAGAACCGACTCAAACTCGTCATCGGCGAACTGCTGGCCATAGTCGTAAACCTTAGTGGTACCCAACTCGACGGTTTCGTAGCCACGCCCGGCCAACACCTCTGCCGCAAGCGCCGCCGTATTGCCATTCGCGTTGGCGCTTCCATTGATGAAAAGATAGTTCATCCGCGTTTCCTTCCTGGAAAATTCGGGCTGTGATGGCGCCATCACAGCCCGAAGGGGGCTACAGCGTGCGCTCGAAGAACGGCGCGATCGCCTTGAAGGCCATGTCCACGAAGGGTGCCAGGTCATACATGTCAAAGTGGCTGGCAACCGGGATGACGGCCATTTCCTTGTCGTCGTGCGGCACGGCGTCGAAGATCTCCTGCGACGACGGGCGGCTCCATGCGTTCTCGCCCGTGACAACCAGGTAGGGTTTTTGCATGTCCCTCATGATCTCGGTAACGTTGTACTTCACGAGATCGAGCTGGCTCCAGGCCACGACCTGGTTCGTCCAGCCCAGGCGGTTGCCGCGGCTCGTGTAGTAGTAGGCTGCGCCCTCGTCAAACGCGCGCGGCATGAAGTCGAGGTACATGATCTCGCCTTCTCCGGCCTCATAGGCGGCCTTGGCGGCCTCGACCTCCTCGGCTGGCCCGAAGAAGCCCATCATGGGCGACTGCGAGATGTCGCTGATGGCGGGCACGATTGCCGTAATGGCCTTCAGACGCGGTTCCTTGACGCCCGCAACCGACATGTAAGAGCCTGAGCCACAGATACCGAGACCTCCGATGCGGTTCTCATCGACGTAGGGCAGGCTCGCCAAGAAGTCGACCGCGCCCTCGATGTCGGACTCCTTCACGTCGGGAAGCTCCTGGTAGCGGGGTTCGCCCTGGCTCTCACCGAAGTACGAGCCGTCGAACACGAGCGTGACATAGCCGAGCTCGGTCAGCTTCTCGGCGTAGACGCTCTGGGCCTGCTCTTTGATGGAGAGCATGGGGCCGGTGACGACAACAGCCGGATAATTCTCGCCTAGGTCGAAGCCGTCCGGCAGGCGCAGCAGACCGGCAAGACGCAAGTTGAGTTCCTTGTTGGTGAAGACGACTTTTTGGGTTTCCATGATATTTGCTCTTCCTTAATGGGATCTGTTTTGCGTATCGGCTGTGCTACATCGTGCTCTTGATGAATCCGAGCAGGCCCTTCACCACGGTGAGGTCGGTGTGGTCGTAGCAAACGGAATGGTCGGTGTCGAGCGCGTCGACGGCGGCGTGGTCCTCGGACGTGAGCTCGAAATCGAACACGTCGATGTTTTCGGCCATGCGCTCGGGTTTGGTCGACTTCGGAATGACGACGACACCGGAGTCGATGAGGTGACGCAGCGCAACCTGGCCCACGCCCTTGCCGTACTTGGCGC
>JAUNEQ010000074.1:3017-9213 GCA_030525445.1 Coriobacteriia bacterium | reverse complement strand
GGGCAAGGGCAAGCTCATCTCCGAGATCTTCGAGGAGACCTGCGAGGACAAGCTCGTGCAGCCCATCTTCGTCACCGACCATCCGCTGGAGGTGAGCCCGCTCGCCAAGAAGAAGCCGGGCGAGCCCGAGCTCACGCAGCGCTTCGAGCTCTACATCTGCGGCCATGAATATGCGAACGCCTTCACCGAGCTCAACGACCCGGTCGACCAGGCCGAGCGTTTCCATGCGCAGGTGGCGGCTAAGGACTTCGACGACGAGGCCATGGGTTACGACGCGGATTACATCCGCGCGCTCGAGTACGGCATGCCCCCCGCTGGCGGCATCGGCATCGGCATCGACCGCCTGGTGATGCTGCTCACCGACAGCCCCACCATCCGCGACGTGCTCCTGTTCCCGCACATGCGCAACGAGGCGTAACCGCCGCAAAAGCACGCTTCGCGGGCGGATGAGACAAAAGGGCCCGCAGCAAATGAGACACCCTTGAAGGGTGTCTCATTTGCTGCGGGCCCTTTTGTCTCATCCGGGACAGTCCCGCTAAATCCATTCGTTCAAGGCTGCGACGAGGAATTCCGTTGCGCCTTCGCCGGCACGCTCGTCGTAGTAAGCACGGAATCGCGCGTCGGCGAGATAGCCCTGCGCAAGCCCCAGGTGCGCTTCGCGCGAATAGGCTCCGTCGCCCCAATGGAGCTGAATCCAGCGGGCGTGCATGCGCGCGAGTCGTTCGGCTTCGGCGCTGCGCGCATCTCCGGATGCCAGGGCGGCCTTCAACGCGTCTATGATCGCGTCTTCGAGCGCCCGCATGTCGTTCCATGTTGCCTCATCCATCGCGAGCAGTTTCTCGTTGGCGGCATCGATGGCGGCATCGCCCCATTTCGCACGGGCTTCTGCGCCGTGCTTCGCCTCGTTTGCGGCAACTGCCGCCTGTTTCATTCCCTCGAACCGTTCCTTGTCGGTCATAGGTTTTCCTCCTTCCAGGGATTGCAACGTCTTCTCCACCGTCGCAATGAGCGAATCCAGATTCTTCCTGCGCTCGTGCAGGGTTTGGAGGTGGTGGTTGAGGGCCTCGCGCGCATCAAAGCCTGGGGCGTCGAGGATGCGGGCGATGTCGGCGAGCTCCACGCCGCATGAGCGGTAGAGCAAGATATGCTGCAGTCGTTCCAGATCCTCCGTGCGATAGAACCGATATCCGTTGTCATTGCGCGCGGGATGCAGCAAACCCAGGTCTTCGTAATGCCGCAGCGCCCGCACGCTCGTGCCGGTGAGCTGCGAAACCTCGCCAATCGAATAATGCGCCTTATCCATGCCAACCTCCTCGTCCCTACCATAAACCCTCACGTTACGTGAGGGTCAAGAAGATTTTCAAAATGGGAGACCGGGACGGATGTCCCTGGTCACCGCGCTGGTCTTGTAGAATGGGAGGCGAAGCCAGCAGAAAGGAGACTGCCATGAAGGGACGTTTGGTGCACCACTGCATTCACGTGATGGATCTGGAGGCGTCGCTTGCGTTTTACGAGAAGGCGCTCGGCATGACCGAAACGCACCGCACGGGTCCCGAAGACGGTAGCTGGGTGAACGTGTACGTGGCGAACGAGCTCGCGCCGTTCGAGATCGAGTTCACCTGGAACCGGGGGCGGACCGAGCCGTACGAGAACGCCGGCAAAGATGTGCACATCGCCTGCCGCGTGGAGGACATCGACGCCGCGTACGCGCTGCACGAGGAAATGGGCTGCGTCCTGCGCCGCAACGAGGCTCTGGGCATCTACTTCATCACCGACCCAGACGGCCAGCTCATCGAGATCCTGCCCGAACGATAGCGGATAATCCTGCAGCCTCTGCCCCGCCTTTGTTGCTTATCTTTTCGCCGCGTTGATCAGCTCCTCGGCGGCATACGTGATGCGCAGGGTGCGCATGGCGGAATCGAGCGTGCTCTTGCAGGTGCGGCCGGGAATGCCGCGCAGCTCATCGACGATATCCTGCACCTGGCCGAGCCCGACGTAGGGGTCGGACGGCGTTTCCACCTCGCGTACGACGAGTTCCGGCCCTTCGCGCACGACGCCCATGGCGCCTTCATGTGCCACCTGGGCACCCGCTCCGCCCGCAATCGTTTCCAGGCGCAGCGGTGCCGCGTTGTCGTAGTAGGGAAACTCGATGCTTCCCGCGTCACCGAAAATGAGGAAACGGTCGATGGCCTTGTACGTGGCATAGCACCACAGGCCCGAAACCATGACGCGGCTTTCGGTCTTGCCGGAAAGCGCCACGACGTCTTCGGCGGGGTAGCAGCCGGTTTCGTTCGAGACCTCGAGTTTGAAGTCTTCAATAGGCCCCACGAGGAAATCGACAAGGTCGAGCATATGCGCGTCGCCTTCGTAGAAATGGCTGCCGCCCGAGACCTCGGGGCGCACACGCCACGGCTTCTGCTCGTAGGGCAACAGCTCCTCGGCGGTCTGGCGTTGCGTGCGGATGATCTGCACGCCGCGCACTTTGCCGATGGCTCCCGCGTCGATGAGGCGCTTCGCCTCACGGTACCGCGGCATGCCGCGCCGGTAATGCGCCACGAAGCAGCGGGTTCCGGCTTTGGCAAATGCCGCGCGAATCTCCTCGGCTTCCGCGTAGCTCAGCGCGATGGGCTTTTCAAGATAGCAATGCTTGCCGGCTTCCGCGACGGCGATGGCCTGGCGCAAATGGCAATTGGGGGTCGTCGCCACGTAGACGATGTCGATGGTGGGGTCGGCGAGCAGCTCTTCCATGCAGTCATACGCGCGGCCGTGTCCGTGGCGCGCCGTCCATTCCTGGGCCTTCGAAGCGGTGCGGTTCCAGATGCCTGCAAGCTCCGAGCCTTCTGCGAAATAGAACGCCGGCCCGTTCTTGGTCTCGACCACGTCTCCGCAGCCGATGACGCCCCAACGAATCGTTTTCTGCTCGCCCATAGCGGTCCTTTCTCGCAGTAAACAGCGTTATGCCAGCTAAATGAACTATACGACATTATCAGCCGAAGTGTCTCGACCGAAGGGGCGGCCCCTTTCGAATTAACCAATGGGGACTGTCTCCCGTGGTTGGTTCCTGGTGGTTTACCATGGGGGAGGGCCCGCCGGCATCGCATGGGGAAGGAGGATGCGGCCATGAAGCACGGGTATCGGTTGGTTATCGCGCTCGTCATGGCGTGCGTCCTCGCGCTGTGCGGATGCGACTCCCTGCCGTTTGGGTGGGGTGGAAAGGCCGCGCAGACAACCGCGCCGGCATGGCTGGATGTTGCTGCGCTTCCCGAATACAGCGGTGAGCCTTCCATTGTGGTGAACGGCGGTGTTCCCACGTTCCTGGAATCGGACCGGCAGCGAGGCCCGTTCGAGGAATACAGCGAGCTCGATAAACGCGGGCGGTGCGGCGTGGCTTTGGCATGCATCGGAAAAGAGACCATGCCCACCGAGCCGCGTGGCACCATCGGCAACATCCGGCCAAGCGGATGGCAGCTCGACAAGTACAGCTGGGTCGACCAGAAATATCTCTACAACCGATGCCACCTCATCGGTTGGCAGCTTGCGGGCGAAAACGACAACGAGCTGAACCTCATCACGGGCACGCGCTCCATGAACACGCAGGGGATGCTGCCGTACGAGAACGAGGTCGCCTGGTACGTGTCGCGCACCGGCAACCATGTGCTCTACCGCGTGACGCCGGTGTTCGTGGGGAAGAACCTCGTGGCATCGGGCGTGCTCATGGAGGCGGAATCGGTGGAAGACCGCGGTGCGGGCGTGCAGTTCTGCGTGTGGTGCTACAACGTGGAGCCCGGCGTGCGCATCGATTACGCGACGGGCAAGAGCGAGGCAGATGGCACGATCGACCCCGATGCAGCGGGAGCTGACGAGGATGGGGAGGGCGCCACGGCGATTGCGCGGCCATCAGCGCCGGCGGCTCAGGCGGCGAATGACATCCCCGAAGAGCTCCGCGCCGATGAAGCGAGCGCAACCTATGTGTTAAACGCGAACAGCCGCAAGTTCCACAAGCCCGATTGTTCTTCGGTGGCAGACATGAGCGACCGCAACAAGCTCTATTTCGGCGGCACGCGCGACCAGGCGATCGAGCTGGGCTACGACCCCTGCGGGTATTGCAAACCATGAACGAGGTTGACAAGTGCCCGGAGCATTCGTCAACTGAGCATTCGTCAACTGCTGAGGTTGACAAGTGCCCGGAGCATTCGTCAACTGCTGGGCGTTTGCGATTAGCGCATGCCGGCGAATATGCGGAAAATGTAGGCCACGACCAGCAAGAAGGCGAAGATCGCGAGGCCGACGATCACGGTGCGCTTTCCCGTTGGCCAGGGAACGTTGGGATATCTCGTGACCAGCCGTTCCTTGTTCAGGCCGGCATACGCGAGCACGGCCATGAGAACCGGCACGCAGAAGAAGTACAGGCATTGGTGGTAGGGTGCCGGATATGCGTTCGTGACCTGGGACGGGTCGATGGCATCACGCCATGATGTGAGCACCAACAAGGCGAGGAATATGAGTATCGCAATGTTGCGCGCCCGGCCTTTCGTGGGCGGCTTGGACGTTGCCGGGAAAGGATCGTGCGCCTGCTGCGGCATCGGCGGCGTGACGGCCGCTCTCGCGATATCGCTCCCGTCTGCCGTCGAGACGTGGATCTCGACGTTCACCGGAGTCGGTGGTTCGTTTTCATGCAAGGGAATGGCGCCGCGCCAATGCAGCGTTCCCTGCACGTCGTCGATATCGAGGTCCGGGTGCGCGAAGCCATTATCGGCGCTGGGCTGGGGCTCGCCTTCGTCTTGCGAAAACGCGGTGGCGGCGGTCACCGGCAGGCATGCGGCGATGGCCTGCTTGAACGCGCCCTTCAGTTCGGCGGCGCTCTCGTAGCGCTCCTTCGGGTCGAACGCCGTGGCGTATACGATGACGCGTCGCAGCTCTTCGGGGATGCGGTCGTCCTCGAAGCGGCGGCGGATGACCTTCGGGCTCGGCGTCTGCTCCACCAGCAGGTAATACAGCAGCAGCCCCAGGGTGTACACATCGCTGCGCACGGTGGTTTGCTCGTAGCCGAACTGCTCGGGCGGCGCATAGGCGCGCGTGCCGAAGGCCGTCGTGTCCGTTTCGGATGCGTCGTGGAACTCGCGTGCGATGCCGAAGTCGATGATGAAGGGCACGCCGTTTCGGATCATCACGTTGCTCGGCTTCAGGTCGCGGTGGATGATGGGCGGGTCGAAAGATTCGTGCAGCTCGCTCACCGCATCGCAGATGGCGGGGAACAGATCCACCGACAGTTGCACGCCTGGGTCGCGCTCATACACCACGTCGGCGAGCGTCTGCCCGTTCACGTGCTCCATCACCACGACGGTGTCCTGTTCGGTGCGGTAGAAATCCAGGACATACGGGATGTGCGCGAAACGCTTCCCCGCCTTGTTTGCGCGGTAGATGCGCTCGTAGATGTCGCCCATGCCGGAATCGCGCGCAATGCGCTTCCGGATGTAGGGGCCGTGCTCGCCGCCGTCGGCCGAACGCGCGAACACGCGCTCGGTGGTCTCGATGTCCGACTGCTTGAGCACACAGTCGACGCGATAGTCGTCCTCGCGTTCGATGGATTGCAGGTATTGGGAAAGCTCGTCGGTCGTCATATGCCCAGCTTAGCAAATCGTGTCTTCGTCAAAGCGGTACAGCTCTTCGTTGGCGTGCATGAGCGTGTAACCCCGGTCGATGCAGAAGATGATGATGGCGTCGCGCCGGTTCTTGCAATACAGCTGGCTCGCGCCGCCGGCGTGCAGCAGGCGGTTCGCCTCCTTGAGCGTGCACCGCAACGCGAACGCGAGCTGCAGAAGCTTGTCGCGGCTTGCGTTTCGCTGGCCCATGAAGATCTGGTATCCGAAGGTCTCGTTCAGGCCGGCCGCGTGGACGACGTCGACGCGCACGAGCCCCTTTTCCTTCAGGAGCTGCTGGAGGTACTGGGAAAGCGAGGGTTCGTTAATGCCATGGGCGTCCGCGAACTGCGCTGGATCGGGGGAGGCGAGCAGCTGCCCCAGCAATTCCTCTGTTAAAGGCTCGTTCACCCGCCGCTTCCTCCGCCGTCGTTTACGTGCATGTTTCGTTTCCATATTAGCCTACGACCTTGTGTCTGCATGGCGGGACTTGACGCTATGTTGCCCGGCGCTATTTGAGGATGCTGCCCGGCGCGCTGCCGAACTTGCCCTTCTTG
>JAUNEQ010000074.1:0-2917 GCA_030525445.1 Coriobacteriia bacterium | reverse complement strand
GGCTCTCCCTTCATTGGCTGTCGTTTTCGTTCGAGAATGCAGCGATGGTATCCAATGAAGTCACGGGGAACATTAGCTTGCAGCTATGGTTTTCTCCGGGTTGGCGGGTCCAGGCAACCGGCTTGTATCGGCGTTTGCCCAGTTTGAAGTCAAATTCCAAGCCTAGCGAGGGCGTATGATGTCGCCGGGGGAACGGGGCGCGCACAAACGCGCCCCGTTTCTCTTTACAGGCACTCCTCCCCGAATGCGTAGAGCGTGTCGTTGGCTTGCTGCAAGGTGAACCCGTGCTCGAGGCAATAGATGATGATGGCGTCCCGGCGCTTCTTCGGGTAGAGCGCATTCGCCCCCGCGGCCTGGAGAGCGCGGTTTGCGTGCCTCGTGTCGAAGCCCATCGCGAAACTCAGCTTCAGCACGTTCTCGCGTCCCATCCCGCGCTTCCCGTTGAACACGTACCAGCCGAAGGTCTGCTCGATCTCGGCGCGCTTGAGCACCTCCGCTTGGCGCAGCCCCCGTCGCTCGAGCTGTTCCTGCAGGTATTCCGCCAGCGTTGGCGTGGCCGAATCGAGCTCGTCCAAGTATCCCGCAAGGTCTTGGGTGGTCGTGAGCATGCCGAACAGGTCTTCCGTCTTCGAATCAAACATGGCAATATCCCTTCTCATCGATTGCTCGTCGGGGAAGGGATGCACGTGCCCGGATTGCTCGTTGCGGGCGTGTTTGTCCTGCTCGTCGGTGATGGAGGCCTCCTTGGATCGGCGCATCGCCTTCCCATGAAGGGACGTGTTTTTTACGCGAATGGCGATGGGTAGACGTTAGGCAAAAGCGTTGGTTGTCGCATTAACCGTGAGTTAGTCCGGCGGGGTATTCGACCGCCGATGCAAGCGAGGGGTTCTTAGCTGCCAGTTAATGCGCTAAGCCCATGCCATGGCTATTCTCGATGACAGGATCAGTGCACAAATGCCCTGGTGATACTGGGTTGTCGCAGGGTGGGAAATGGTGAGGGAAGGAGCCGACATGCATGTTCGTCTACGGGACAATGCGGAAAAAGGGAGTCGTTTTGCGTGGAGCTACATGCTCGTTTGCGTCATGGCGATTGCATGCCTAGCCATGGCTGGGTGTTCGGGCGGGACGAGCTCGAGCTCGAGTTCTGTTTCGGCGAACGACGCGACTGAAACCGAGGAGTCGAGCAGCGTGGCTGTTGAATTGGGCGACCGCGTGGAATTCGGGGGCTTGTCTTTCCAGATTCCGAGCGGATGGGTTGCACGAGATGCAAGTAACGGGGGCATGTATTACTACGCGAGCGAGAGCGACCAATCGGTGCTGATGCATGTATACGGCTCCGATTTGGAGGTCGCGGATGGGAATGAGAGCTTAGCTTTCAGCAAGATTCTCGAGGGCCTGTCCGGAAAAATAGACCCCAAGCCTGAGGATACTGTTACGACGGACCTTACGATAAGCGGATATCCCGCCCAAAAAGCTACATTCACGGGCGGAGTCAACGGCGCCATGTACTCGTTCCGCTTCCTTTCGGTTTTGCATGACGGCCAGGTTGCGATGATGATGGGGGCTTCGCCGTTGGATGGGGCTTCCTATGACGAGACGTTCGATGCGTGCATCGATTCCGTGCAAGTGGTGGCGGATGCCAAGAAGGAATCTGAGTCCGCGGTGTCGGCTGGTTCTGCGAAGAACGAGGAAAAGAAGGCGTCGAAAGACTCGGGCAAGATTGACGCGGACAAGTTCGCTGCAATCGAGCAGGGCATGAGCTACGAGGATGTCGTCGGCATCATCGGGTCCGAAGGAGAACTGGTCTCCTCGTCCTCGATTGCGGGCATCGAGAACACTACATATACCTGGAAATCGGATGGCTGGGGAATCGCGACAGTGATGTTCCAAGATGGTGCGGTCGTGAACAAATCACAAGCAGGCGTGGGCGGATCATCCACTGCGCAGGTGACCATGGAGACCTTCAACCAGGTGGAAAATGGCATGTCGTATGACCAGGTTGTCGAGGTGCTCGGAGGCGAGGGCGAACTGGTGAGCGAGACGGAGCTCGCGGGAATCAAGATGTCCATCTATTCCTGGGATGGCAATTCCACGTTCTCCAGCTGCCAGATTACGTTCCAAGACGGGGCGGTTTCCTCGAAATCGCAGTATGGCCTGAAGTAAACGCTTCGTATTGCAGGCCCGCGTATGCAAGTCCGCGGGCCTTTTCATTTGCCCGATCGCCCATGGTGACATGTGTGGAGGAACAAGCTTGGATAAGGCGAAACGCGCATGGTAACCGGGCGATCAGAATCAAAGCTGGCGGTATCTGCCACGAGATGCGGGAGGTCGGCATTGCCAGCTAGCGTGAGGCGATAGGCAGGTTTGGAAGCTGGAGTCCCGAGTGGCAGGCACGATTCAACGGGGAACGGCTGCTTGACGCCGGATTCTGCCAAGGGGTCTATCGAGGTGGCGCGATTCGCCGCTCTGCGGCCGCACAACGCCGAATCCTGCCAGGAACCGTCGTTGGCTGGCACGATTCAACGCTCTGCTCCCGCACAACGTCAAATCCTGCCAGGAGCCGTCGTTGGCTGGCACGATTCGCCGCTCTGTTCCTGCACAACGCCGAATCGTGCCAGAATCCGGGAGAAACTGGCGCGATTCGCCGCTCTGTTCCCACACAACGTCAAATCCTGCCAGGAGCCGTCGTTGGCTGGCTCGATTCGCCGCTCTGCGGCCGCACAACGTCAAATCGTGCCACGGGAATCAGGCGCCCCGCTCCCATCTGCATCCCTTCCGAAACACCCCGCCCGCCAACCGGCATCATGTAACAGGATATAAGAAATATTTAGCGTCTAATAAAGAGGAAACCTAACAATAAGACACTTAAATTTATGTTCGTCTCGTGCGGAAGCGGGGCGGGGCATAGGCAGTGGCG
>JAUNEQ010000250.1 GCA_030525445.1 Coriobacteriia bacterium | reverse complement strand
ACGAGGAAAAGCGTCCAAGGGCGTCCCATATGCTGCGGGGCGTTCTGTCCCACCTACGTTTGTGCGAGGTTGGGGAAGCGGCGGTTGAATTCTTGCGCGTCGAAGGAGAATTCGACGCCGCGCTGTTCGGCGAGGTATTCCAGTTGGGTGACGGTGCTGGCGAGCGAAGCCCGCAGGAGCATGGGGTCTTCGATATCGCCATACACGCTTTGCACGATGGCGTCGGGGTCGAAGCCCGCGCCGCCATCGATGATTTTCTCCACCTGGGCCAGGCGTTCGCGGCGATGCGCGCGATACCCTTCCAGCGCCTTGATGGGCTGGTCGATGGGGAAGCCGTGCGCCGGGGCGAACTGCGTCACCACGCCAGTGCGTACCAGGCGCTGGAGCTTGTCGAGCGAATCGAAGTAGTCGCCGAGGTTGCCGTCGCCATACGGGATGACGGTGGACCAGTACCGGAAGATGGTGTCGCCGGTGAGGATGATCTTGTCATCGTTCAGGATGAGCCCGGCCATGTCGTAGCTATGCCCGGGTAGCGCGACGATCTCCATGCGCGGGCAGCCCTCGAAGGGCGCGAACGGGCCTTCGGGCAGGTTCCCGAGCTCGGTGTGGTACACCGGGACTCCATCGTCCGGGAATACGACGATCGGGTAATGTCCCATGACATCGAACTTGAATCGCTCGCCGGAAAGCTCAACCGGCACGTTGTTAGGGTCGACCGAGTCGCTGCCGTGCTCCAGCATATACCGAAAGAGGTCGGTGCCAGCGATGTGATCGATGTGGTGATGCGTCACCAAAATGCCCGCCACCTGGGCGTCGCGATCTTCGACGGCCTTCAGCACCGCTTGCAGGTGCTTCACGTCGGGCGGGCCTGGGTCCACCACAAGGGCGTTGCGAGAGCCCGGGGCATGCGCGATGAACGTGTTGGTGCCCACCACCGTCATCGGCGTGATGTTGTCGGCGCGCACCCCGAAAAGCGAGGGCGTCACGTATCCGCTTTCCCACAGCGCCTTGCGCACTTTCACGTTCGTTTTCATGCTCGCCCCCTCTAACCTATCAAGGGGACTGTCCCGTGATAGGTTCCGTCTTGCTTCTTACGGAAGAATGCCCGTCACCACGTGGTCGCCGTTTTCGTCGATGGCGCCTTCCTCCATGAACTGGATGTGCGGGCGGTCGGTGTAGAGCAGGTCGTCCAGGCTCTTCGCGCGGTACACGAAGTTCAGGTTGTAAATGGTGGGCGGCAACAGGATGATCTCGCCGGCGTCGCCCAGGTCGAAGGCCCATTGCGGCTCCACCCAGTCGGCGATGCTGTTCTCACTCGAGCGGTCGTCGGGCTCCTGGCCGTCGGGGCACAGCGCCGCGAAGAAGAACGTGTCGAAGCGCTTCGGCGAGAACTCCGGCGTTACCCAGTTGGAACAATAGGCCAGCAAGTCGGTGCGGATGTACAGGTTGTGCCGGATGAGCACCTCGGCCAGGCTCTGCTCGTGGGCCTCCAGGCGCTCGCGCTCCTGGGCCCATTCCGGCGTGCACACGTCGTCCACCACGGTGTTCGCATCGGGGCCAGCCAGCAGCACGCCGCACTCCTCGAACACCTCGCGCACGGCCGCGACGATGATGCGGCGGGCGTCGTCCTCGGTTTGATGCAGCTTCTCCGCCCACTGCGCGGGAGTGGGGCCAGCCCAGGGGAGCGCGGGGTCGGAATCCTTCGGATCCACGCGTCCGCCGGGGAACACCACGGCATCAGGCGCGAACGACATGCTCTTTTGACGGCGAATCATGAAGAGCTCGATGCCGTTGGGCGGTGCCACGCGGTCTTCCACGGCCGTGCGGGCGCGGAACGGTGCCGGGTTATCCGGATCGGCGGGGCGCACCAGCATCACGGTGGACGCCTTCAGGGGGGTGACGGGGACGAAGCCCTTATCGCGTTCGGCCAGCCATTTGTCGATTGCGGGAATCTGCCGCGGCTGGACCTTCGCCGTGAGTCGCTCGCCCGAAGCCCATGCCTGCTCGCTCGGTTTCTGTGCCATGCTGCACTCCTTCGCCTAAGGCTGATGTTTCACCACCGATTGTACCCGCTCACGTTGCGAATCGCCTCTTGTTCGCACGAATGGAGCTGATGCAAGTTGCGAAATGGCCGACGATGCCGAAACACCTCCGCGCCTGAAAATGCCGGCGTCCACCATTTGCCGGCATTCTGTGCCAAACCACTGTTGACATGTGCGCCCGGGGCTGGTGTCCGCCATCGGTGTCATCCCGAGCGGAGCGGGCGCAGCCCGCGGAGCCGAGGGACCTCCCGCTGGTGCGGAGTGGTCGCAGCCCCGCCTGCGGCGAGCGCCGAGGGAGGTCTCTCGAC
>JAUNEQ010000249.1 GCA_030525445.1 Coriobacteriia bacterium | reverse complement strand
GACGAGGAAGCCAAGCAAGCCGACGAGGCCACGCAGGCGCAAGCCGCGCCGGCCGCTTCCGACGAAGCCGCGGCCGCAGCCGAGGTCGAGGAAGAAGAAGAGGAAGAGGAGCCACAGGTCGTGAAGCGCCGTCGCATCCGGCGCGTGGTGGCCATCATCCTGGCCATCGCGGCGGTCATCCTGCTGCTGTGGACGCAGGACTTCACGCTGCCCATGGAGCTCATCGACCAGTGGACCATCGTGTTCGCGATCATGCTCATCATCCAACTCATCGTGGCGTTCCTCAGCCGCAAGAAGAAGGAAGATGACGAGGCCGAGGAAGAGGAAGAAGCCCCGGCCGAAGAAGAAACCACCGGGATGCCGGCGACGGCCGGTGCCTAGGTAACAAACCTATCACGGGGACAATCCCCGTGATAGGTCGATCGGCCCGAGGATGGGACGCCGGAATCGGCCGTGAGCGGAGCCCCGGCGCCCACCGCGGCATAAGGAATCGGTGTGGGGTTGGTTGCCTGGGGGGTGCGGCCAGCCCTATACTGAGGGGGAAGAAGGGAAGGTAGGCAGATGGAAGAGCAAAAGGCAACGGCTCCCGCGCGCAAACGCGTGAATGGGACGGTCATCGCCGGCGCGATTGCGGTTTTGTTCGCGGCGTTCGTCCTGGTGTTCGCCATCACGGCTGGAACCTCGGTTTCCCCCACGCAGGCGGCGAGCGACACCGTGCCCGTGGCCGCACAGGAGACGACGATGGCTTCCGGCCAGACAAGCTCGCAGGTGGTGGCCGCCGGTTCGGCCATTGCGGCGAGCGCGCAGGACGCGACCAACGAGGTAATCGACGACGACGAGAACCCCTTGGGTGCGTATCCCCTGGACAACCCGCTTGACGGTTTCGTCTGGGTGGTGCTGATAGGTATTCTGGGCGCGGTGGTGTTCTACATCCTTTCCGCCCAGCATGCGAATAAAGATATAAGCCGCATGCGGAACTCCATTCGCTAGAATGGGTGTGAGTATGAACATGCAACAGATCTCTGGGGGCATTTGTGGGTAAGGAAATACGTGGTGGCATCATCGTGGGAGCGGCTGTGTTAGTCGCGGCCATTGCGTATTCCATGGTGTACTTCCAACAGGGCTTGCTTCGCTACGAGTCGGGTGGCCTGAGCATCATCCTCGTCATGGTGTGGGTGCTCGTGGTTGCCGTGCTGCTCGTGGTGGTGTGGCAGCGCATGCTCGTGCGCGAGGAATACATGCGCAAGTTCTACGTGGGGCCCGATTCCATCTTCAACTTCGAGCTGGGCGTGAAGCCACTCGATTCCGAGCTCACCAAGAGCGATGCCGATGAGCTGGTGAAGCACCTGCGCGGTTCGCTCTCGAAGCTCACGTACGACAATTCTCCGCTCGACCCGCCCGCGGGCTTCAAGCCCACGTTCTGCGTATCCACGTTGCGCTTCGTGTCGGGCAAGCACGGCGAGGATTGGCGCGGCTCGGTGCAGCGCATCCAGCAGCGCGAAAACGGGAACCGCACTTTTGTGGAAGTGGGCGACTTCGAGAACGCCGAGCAGCTCGCCGGCGTGCTGAAGAAGATTATGTAGCCAGTTCGTGGAGGGATGCGCTTGCGCTCCTGCCCGCTGGTCGTTTTACGTTGCTATCTCGACAAATGCGCCGCAGCGATAAGGAAACGGTTGGTACACTATATGCTGCAATCACGCAAACACTGGTGTATGCAGCGTAAACGGGAAAGGCAGTTTGTGAGGGTCGTAGGCTTTGACAACATGCGTGGGAACGCCTTTGACGGAGGGCTTCTCCACGTGGTTTTCGCCTTCCTTCTGGCGTTGCTGCTTTCGGTTTCCCTCTCCTTTGCCGTGAGCGGTTCCGCCTATGCGAGCGAGGTCGATCCGCAGACCCAGGCTGCCCTTCAAGAACTTGAGCAGGCATTTTCCGAAGCTTACGCTGCATCCCAGGGCGAGGACGGCGCCACCGCCGACATGGCCTCGCCGCTTCGCTCCACCCCCAAGGTGTCCACGAGCGAGGAATCCATCACCGACGAGGACACGCCCCTCGCAGCCTACCCCGAGGCCGTCGAGGAGATCCCCGATGACGAGAACCCCCTGGCCGCGAGCCCCTATGCCGCATTCGTGCACGATTTCGCCTGGGTGCTCCTGGGCATCATCATGGTGGTCGCCGCCGCCTTCCTGGTCTTCACGCGCCGCCTGAACAAAAACATCTCCCAAATGCGCCGCTTCGTCGACTAACGTCGCGAGCGCTACAACCTCCCGTTTTGTCATCCCGAGCGAAGCGGTTGCCCCCTTTGTCATCCCGAGCGAAGCGCCGAAGGCGCGTAGTCGAGGGACCTCTACAACCAA
>JAUNEQ010000006.1 GCA_030525445.1 Coriobacteriia bacterium | reverse complement strand
TAGTTGTTGTCGAAGCGGAAACGGCACGGAAGGCGCTTGATGATGCTCGCCGGCAGGTCCTTGCAATCGCGGCCCCACTGCTTTTCCGTATATCCCTTGATGAGCTTCTCGTAGACATCGCGCCCGACAAGAGAAAGCGCCTGCTCTTCGAGATTAGACGGCTCACCAATGCCCGCCTCTGCAACCTGCGCCGCGATCTTCGCCTGAGCCTGAGCAGGCGTGCGCACGTCATCCCACATCTGCGCAAACGTGTTCATGTTGAAGGGAAGGTTATACAGCTCGCCCTTGTACACGGCCACCGGGCTGTTGATGTAGTTGTTGAACTCCGCAAACTGGTTCACGTAATCCCATACGCGGCGGATGGAGGTGTGGAAGATGTGCGCGCCGTACTTATGGACGTTGATGCCTTCGACCTCCTCGCAGTACACGTTGCCTGCGATATGGTCTCGTTTATCGATGACAAGGCAGGTCTTTCCCAGCTTGCGCGCCTCGTGCACGAATACCGCGCTTGAGATGCCCGCTCCTACCACCAGATAATCGTACATGTTGCTATCCTTTCTTTTATGAGGCAATGGGTCGGACCGCTTGCCTCATTCTGCGAACTTCGCGAAAAGCGCCTTATATGGAGCGCTCACCTGAACCCTCATGCGCGTACCCTCGGCCACGTGTTCCTCTTCTATGATATGGCACTTGCTGTGGGCAAGGCTCGACACGTCTCCCCGGTTATACGGAATAAGCACCTGGAAGATATACCCCGTATCAGCAGCCGCTTGCTGCACATACGCGAGCAGGTCATCGATGCCGTTGCCTTCATGCGCGCTGATGAAGAGCGCCTCGGGGTAGCGGTACCGAAGGTTCTCGAGCTTTGAATCGTCGAGCAGGTCGATCTTGTTGAACACCATCACCCGCCGGATATCGCCGGCATCGATCTGGTTGAGGATCTCGTCGACCGTCTTCACCTGTTTTTCGAAATCCGCATCGGCCGCATCCACGATATGAAGCACAAGATCTGCTTCGCGAATCTCGTCGAGGGTGCTCTTGAAGCTTTCCACGAGTTTCGTCGGCAGCTTCTGGATGAAGCCAACCGTGTCCGTGAGCGTCACCTCACGACCATCGGGCAGCTGGAGCTTCTTGCTCTTCGAGTCGAGCGTGGCAAATAGCTTGTCGTAGCTGAGGACGCCGGCATCGGTGAGCCGGTTGAGCAAACTCGACTTGCCGGCATTCGTATAACCCGCCAAACATACGCGGAAAATGCCGCTCTCCTGTCGCTTCTGCCTCTGAATCGCCCGGTTCTTCTCGAGCTCTTTCAGTTGCCGCCGGATGCTCGTGATGCGATCGCGAACGATACGGCGGTCGACTTCGAGCTGGCTCTCGCCTTCGCCGAATCGGCTGCCGACGCCGCCGCCCATGCGGTTGCTCGCAAGGTGCGCCCACATGCCGCGCAACCGCGGATACAGGTACTCGTTTTGAGCCAGGCGAACTTGCAGGCGGCCTTCCTTCGTCGTCGCGTGCAGCGCGAAGATGTCGAGGATGAGCGCGGTGCGATCGATGACCTTGACGTCTTTGCCGACGGTCTTCTCGAGGTTCGACTGTTGGCTCGGCGTGAGCTCGTCATCGAGGATGACGAGGTCGATGTTGTTTGCGCGGCAGAGCTCGCCTATTTCCTCGGCTTTGCCGCTGCCCACAAACGTCTTGGGATTCGGCTTCTCGAGCCTTTGCGTCGTGGCCGCGACCACTTCCGCGCCCGCGGTTTCGGTGAGGCGGCGGAGTTCTTCGAGCGACGATTCGAGCGACCACGTCGCATCGGGGCGCTCAACGCCCACGAGCAGCGCTCGTTCCTGCTCTTCTTTCGGATAATGGAATTCACTCATGCGGGCTATTGTACCGCACTTGACGTCGCGCTCCGCGACCGGCTAGGGCAATAGCGGCGATGGTGCGCACAACGCTCCGATTCGGGTAAGGCTGGGGATCACAGCCTACAAAACGGCGCGCATGCGCTGAATCGCCTCTTCAAGCCTGTCATCAGTCACGGTGAGGCTGATGCGGATGAATCCCTCGCCATCTGCGCCATAACCGCTGCCGGGAGTGACGGCCACATGGGCCTCGTTCAGCAGGAAGTCGGCAAACTGCATGGACGTGTAGCCTTCGGGAATTCGCGCCCAAACATAGATGGTGGCTTTCGGGGCTTCGCAGGCGAGCCCCATATCATTGAGCGCGGGTACGAGGACGTCACGTCTGCGCTGATAGATGGCGCATTGCGAGCGCACCGTCGACTGGTCGCTCGTGAGCGCGGCAATGCCGGCTTGCTGCACCGCGTTGAACACCCCGGAATCGAGATTGTTCTTGACGGTGCCCAAGGCCTTGATCGCCGTCGCATTGCCCGCTGCAAAGGCGATACGCCAACCCGTCATGTTGTAGCCCTTCGAGAGGCTGAAGAACTCGATGCCCACTTCACGCGCGCCAGGCCGTTGCAGCAACGCAGGCGGACGGTACCCGTCGTAGCTGATATCCGCATACGCATTGTCATGCGCAAGCAGGATGTCGTTCTCGCGGCAAAACGCGATGGCCTCATCGAAGTAGCTCTCGGGGGCACACGCGCCCGTTGGATTGTTGGGATACCCCAGGAACATGATCTTCGTCTTGGCGACCACTTCTTCCGGAACGTGCGAAAAGTCCGCGAGATAGCCGTTTTCCGGCGTTGTCGGCATCAGGTAAATATGCGCGTTGCGAAGCGTCGCCGCAGCCGAATAGGCGGGATAGCCGATGCTCGGAACGAGCGCATACTCCCCCTCGTCGATAAAGGCATTCCCGAGATGGACCAATCCCTCCTTGCTTCCGATAAGCGCGAGTACCTCGCCCATCGGGTCAACATCGACTCCGAAACGATTCTTCAGATACCCTGCCGCAGCTGTGCGGAAT
The DNA here is from genome assembly GCA_030525445.1 of Coriobacteriia bacterium. Lineage (GTDB taxonomy): Bacteria > Actinomycetota > Coriobacteriia > Coriobacteriales > Eggerthellaceae > UMGS1519. Next base: position 30,216 of record JAUNEQ010000006.1, on the reverse strand, counting down.
TCGGGAGACCCCGCATATGCGGGATAGTGCTGGTATGCGGGGTTGGCGACCGCTTCCTTCATGGCATCCACGATGAACTGCGGCGTCGCCCCATCGGGGTCGCCGATGGAAAGCGTCACGACATCGATGCCCCGGGCTTCGAGTTCCGCGCGTTTCCGGTTCAATTCGACAAACAGATACGGTTTCGTTTCCTGCAAACACTTCGATAGACGCATATGCCACCTCTTTCATCCGCTCCATTCTAATAGAGCGAGAGCCCTTCGGGTAACGCCAAGATCTACCGTTGCCAATTCGGAAACGAACATCGAAGGCCGCCGTACGCAGGGCCCATCATCAACTGAGATTGGCGAGTGCCTTTTCGAAGACTGCCTCGGGGTCGTTGGCATCTACCCAGCGCACGCGGGAATCGGCTCGAAGCCAGGTGCGTTGCCGTTTGGCATAACGGCGGGTGGCCATCTTAATCTGCCCGGAAGCCTCTTCCATCGTGCATGAGCCATCGAGCGCAGCGACGACCTCTTTGTAGCCTATCGCCTGCGGCGCCGTGATGGCATCGCGCCATCCACCATCCAGGAGCCCTTGCACTTCTGCGACCAGCCCTTCGGCGAACATGCCATCGACGCGCGCTTCGATGCGCTTGGCGAGCCCTTCCGGTTCCACGGCAAGCGCCAGATACGTTGCCGGAAGCACCTGGGGTATCACCTGGAGCTTCGCGTTTTGCGCAGCGTAGGTCGTCCCCTCGGCCAGCATCTCGAACGCACGGATGACCCGCTTGGTGTTATTGGGATGCAGAATAGCAGCCGATTCAGGATCGGCCTCTTTCAGCATCTCCCACAGCTGCTGTGCGCCAACTTCTCCTAGAACCTTCGTGTACTTCTGGCGCACCGGGTTTCCCACCTGGTCACCCTTCGGATACTCATATCCGTCGATGACCCCGCGGATATAGAGCCCCGTTCCGCCGCAAAGGATGACTCGCTTGCCACGCGAATCGATGTCGGCGGCAGCGCGACGTGCGTATTCCTGAAAGAGCGCGACGGAATACGGTTCGCCGGGATCGACGAGGTCGAGCCCCCAATGGGGAACGCGCCTATCGGCTTCGGGCACCTTTCCCGTACCGATGTCCATGCCGCGATACACCTGCATGGAATCGGCGCTGATGATCTCGCCGTCGAGCACCTCGGCAACACATTGGGCCAACTCGCTTTTCCCCGAAGCCGTCGGCCCGGCAATGATGATGATGGGTTGCGAGAGTTCGGGCACGAACGCCATCAGCGTTCCACCACACCGGCAAACTCAGCACGAAGGAACCACGGGCGTGCATCCGTAACCTGCGCCTGAACGACAGAGCCGACAAGCGATTCCGGATCCTCGCCCTTCGGCAACGAGACGTGAACGTTTTGATTCTTGGGGCTCCTGCCGGAAACAGCGTCAGCGTCCTTGCGGTTCACGCTCTCCACGAGGACTTCGATGCGCTTGCCCTGGTCCAGGCGATTAGCCTCCCACGCCTTGCGTTCCACGAGGTCGCGAAGCCTGTCGAAGCGGTCTTGGATGACTTCCCGGGGAATGTCGTACGGCATCTTCGCGGCGGGAGTCCCCTCGCGCGGCGAATAGATGAACGTGAACACCTGGGTGTATCCAACCGCCTCCACGAGGTCGTAGGTAGCCTGGAAATCCTCTTCGGTCTCACCGGGGAAACCGACGATGATGTCCGTGGAGAGGGCGATATCGGGACGCGCGGCACGCACCTTGTCAACAAGGCCCAGATAATGTTCTGCCGTATACCGGCGGTTCATCGCCTTGAGGATGCGGTCCGACCCCGATTGCACGGCGAGATGCAGGGCCGGGGCAACGCGTTCGAGCGAGCCGATCCTTTCGATGACCTGGTCGTTGAGGTCTTTCGGATGGCTGGTCGCAAAACGCAGATAGCGGACACCCGATTCATGCACGGCATCGAGCACTTCTGCGAAACGCGCCTCGCCATAGAGGTCGCGGCCATAGGAGTTGACGTTCTGGCCGAGCAGCGTGATCTCCTTCGCACCAGCCAACACCAGCCCGCGCGCTTCTTTCTTGATGTCCTCGAGCGGGCGGGATTTCTCGCGGCCGCGCACATAGGGAACGATGCAGTACGAGCAGAAATTGTTGCAGCCGATCGTGATGGGAAGCCATGCGCTCCAGTTCTTTTCGCGATGGCTGGGAAGGCTCGTGGGGAAATCGTCCGATTTCTCGAGAACCTCAACTTGGGCGGCGCCGTCATTCATCGCGTCGGCGATGAGGCGCGGCAACGACGCCAGGTTCATCGTCCCGAAGACGACGTCCACATTCGGGAGCTCGCGGACGAGCGCTTCGCCATCACGCTGCCCGATGCAGCCGCCAATCGCGACATGACGCCTGCCCGTGGGCGAGCCAGCACGCACGGGAATGTTCTTCATGGAATTGACCTGGCCGCGCAAGCGCACATCAGCGGCCTCGCGTACGCAGCACGTCATGAAAATGACGACATCGGCATCTTCGACGGCCTCGACTTGCATGGCGCCCAAAGCCTCGAGCATGCCCACGACACGCTCGGAATCATGTTTGTTCATCTGGCACCCGAAGGTATGGATGCAGAATCTCACTTCGTTGAAATCGATATTCATAGGCTGGTAATGCGGGATTTGGGGCTATTCGCCCTGCGGCACGACAGGAACGCGCGGCTCTACCGAGAAGCGGATCGCGGTGCGGTACTCTCCGTCGATCACGATATCGGCAAACGCCGGAACGCAGATGATCTCGATGCCGATGGGTGACAGGAAACCACGTGAGATGGCAATCGCCTTGACCGCCTGATTGACGGCGCCAGCGCCCACGGCCTGGATATCGACATGAGAGCCGTCTTTGATCATGCCGGCGATGGCGCCAGCCACCGATGCCGGGGAAGAATGCGAGGACACCCTCAGGCATCCGATAGTCTGCTTTTCCATAGTGCTTGCCACTTATGTCCTTCTATTGCTCCGTTTGCTGTGCATACGTTATAGCGATTTGTGTATTACCAGCAGAAATGATTGTGTTGTGGGATGGAATTATATCCCAGTTATCTCGAAATGGGAAACCACGAGATATATCATGCGCTTTCCACCCATTCATCATTGGTTAGCCGGTCTCCGGGGTGAACGCCATGGTCACGCATCGATCCCGTTACAGCCTCCCGTATCGATCGTAAGCCGCGATCACCATGAGCTCGTATTCCTTGCGCGATGATTTCACCGTCGTATCGAGCACGAGCCCGCATGCTTCGGCGAGGAAACCAGTGCCCACGAACGCCGTCGCAAGCAATGCGGACGGGAACCGTTCGACGAGACCGGTGACGCTGAATTCCCAGATGACGGGAAGACCGATTGCCAGACCGATGATGATGCAGATCGCGGCGATCGAGCTGAAAAGCGCAAGCGGGCGGTAATCCTTGAACAGGCTTCCGATCATGCGGAGCACCGCGAGGCCATCGCTGAACGTGGACAGCTTGGAAGAGGAACCCTCGGGACGGTCCCGGTACTCGATGGGAATCTCCTTGATGCGCCACCGCTTGTCGACCGCGTGGATGGAGAGCTCGGTTTCGATTTCGAACCCAGGCGATTCGATGGGAAGCGTTTTCGCGAAGATGCGGCTGAAGCCACGGTAACCCGTCATGACATCATTGAATTCGAACCCGTAGATGTGCTTGATGAGCGAGCGGACCAGGTTGTTTCCGAACCCATGGAACCGCCTTCCATTCTCCTCGGCATAGCTGCCGTTGGAAAGCCGGTCGCCCACCGTCATATCAGCCTCGCCGGCGAGAATGGGCTCGAGGAGCTTTATCGCGTCCTCTGCAGGGTACGTGTCATCCCCATCGACGAGAATATAGGCATCGGCGTCGATATCGCGCAACATCTGTCGAACGACATTGCCCTTGCCTTGTCGCGTCTCTCGGCGCACCACGGCACCATGCTCGCCCGCAATCCGTGAGGTATCGTCGGAAGAATTGTTGTCGTACACGTACACCGTTGCCCCCGGAAGCACCCGTCGAAAGTCATCGACGACCTTCGCGATGGTGACCGCTTCGTTATAGCACGGTATGAGAACCGCGATTTCCGCTTCGTCTAAGCTGATTCCCCTATCTAACACAATCTCCCCTTACGTACCTTGTCCCCTATTGTTGTCCCCATGAGCCCATTGCAGGCCCGCCGCTATCCGTGATTCGCCAACCGGTCCTTAATGTACGTTGGCAATGCGAGCATTGCATGCCCAACCTTGAACGTCGTCGAATCGAGCACCTCGCCGAGCGACGAGGCCGGCTCAATCCCATGCAGATCGAGCGCGATTCGCTCGCCAATCGGCAGGCTGTCACGAAACGCATCGATCTCTTCCCAGCTTAGGTCGCGCACGTCCTGTGCAACGAGCATCCACGTGTGGTGAATGCGATGCGCATACCAATCGCAGAATTCGGCCGAGTATTCCCCCGCATGCTGTTGCAGCCACGCCTCCATATGCATGGAGGCGACAAGATGGCCGTGAATGTTGCGGACGCCGCGCGCGGTGGTCATCGTCGACCCCGCACGCATGCGGCGCATGTAAAACGTCTCGTTCAAAAACGCCGTCTTCTTCGCAAGGGGGACGATCATCATCGTGAACAGAAGGTCCTCGTGGATGATTCCCTCGACGAACCGCAATCCCGCTTCCTCAACCAACGATCGCTTGAACATGAACATGCAGGCCGACGGCCGAAACGCCCCGGTCTTCTCCATCTGAACGTACATGTCGGGCCCGCTCAGCACGCCGGGAATGTCCGGGCGGTTATCCTGACGCTCGGGGTTCGTCCGCGAGAGGTCGTCCGTTTCGTAAAAGGTCTTGGCGGAAAAGTAGAGCATGTCCAGGGAGGAAGCATCCGCTTCTTTCACCAGGCGCTCGAGGGTATCGGGCACATAGTAGTCATCGGAATCGAGGTTGAGCAGGTACTCACCGCGCACGATGTCCAGGGCGCGGTTGCGTGCAACTGACTGCCCGTTGTCGCCGCTTTCCGTGAAGACGAAGCGAGGATCGTCTCCGGCCACCTCCCGCGCAATCTCAATCGACCGATCGCTCGACCCGCTATCGACGCAAATGGCCTCGAAATCGGTGAACGTCTGACGCAAGAGCGATTCGATGCACTCGGCAATATATCGCTCCACGTTATAGATGGGAATGATGACACTCACCCGTGGCTCCATATGCATCCTCCTCGCATAATCGTTTTCCGTGCGTTAGGCCAGCTCTTCGCTATCGGCTCGCAGCCATTTTCGCCCAGTACGGCTATTCCATCCCATCATCTGCTGGAATGAACGGGATGAACACATGAAGGCCATCTTGCGCGACGCGTACGGCCGGGTTCACCTCTGCATCAAGATAGTACTTCTGTGCCAGCGAACCGTATGCCTCGCATACACGTTCGGCAAACTCGTCGCGGTCCTCGGCGGAAACACGAACCCGGTCGCCCTTCACGCGCGCATGCGCATTCTTATGCGGCTCTCGTTGCACGCGTGACGCTTCAGCCACCACGCTTGCGAATGGGGGAAGCGGGGCTATCTCGCCGTCTAGCACCCTCCGGGCACTGCGTTCCGAAATGCTCAAGCCAAGCTCGGCGGCTGCTTCCGCAAGCTCGGCGGGAGTCGCCGCAAATGCCGGACGAAGACAAACCGGGAAACCATCTTCCGATTGCGCAAACGCCCGCTCGAACGCGCTCAGCACGCGGCTTCCGTAGTCGACAAGCGTGGCGACCACTTCGTTGGGGGTCCCCAGGTAAACGATGCAGGAACCGCGCTGCACAAGGGTGAATTCCATGACAATGCGGTTGATGTTCCTGGGGCCGCGGACGATTTGCCTTCCCGACTCATCGATGATGAGTCGGGGGATCGTGCTTTGGTCGGTCTTTTCTCCCAAGGATGCCACATCGGTTTGCACCGTGAGCGCGGTCCCCAGGCCTTCGCCGGACGAAACCACCTGGGCGGCGCGGGCATTGCTTGCGATGGAGAACAACGCCATGCCCCTGCCGTGCACGCCCCACCGATCGTCATGGAACGAATCGAGCCTGCTGGTCACACGCGGTTCGAATACCTTTTGCCACATGTCATGGGGAATTCCCCCGCCGTCATCGATGACGGTGATGTTGCGAAGCGATCCCTCCCGATTCGTCGCGATGCAAATCATGCGTGCACCCGCATCGCGAGAATTGCGCAAGAGCTCGAGCACGACATCCTCTGAACAGCGGATATCCTGCTGGGCCTGACGGCGTTCGGCCTCAGAGGTGCGCAGACGGACAAAGCCACCTCCGAGGTCTTCTTCGACCCGCAGGTGGCTCTCCCCTGTTACTTCCCCTATGAAACCTTCGAGGTCGGCAGCGGCCATCGTGGTTGCTACTTGGCGATGCCGATCGCGCGGCTCTCGCGGATGACGACCACCTTCACCTGGCCGGGATACTGCATCTCGTTCTCGATGCGCTTCGCGATATCATGCGCGAGCACCGTGGTCTGGGCTTCGTCGACGATCTCCGGCACGACCATGACGCGCACTTCGCGGCCAGCCTGGATGGCAAACGTGCGGTCGACGCCTTCATAGCTGTTCGCAATCTCCTCGAGCTTCTCGAGACGCTTGATGTAGGCATCGAGCGTTTCCTTGCGTGCGCCGGGACGCGCCGCCGAGATAGCGTCAGCGGCCTGCGTGATCACGTCCAACACTGAATTGGGCTCGATGTCGTTGTGGTGCGCCTCGATGGCATGCACAATCTCCGGCTTCTCGCCGAAGCGGCGTGCCAGGTCGGCACCGATGACCGCGTGGCTGCCATCAACCTCATGGGTCACGGCTTTGCCGATGTCATGAAGCAGGCCCGCGCGCTTTGCCGGGATCGGATCGAGGCCGAGCTCGCTCGCCATGAAACCGGCAAGGTATGCGACCTCGCGGGAATGGTCGAGCACGTTCTGGCCGTACGATGTGCGGTAGCGCAGCTTGCCAAGCGTCGTGATGAGCTCGGGATGCAGGTCGTGGATGCCCGTCTCGAAGCCAGCCTGCTCGCCGGCTTCCTGCACCTGCTTGTCGACGTACTTGGTCGCCTTCTCGAACATCTCCTCGATGCGCGCCGGGTGGATGCGGCCATCGGCGATGAGGTTCTCCATCGTGATGCGGGCAATCTCGCGGCGCACCGGGTCGAAGCAGCTGATCGTGACGCACTCGGGGGTATCGTCGATGATGAGGTTCGCGCCCGTGATCTGCTCAAACGAGCGGATGTTGCGACCCTCGCGACCGATGATGCGGCCCTTCAGGTCATCGCTCGGCAACGCGACAGCATGCACGGTGTTCTCCGTGGTGTATTCGCTCGCCAGGCGCTGGATCGCGAGGCTCAAGATCTCGCGGCTTTTCTTATCGGCCTCGAGCTTGGTGCGGTTTTCGGATTCGCGGATGATGGCCGCGGACTCGAGCGCAACCTCGCTGCGGAGGTTCTCGAGCAGCTCTTCCTTCGCCTCATCGGCGGTCATGCCGCTCACCTGCTCAAGGCGGACGTTGATCTGCTCCTTCAGCTCTTCGGCTTCATCCAGGCGGTCCTCGTAATCACGCTTCAGGTCGTCGAGTGCACGCTGGTCGCGCTCGAGGTCGCGCTCGCGCTTCTCCACCTGCCCCTGCATGCTCGAGAGGCGATGTTCGCGGGAATCGAGCGAGTCGCTGCGTTTGTCGAGGGAGCGCTCGCGGGCATTCAGGCTCTTTTCCTGCTCGCGTGCCTTGTCCAGGCGCGCGCTGTGTTCGGCCTCTGCCTTCTCGCGCATCTTCGTGATTTCGTCCTTGGCCTCAAGCAGCTTCTCGCGCTGCAAGATCTCGGCCTTCTCGCGTGCATCCTGCATCATGCGCTCGGTTTCGGCCGCGGTGTTTTTCACCGACTGCGCCCCCACCGATCGCGCCACAAGGACGCCCGCGATAACGCCGACAATGATGCCGACGATAGCAAATATGATCTCCATCAATACGCTCCTATGTTTCTGTGCGCTCGTAATGCGCATAAAAAATGCCAGGTCAACTGGCATGAGCATACAATTATCCAAGGGTAGTGCTATTCAGTTGTCTATATCTGAATACCCGTTACCCGGGTATGTATACTCATGGCGAATTAATACTACCCCATCAAATTGCCATCGCCGTCCGGATTTCCCGATAGTCACTATGAGTCCACAAAGCTTGGTGCATATCGCTATTCCACGCAAATACCCGGCTATGCCCCCATTTTGATGGTTCGCATTCCCGTCAAATATGGAGACAACTCCATAACTGGATGCCCGGACACTGCCCCTTGGCTCGCCTTCTTGCCAAAAGCGATAGAGTAATCGCAGTTGCAAGGAAGAAAGGAACCCGTGAGCGAGCGTTCTAGAGGAGCATTGGTGAATTACCTGTACATGGCCGTGCAGGTGGTGGTGAACCTTATCTATGTCCCCTTGCTCCTGGGCACCATCGGCACGAACGAATATGGCCTGTATCAATTGGTCGGTTCGGTCATGGCGTACCTGCTCATCATGAATTCGACGATTGCCGCGGCCGTCCAGCGCTACTACAACAAGCACCTCGCGCTGAAAGAATACGACCGGGCCGAAAACGTGCTCGGGGTCTCCCGCATCTTGTACCGCATCCTTTCCGCCTTCGCCATACTGGTGGGAATTGCCCTTATCGCCATCGCGAATGCCGTGTACGCCGAATCGCTCACGGCCGCCGAGCTCCATGAGCTTTCCTGGATGCTCGTGATACTCATCGTGAACGTCATCATCGTCTTGAACAACTCGATCTACAGCGCGACGATCGAGGCGCATGAACGCTTCACCTTCCAGTACGGATTGCAGGTTGTGCTCACCGCGCTGCAGCCATTCGCGATCGCGCTTGCCGTCTTCATCTATCCCTATGCCATTTCCGCGGTGACCGTCCAGCTCATCACCGTCGCCATCGAAGCGGTCATACGTCGCGGCTATTCAAGCCGCCGTCTGGGAATCAAGGTGCGACTCCACGAATTCGACCGCTCGCTCGCACGGGCGTTGCTCGTGTTCTCGGGCGCCATCCTGCTCGCGACGATCGCCGACCAGATCTTCTGGCGCACCGACCAGCTCATCCTGGGGTATTTCTTCGGCACCGCAAGCGTCGCCGTATACGGCATCGCCTCGCAGATCTTCATGTGCTACATGCCCTTGGGAATCGCGGTTTCTTCGGTGTTCCTTCCCAAAGTCACCCGCATCTACCGGGGCGAAGAACATGACGAAACGCTATCGGACCTGTTCGTCAGGATCGGCAGAATCTCTTTCCTCGTGCTATGGGCCGTGCTCACGGGGTTCGTCGTCTTCGGAGACGATTTCATACGCCTGTGGGCGGGCGAAGGATTCCATGACGCGTATCTCATCGCAATCATCATCATGATACCGTTCACCATCGACCTCATCCAAAACGTCGGGCTCACCATCCTGCGCGTGAACAACACCTATGGCTTCCGCGCTGGCATCTATTTCGCGGTTGCGGTGATCAACATCGCCGCCACCATCGCCTTGGTTCAGGTCATGGGAATCATCGGCGCCGCCGTTTCGACCGCCTTTGCGCTGTTCATCGGAAGCGGCCTCATCATGAATTGGTTCTATTGGAAGCGCACGGGTATCGATATCCCACGTTTCTGGGGTGATATCTGCCGAATCGCTGCCGCCCCGTTTGCGCTGTTCGTCGTCGTTTTCCTCGTACGCCTCTTGCTGCTTCCTGCAATCGGGTCATGGGCCATCCTCATCGTGTGCCTGATTGCATACGTGGTGTTCTACGTGGCCATCTGTTGGGCGTTCTCCTTCAACGCGTACGAGAAAGGCATCCTGAAATCCCTCGTACGCCGATAGCGTGAAAGCCAACCATATGGCCTATCACGGGGACAACCCCATAGGTTCCTGAAGGTTTAGTCCAGGCTGTACTGCTTGAGCACGTCGCCGAGCATCGTCTTGTAAGAGCCCGCGACGTCGGCAAGCAATCGGAACGGCTTGGAAGAGGTGATGCTCCGCAACGCTTTCGCCCGTGCGCCCAAAAGCTTTGCCTCGTTGAAGACGAGGCCGAAGGAATCGGCCGAATACACCTTGAGGAGCTCGATTTGATAATCGCGAAGCGTGTCATACCCATTGTTGGCAGCGATGGCGAGTATCTCTGCGATAGCCTTGAACGCATCGTCAACGGACTCTTCGCCAAGCATGCGCGGTTTGTGATGGAACCGGTAACGGTACACCACATCGGGAATGGCATAGAACCATCCCGCAGCCACCATCGCCTTCACCAAGAAAACCGGATCCTCATGACGGATGAGAGCGGGGAACTCGATTTCGTTTTCTATGATGAAATCTCGCTTGAAGATGAAGCGCTGGAATCCGAAATCACCTTGCCAGTCGGAATACTCGATGCGCCCCTCCCGCGTGAAGGTAAAGCAGGATAGATGGCCCTTGCCCGTGTAGTCTTCCGTCACCTTGTTCGTGCGATTGTCGAATTCGCTGAAAGAGCCACCGGCGATGAGGGCATCGTGACTCGCCGCTGCCTCATAGAGTTTCTCGAGCGTGTTGCTTCGCGGATACCAGTCATCGTCATCCATGAACGCGAGGTAATCTCCGGAAGCGGCCTGTATAGCCGTGTTCCGCGCTGCGGAAACGCCCTGGTTCTCTTCGAAGCGAATGAGCTTGAAACGATCATCATCACTCGCAAAGAGCTCGAATATCGCCATGGTCGAATCTTGCGACGCGTCATCGACGCAGACGATCTCTATATCTTCTAGTGTTTGCGTCTCGATGCTCGCGAGCGTTTCGGCAAGCAAGTCGGCGCTATTATGCATCGGCACGATAACGGAGACTTTGGGCATGCTTCCTCCTCGGGCTTTCGATATCATGACATAACATGTCAGATGTCTTATTATTCGTTGCCTTCGTATTGTCGCGCAAACCATATACCACTCGCTTGCGCTGACACAGAAGAATCATATCCCTTTCTCATGAGTTTCCCGTATGCCGAAGCGCGGAGGTTCTTCGAACGTGGCGGATTCTTTTCGAGCACGCCAAGTGCGCGCTGCAATTCATCCCCGAAACGCTCTTCGTACTCTTCTGGCCACCCATCGATGTCGTGGGCGCTTATTCCGTTTTCCTTCAGCTCACGGACAATGCCCATCCTGCCCATGCCACGCCGCATGAGCGCGCTCGCCCGCATCTCTCCCCATCTCAAATCATCGATGAGCCCAATTCGAACGGCTTTTTCAATCGCATCCTCGACAGCATCAGCGGGCAACCCTTCGCGTTTGAGCCGCTCACGCATTTTCGCGCACGAGAAATCGTGGTAGCCGCAAAGCTCGATGACGCGGTTATACGCCTTCTTTGCTGGCGGTATGCCGTCATCGTCTGGGGAAGGTGACTTTCGACGTTTCCGCGTTGCTTTCGGACGGCTTGCATCGCGCAAGCCGCCCGAAACAACGTCGAATGCCGTTTCGTCTTGGGCGGAAACCGCATCAATCATGGATTGCAAGCGCTCTATCGTCGCAAGCTTGCCCATAATCGCATCGACCTATAACCGTCGTCTAAAGCTCTTCGACAACAGGGTCGGCATCGGCATATTCCGAAGCATCGCCAATGGTGGGCATGCCAAACTCAACACGCACCTTATTCTCGATTTGCTCACGCAGGCCGGGGTTCTCCTCGAGACGCTGCTTTGCCGCTTCCCTGCCCTGTCCCAAGCGCTCTTCGCCGTAGGTGTACCAAGATCCGCTCTTATGGACGACATCGCATTCCGCTGCCATATCGAGGATGCAGCCCGATTTGGAGATACCGGTTCCATACATGATGTCGAATTCCGCCTGACGGAACGGAGGGGCGACCTTGTTCTTGACGACCTTCACCCGGACGCGGTTGCCAATGGACTCTCCCTTGTCCTTGATCGTGTCACGACGGCGAATATCAAGACGCACCGAGCTGAAGAACTTCAAGGCACGGCCGCCGGGCGTGGTTTCGGGATTCCCGAACATGACGCCGATCTTCTCGCGAAGCTGGTTGATGAAAATGCACGTCGTATTCGACTTGGACAGAGAACCGGCCAGCTTGCGCAAAGCCTGTGACATCAAACGCGCCTGGAGGCCAACCGTCGTGTCTCCGATCTCGCCTTCGAGTTCTGCACGAGGGGTGAGCGCGGCCACGGAGTCGACGACGACGCAATCGATGGCCCCGCTGCGGACCAACATGTCGCAAATCTCAAGCGCCTGCTCGCCGGTATCGGGCTGCGAGATGAGCATCTCGTCGATATCGACGCCAAGCCTCGCCGCGTACACCGGGTCGAGCGCATGCTCGGCATCGATGAAAGCGACGATGCCGCCCGTCGCCTGGGCTTCTGCGATGATGTGCAAAGCCAGCGTCGTCTTGCCGCTCGATTCAGGGCCATAAATCTCGATGATGCGCCCACGGGGAACGCCGCCAATGCCCAATGCGGCATCAAGCGGCAACGCGCCAGTGGGGATGAAGCCCACATTCAGGTCGTTCTCTCCCTCGCCGAGCTTCATGATCGACCCTTTGCCGAACTTCTTCTCGATCTGCTCGGTAGTGAGCTTGAGCATGTTTTCCTTGGCTTCGTCCATTTCAACTCCTTGCCATTGTTCGATTCCATACCATTATACGAACGGGCGTTCGCGTGTCAAGCGATTGCCTGTTCTTTTGCAAAGCGTACGGAACCGAAATCAAATTATTCTTCGAGGTAGTTCAAATTTCTCTCAAATAATTCTCAAATAACGGTCAAATCGTTGCTCTGAACTGGGCTATCTAATTACCTAATGCGCTCCGAGATTTTTTTCAAAGCTTCCCGCACCGTCTGCGCGCGCACCTGCGAACGGGTGCCGTCGAACGTGAAAAGCTGAGCCTCGGTGCCTTGCGCGTCCGATACGCCGATCCAAACCGTTCCAACCGGTTTGCCAGGAACAGCTCCACCCGGACCGGCGATTCCCGTCACCGCGACCGCAATGTCGACGCCAAGCTCGCTTCGAGCGCCTTCGGCCATCGCGCACGCAGTTTCCTCGCTCACCGCTCCATGCGCTTCGAGCACCTCGGCCGGAACATGAAGCCTCTCGCGCTTCACATCATTGGTGTAGCTGATGATTCCGCCAGCCACCACATCGCTCGATCCGGGGATGTCGGTGAGCGTGGCGCCGATGAGACCGCCTGTGCAGCTCTCGGCCGTGCCCAGCATAACGCCCGCTTCACGAGCTCGGTCGATGAGCGCCGCCGCCTGTTCTTCCAGGTCGGCGTTGGTGGGAAATTCGCGCTCCCAGGAATCTTCCGAAACGCGCATGTAGTCGTATTTCTCGACATCTTCCCGACGCGCATGCTTGGTGAAGCCAAGCAGATCACGGGACTTGCTGAAGTAATCGAGCATGCTCACGATGGTGAAGAAGATCGCGAGGCCCATGGCAACCCAAGCGAGGGTGTACATGCCGTCGCTGAAGCTCTGGTCATACGTTCCCAACCAGGAGGTGCCCTTCACGAGGAAAAGCACGATGGCGACGATCTGGGTCACGGTCTTGACCTTGCCCCACCAGCTCGCCGCGATGACGACGCCTTCGCTCGCCGCAACCATGCGGATGCCCGAAACGATGAATTCGCGCGAGATGATGATGAGCGCCACCCACGAGGGAAGCACGCTCATCTCCACCAGCACGAGCAAAGCGGCTGTCACAAGCAGCTTGTCCGCAAGCGGGTCCATGAACTTGCCCAGCGAGGTCACTTCGCCGCGACTTCGGGCCAAATGGCCGTCAACGGCATCGGTCGCCGAAATCACGATGAAAACGATGGCCGCGATGAGCGGTTTCCAAGATTCGGCATCGGGCCAGTACGGAAGGTAATCGGGCCATGGGGCGATGACGACCGCGAGGAATACGGGAATGGCGAGGATGCGCGCAAGCGTCACTTTGTTTGCGGGCGTCCAGAGCTTCTGCGTGGTTTCGGGAGCCAAGCTAGTCCCCTTCCATCTCGTACATCAACGTGCCGGCAATCTCGGTATTGATGATCTCTCCCGGCGCTCCGCGGTACACGAAGGTCACGCCATCGACATCGGGAGCCTGGCACTTCGCGCGGCCGTACAGCTGGCCGTCCTCTTCCGTGCCAATGATGAGCACCGGCATGGTCTTACCAGTTCGCGCGGCGATGACTCCAGCCGAAACGCTGTCTGCGAGGTCGCGAACGGCTTGCGCACGCTCCTGCTTCGTCTCTTCGTCGATCTGCCCTTCGAGCTCTGCAGCCCGCGTGCCATCTTCGCGCGAATACGGGAAGACGCCGACGTAATCGAGTTCCGCCTCCGAGACGAAATCGAGCAGCTCTTCGAACTCCTCCTCGGTTTCACCGGGAAAGCCGGCGATGAGCGTCGTCCTGAGCGTCACATCGGGAACCTCGTCGCGAATATGCGAGATGAGGTTGCGGAAATCGTCACCGCATCCCCGGCGATTCATCGCGCGGAGCACCCGCTTCGCAGCATGCTGGAATGGGATGTCCAGATAGCTGCAGATGTTCTCATGGGCGCGCATGACCTGAAGCAATTCGTCGGTGACGCCTTCAGGCTGGATATACATCACGCGGAACCAGATTTCCGGGAATTGCGTGGCCAGATGGTCCATCAGGCGCGCAAGGCTGCTCCGCTCTGCGAAATCCTGCCCCCAGCGGCCGGTATCCTGCGCGATGAGCGTTATCTCCCGCACGCCTGAGGCCACCTTGTAGTCGACGTCCCGCTCTATTTCCTCGAGCGTGAAGCTGTGGTAATGGCCCCGAATGAAGGGGATCGTGCAATATGCGCACATGCGGTCGCATCCGTCGGAGATCTTCACGTATGCGGTCCACGGATTGTCCCCAACGGTGGTCAGCGCATACTCGTTCGCCCCAATGGTCCCCTCCTCGGTGAGCACCGGCGCTTCAGGGACGAAATCGGGGATGAGGCCCGCGACGATCTGCACGATGTCGTCTTCGCGTGAGCAGGGAACGAACGCCTGCGCTTCGGTGAGCTCTTCTTCGAGGTCTGCGCCGTAGCGCGCCGGCAAGCACCCGGCCATCACGATCTTGCTCTCCCCCGCCGCAACGCGGTCGAGACCCGCGAGCTCGAAGAAGGTATCGATGCTTTCTTCGGTGGCGGCCTGGATGAACGAACAGGTGTTGATGATGATGACATCGGCCTGTTCCGGGTCATCGGCCAAAAGATAGCCCGCACGCACGAGCTTGGCGGACATCTCCTGGGAGTCCACCTCGTTTTTCGCACAACCGAGCGTCACGAACGCGACGCTCGGCGCATGAGTTGTGGTGTTTGCCATATGATTGCTGCTTACCGGTAATTCACGAACTGGAGCGGACGACCGTAGTCCTCCTCTTTCAAGAATGCGATGACTTCCTGGAGCGTGTCGATCTTCGGACCCGACACGCGCACCTTGTCCTCTTCGATGGTCACCTTGACCTTGAGCTTCTTCGCCTTGATGTCCTTGTTGATCTTCGCGGCCGTATCGCGGTCGATGCCCTCGATGATCGAGCCGACCTGGCGAACGTTGCCGCCTGCGGCGTTCTCGAGCTTGCCCCAGCTCACGCTCTTGATGTCGACCTTGCGCTTGATGAGCTTCGACTGGATGATGTCGATGATCTGCTTCACGACGAAGTCGCTTGGCGCGGTGATGGTGATGGTCTTCGCACGCTTGTCGAGGTCGATCTTCGAACCGGTGTCTTTCAGGTCGTAACGCTGCTTCAATTCTTTGGCAGCCTGGCCATATGCATTGTCAATTTCCTGCATGTCCACCTGGGACACGACGTCAAAACTCGAATCTTTCGCCATTGCAAGCCTTCCCGATGACGTGCCACGCACGCCATTCGCTATTCCTCTTCTTCCTCGTCGGAATACTCTTCGTCGTATTCCTCTTCTTCCTCGTCGTATTCTTGGTCGGACTCTTCCTCGTCCTCTTCGTCAGCGTCCTCGTCGGATTCCGCGTTCTTCGCCTCATCGGCAGCCTGCCGCGCCTCGGTATCGATGCCGCGCAGGTTCTCGGAATTCGAAGATGAAGACGAGGAGGTTGCAGAGCTCGACGAAGATGCTGCGGCAGCGCCGTGTTCGGCCTGCCATGCGGCGAGCACATCGTTGAAATCGATCTTAATGTCGACGATGCCCTTGTCATTCGGCGTGAGCGTGAGGTCCTTGCCATCCTGGACGGCCTTCACGCCAGCGGGATCGGCGCAGATGAATTCCAAGACGCCGGAGGTCGTGAAGGTCTTGGTCACCGGGCCCTCGACGTTGTCGGCAATCTGCTTCTCGCCGTCGATGTAGACCTCAATCCACGTGGTCGTGCCGCTGTTCACGGTATAGCTGAACGTGAACGACGTCGGCGCCGAAGCGGTCGTGCCGGAGGGCGATTCAGCCGTGGATTCGGTCTCGGAAGCGGCGGAGACGGGCATGTTGCTCACGTCATCGGAAGAACCCTTGGGCCCGAAAATGAGCACGAGCAGCACCACGACGAGGATTGCGGCAACGCCGACGATGGCGATGAGCGGCCAATTGACGTTCGAGAACCTGCCGCCGAACATGTGGGACGGCGCCGGGCTCGCAACCGCGTTGAAGATAGGCTCCTCGCCAAGCGCGCGACCCTTGCTGCGATGACCCGCATTGCGATATGTGCGTTCCGCCTCGGAACGGCTCATGATGCGGCCGGAATCGTAATCGTCATACATCTGACGGCCCGGTCGAGCGCTGTCACGGTAGCGGTCGCGGGGACGTGCATAGCGCGGCTGGGACAAGTCGCCCCGTTCATAGCCGGAAACCTCATAGTGGTCGGAACGCGCCTGGCGCATCCGGGCGGATTCCGCACGGGCTGCGGCGGTGCGGCTTGAAGTGGGCATGCTGAACCCGGTGCCGCGCGTGTTCTTGCGGGCGGCATTTACCTGGTAGGCATACTGTTCGTCGAGGTACAACCTCGTGATTTCCGAGGCATTCAAGCCGAGCAGCTGAGCATAAGAATTGATCATGTTTCGCGCATATCCACGCGGGGGCATGCGGTCGAAATCGCTCTCTTCGATGGCCTGGATGATGTCGGGGCGAATACGCAAACGACGTGCAACCGTGTTCACGTCCATGCCTTTACGCATACGTGCCCGGCGCAACTGCGATCCGAAATCGTCTGGCACGACTGACCCTCCTTGGTTCTATCCTAATCGTTCGCCTCGAAGGCCTTGATGGTCTCGAGCTCGAGCTCGTCGACCAAAACCTCTCGCGGCTTGCTGCCATTTGCTGGCCCCACCACGCCCTTCTCTTCGAGCATGTCCATTATACGGCCTGCTCGTGAATATCCTATGCTGAAGTGGCGCTGGATGTTCGAGGTCGACCCGAACTTCGCACCAACGACCAGCTCCGCCGCATCCCAGAGCAGCGGGTCCTCGTTGCTCGCCGAGCCGTTGCTCCCCGAAACCGGGGTGCCCATGCTCATGAGGTTGGTCTTCAGGATGTCGTTGTGGTATTCGGGCTCGCCTTGTCCCTTGAGGTGGTTGACAACCGCCTCGATCTCATCGGGGCCCACGAAACACCCTTGCAGACGCACCGGCTTGGGGAATTCCGGCTTGCCGAAGAGCATGTCGCCGTTGCCGATGAGGTTCTCGGCACCGGTCGTGTCGAGGATGACGCGCGAGTCGATGCCCGAGGCCACCGTGAGCGCCATACGGTTCGTGATGTTCGCCTTGATGAGACCGGTGACCACATTCGTCGACGGGCGCTGCGTCGCGACGATCATGTGGATGCCCGCCGCACGAGCCAGCTGCGCGATGCGGCTGATGCTGAATTCCACATCCTTGCCGACGTTCATCATGAGGTCGGCGAGCTCGTCGATGACGATGACGATGTAGGGCATTTGCTTGGCCGCCTCGCCGCCCTCTTCGTCGAGCACGCCCTGATGGACCTTCGTGTTGTATTGCCCGATATCACGGGCACCGACCTTGCTGAACACCTTCAATCGGCGCTCCATCTCGGCAACGCCCCACGACAGGGCGCTCGCCGCTTCACGCGGCTCGGTCACAACCGGCACGTACAGATGCGGAATGCCATTGTACGGGGCGAACTCGACGCGTTTCGGGTCGATCATGATGAAGCGCACCTCATCGGGTGTCGCGCGCATGAGGATGGACATGATCATAGAGTTGATGGAAATGGATTTGCCGGAACCGGTGGTGCCGCCGACCAGCAAGTGCGGCATCTTGGCCAAGTCGAACACCATCTTGTGGCCTTCGACATCCTCGCCGATGGCCACCTGGAGCGGACCGGGTTTCGCGGCGGGCAGGATGTCGCCGAGGTACACGTTCTGCCTCACCTTGTTCGGCACCTCGACGCCCACGTAATTCGTGCCCGGGATAGGCGCAAAGATGCGCACGCCGGGCGCCGCCAGCGCGAGGGCGATGTCATCGGTGAGGTTGGTGATCTTGTTCACGCGGATGCCCGAGGGCAAGTCTATCTTGAACAGCGTGACCGTCGGGCCGGCAACCCATCCGACGACATCGACCGGCACGCCGAAATCCTCGAGCGTCTGCTGCAGGAGCTCTGCGGTGTCCTGCAGGCTCTCCTCGCTCTCACGCTTCTTGTCGCGGGCGCTCGAACGCTTCAGGAGCGTCATGGAAGGAAGCTCGAACCCTTCGGTCGCCTGCGGGAACGCCAGCGTCGCCGCCGTGCTCGAAGGTTTCTTCGCGGCGCGCTTGCGTTTCGCCGGCGCCGGCTGGTCGTTGGAGCCGAGCTTTCGGGTGAGCGATGCGGCGGGAGCCGAATCGTCGAAGCGCTGCGTCTTCGCCGACGAGATATCGAGCACCTCGGCATCGATGACGTCTTCGCGTGATTTGGCCGAACGCGACGAGGAGCGCCTGGTCGGCTGAGCGCTCTGGCTCGAAGGACTCGAGCCCAGGCGCATCGTGCGCCTGTTCGCCCGGTCGGGCATCTCATCGAAGCCACCGATAGTTGGAGGAGCGGCCTGAAGCGCCGGTTGCTGTTTACGCCTCCCCACGAGGCCCTTCTTCGGCTGCTGGCCATTGCTATAGAGGGGCGCGTCGGGATTCTTCGCCGCTTGGCTGTCGTGCAGGCGCTTGCGGTCGCGCATCTGATGCACGCGGTCGATGAGCCGGTTCACCGTGAACCCGATGATCATGAGCGCGACGACGATGAGGCCCACAAGCACGATGACGGAAACCGGAAGGCCCAAATACATGAGTCCCACCCACGCAATGCCGGCACCGACATAGCCGCCTTGCGCAAGGAGATTCTGCTTCAGGAAGAGCTTGTCCAGCGTTGCGATGTCTGCACCGGGCGTGAACAAGCCCATGATACCCAGAATTGCGAGGAAGACGAGAAGCAGGCCAACTGCCACGCGCGTGGGCATTTTCTGCCGTTGGAAGCGAATGATGAAGCTGAAACCGATGAGCAGCAGGAACGCCGGAAGCACATAGGCCCCCGCGCCGAACGCGAGCCTCAGGACTTCCGAAAGGACGGAGGTCACGACCGCCTTCGACGGAATGAGCATCATGGCAAACAGCGCAATGCCCAAAACGATGAAAACGACCCCGCAAATATCGCGTTTGGTGCGTGCATCGACGAACCCATCGTCTTCATAGGGCGACACGGCGGAATACGCCGACTTCGCCTTACGCTGCGCCGACTTCGCCGCCGGCGAATTCGCCTTTCCCGATTGCTTCTGCTGTTGTTTGTTAGCCAAAAGATAACTCCCGCGATTCTGCGTTTCATCTGCGTTTTAACGGGTTAGTATACCGCAAGAGCGCTCAAGGCAACCAAACCCCACTAAACCCACGCGCACGCACTCGTTTTGCGACGAGACACCCGGGTAGCCGGATGGGACAGAATGCCCCGCAGCATATGGGACACCATTTATCTGTCAGCGAAACTGCAGCGAATCCAAGGGTGTCCCATATGCTGCGGGGCATTCTGTCCCATCTGCCGGCAGTGGGAGCAGCAAACCACCGTTCCCGGGCGTCCCGCACGATAGGCACCCGTGCTACAATTCGCTGGTATTCGCATGCCATAAGGAGGCAGCTATGAAACCGATGAGCACTGAAGAGCACCGCACGGTACTACTCGATATCGCAAGCACGATCCACCGCATCTGCGATGAGCATGGCCTGGTCTACGTCTTGCAGGGCGGAAGCCTTCTTGGCGCCATCCGCCATGGCGGGTTCATCCCCTGGGATCACGACTTCGACATCATGATGCCGCGCCATGACTACGACACGCTCATCGAGCACTGGAACGAATGGTGCGATGACCCGAAGTACCAGATGATCGCCCCGAGCCTGAAGAACTGCCCGTATTTCTTCGCGAAGGTCGTCGATACCTCCACGTACGTGAAGCAGATCTACATCGCCGACGAGTACTGCACGGGCGCTTGGGTCGACATCTTCCCGCTCGACGGCGTCCACGACAATGTCGATGAAATCCGCCAGAAGGTCCTGCACGCGAAGCGAACCGTCTACACGGCCATCACCGATACGTCGTCCGGCAGCACGCCGCTCATCAAGGCCGCAAAGAAGGTCGTCACCCCCATCTGGAAGCGCATCATCAAGCCGTACGAGATGACCTACAAGACCGACCAGCTCATGCGCAGCCAGAGCGCGGAGCCGACTGATGCGCTCGCCACGTTCTCGACCACGCATAGCTTCCTCATCTGCCCCATCGACCTCATCTTCCGCCGCACGCTCGTGCCATTTGAAGATCGCGAGTATTGGGGCCCTGCCGACTACGAAGCCGCCCTCGTCAACGAGTTCGGCGAGAACTGGCGCACGCCCATGCCCGACGGCGACCACATCGAGAAGGAAAGCCGCTACTTCCTGTAGACGATGGGACGCCAGATCCTTTGAGGATGTCCATGAAGAAAAGACGGGCCGCGCGAATCTGCGCGGCCCGTCTTTCGTCTCGAACCAATATCCTCAGGAGACCTGGCGTCCCATGCCGTACGCCTTTACGACTCCAGGCTGCGCTTGATGTCGGACGAGCAGATGCCCGGGGTGCGCGGCATGCGCACGACCTCTTTGCCGTTCTCCTTGCACCACTGCACGGCCTTCTGGAAGCCTTCGTGCGTCTGGTCTTCGCCGATGGCAAAGACGTCGAAATCGTAGTTCTTGATATCGTCGCCGATGCTCTTGTAGGTAACAACCTCGTTGACCACCTTCAATGCGCGGATGAGGTCGATGCGCTGGCCCGTCGTGTAGAGGACCTTCGCATCGGGCTTGAACTTCAAGATGTAATCGCCGTCCTGGACGGCCACGACCAGGTAGTCGCCGAGCTTCTTCGCGTTCTGGAAGAGGCGCAAGTGCCCCAGGTGAAAATAGTCGTACACACCGACGGTAAGGACCTTCTTCATGTTGCCTTCTCCTCTCAGGGCCGGTATCGCTACACGTCCAAGACGTTCACGATGACCATGGGGCGCTGCTTGATCTCTTCCCACAATACCCGAAGCAGGGCATTGCGGCACGCCTTCTTGATTTCTTTTGTGCCAAGATCGTCGTCGAGCGCGCCCTGCAAAGCGCGGCGAACGCGCGTCTGGGCCTCATCGACAAGCTCGGCATCGCTCGTGATGCCATGCATCTCGACCATGACGTTGCCGATGATCTGGTTGTGCATGCGGTCAATCGCGCACGCAACGGTCGCGAAACCCTGCGCGGCAAGGCTGTTGCGCTCATCGAGCACGTCCTGGCTCGTATCGCCCACACGCAGGCCATCGACGAGGACAACGCCGTTCTGCACGGTCTCACCCAGTCGAACGCCCTTGCTCGAAAGCTCGATGGTGTCTCCGTTGTCCATGATGAAGATGTTCTCGGCGGGCACACCCGTGAGCTCTCCGAGTTTCGCGTGTGCCCGCAGGTGAATCGCCTCGCCATGAACCGGGACGAATGCGCGGGGACGCGCAATCGAGAGCACGATCTTCAATTCCTCGGCGCCGCCATGTCCGGAAACGTGGACGAGGTCGCGGCGCTTGTCCCATACGTCGGCGCCCACTTTCGCGAGCAGGTTCATGACCTTCGTGACGGCCTTCTCGTTGCCGGGGACCGGCGTCGCGGAAATGATGACGGTATCGCCGTCTTCAAGGCTGATGGTCTTGTGGTTGCCGCTGGCGATGCGCGCAAGCGCGGAAAGCGGCTCGCCCTGGCTGCCGGTGCACATCACGACAATCTTCTCGGGCGGGACGCCCTTGATGTCGTATGCGTCGATGAGGTCATCATCCGAGATATGCAGGTATCCGAGGCGACGCGCGATGTCGGTGTTCTGCACCATCGAACGCCCGGTCACGACGACCTTGCGGCCGTTTTCGATTGCCGCATCACAGATCTGCTGCATGCGGTGGATATGGCTTGCGAACGACGCGATGACCACGCGGCCGGTAGCCTGGCTGATGATGCGACGTAGGGCCTTGCCCACCTCGGCCTCGCTCGGCGTGAAGGTGGTGACCGTCGCGTTCGTGGAATCCGAAAGCATGAGGTCGACGCCTATCTCGCCAAACCGGGCAATGGCGCCGAAATCGGTGTAGACGCCGTCGATGGGAGACTGGTCAAGCTTGAAGTCGCCCGTGTGAAGCACGTTGCCCGCAGGGCTCCGGAAAAACACGCCCACGGAACCGGGGATGGAATGGTTCACCGAGAAGAAATCGCACGTGAAGCAGCCGAGCTTGACCTGCTCGCCCGGCTTGATCTCCACGAGTCGGGCATTCTTGACGCGGTGTTCCTTGAACTTGCCCTCGATGAGGCCGAGCGTCATCTTCGTGCCGTAGATCGCGACTTCCTCGTCGAGGTCCTTCAGCAGGTAGGGCAACGCGCCCGTGTGGTCCTCGTGCCCGTGCGTGATGATAATGCCGCGCAGCTTGTCGGCGTTTTGCAGCAGGTACGAGTAGTCGGGCAAGATGAGGTCGATGCCCGGATGGCTGTCGTCCGGGAACATGCATCCGGCATCGTCGAGCACGATGTCATCCCCGCATTCGAAGACCGTCATGTTCTTTCCGATGGCATCGAGGCCGCCGAGCGGGATGACTTTCAGCACGGCGTTGGGATCTTTGTCCGGCGTGTCGAAATGACGCCTGCGGTCGGCTTCGCGAACCCTCTGGGCACCGACGCCGCCGCGTGAGATATGCGGACGCTCGCGTTCAAGCTGAACGTGCTTGTAGTACTGCGTGCGATTATGCTGCGAAGCCTTTTCTGCGTTCGCACGCTTCGCCGCCGCGCGACTTTCATCTGCGCGCGAGGCCTTCGTATTCTGTTCTGACATTTCTTCCTTTTCGTCTATCTATACCCTAACGCGCGTACGGCATGAACCGCATCGCGCGTCCTTGTTACATCTGGGTCTTCACCAGGCACGAAGCCCAGTCACCCAGTTACTCGCATTATTGAGGGGCCGCGCAGCAAGCGCGGCGCCCGTGCATGCTTACAGAACGCCCACCTGACGCATGACCTCGGCCAGCTCGGCAGACTGCTCGGGCGTCGCGGGGATGAGCGGAAGGCGCAGGCCGCCGACCGGGAACCCGGACAGGTTGAGCGCCTCCTTCACCATGATGGGATTCGAGGTGATGAACAGCTCCTTCATGAGCGGGAGGAGCGCCTCGTTTGCCTTTGCCGCCGCCTCGAAATCGCCGGCAGCGCAGTAATCGACGATCTCGCGCATGCGAGCCGGGGCGACGTTGCCGATAGTCGAGATGATGCCGGCGCCACCCATCTTCATGATGTCGTAGGTCTGCTCGTCTTCGCCGGAATACACCCAGAAGCCCTTGGGCGCAGCCTCGATGATCTCGCGGATCTGCTCGAGGTTTCCGCTCGCCTCCTTCACGCCCACGATGTTCTCGACATCGTTGGCCAGGCGCAGCGTGGTTTCGGGAACCATGTTGATGACGCAACGGCCCGGGATGTTGTAGAGGATGCACGGCAGGTCGATGGCCTCGGCGATCGTGCGGAAGTGCTGATAGAGGCCCTCTTGCGGCGGCTTGTTGTAGTACGGCACCACGAGCATGCATCCGTCGACGCCGAGCTTCTCGACTTCCTTCGCGAACTGCACGGTGTCGGCAGTGCAGTTATCGCCGACGTTGGCCACGATGGGGACGCGGCCGCTCACCGCTTCGACGACGGCGCGGAACAGCTTCATCTTCTGGGGATAGAACACGGTGGGGCTCTCGCCGGTCGTGCCGTTAATCACAAGGCCGTCTGCCCCGTTGTCCACCAGTCGCTCGGCAAGCGCCTGCGCCTGGGCGAGGTCGAGTTCGCCATCCTTGTCGAACGGCGTCACCATTGCGGGAATCATCGTTCCGAAAATGGGCTTGCTATCGTAGACCATCGTAACTCCTCATCGTTTTTGCGACGTTTGGGCAATTATCCCACGCGGATGCATCTTTACCGGTTAAAACATGAAATGTTCCAAACCGACGATCAAACCGGATTCGGCAGGAACCTTGCGCACGGCAAGCAGCACGCCGGGCATGTACGAGGTGCGATCCCACGAATCGTGGCGAATCGTGAGGGACTGCCCCATCGACCCGAAAATGACTTCCTGGCTCGCGACGTAGCCCATCGAGCGCACCGAGTGCACGGGCACGCCATCGACTTCGGCGCCACGGGCGCCCTCGCATCCCGGAAGCTCGCTCTCGCGTCCCGGAACTTGCGGCTGCCCCCCTCGGGCGGAAGCGATGATTTCCGCCGTGCGCTTCGCGGTGCCCGAAGGCGCATCCTTCTTACGCGCATGATGGAACTCGATGACCTCCGCCTCATCCAGATACGGAGCCGCAAGTTCCGCGAACCGCATCATGAGCACGGCGCCCACGGTGAAGTTCGGCGCAACGAAAAGGCAGGTGCCTTCCGGAGCGAGCCCGGCCAGCTCCTGGAGCGTCTCGTTGGAAAGGCCCGTCGTGCCGATGACGCAGTCGACGCCGGCGGGAAGGGCAGCACGGATGTTGCCTTCGACGACATCCGGCTGCGTGAAGTCGACCATCACGTCGAAGTCCTCGGCCTCGAGCGCTTGCGCGATTTCGTCATACACCGGATACAGGCTCTCCCCGTTCGCGAACGGGTCGATGCCGCACACGAGCTCCATGTCATCGGCGGCATTCACCGCATCGACGACCGCTTGCCCCATGCGACCTGCACATCCTGAAACCGCAACCCTGATCATGCTTTCCTCCTATACCCACATGCAACAGCCGTGCACGCATTTCCCATTTTGTTTGCGAATACTAGCAAAGCAGCGCATGCGGAATGTTTCCAAACGGGAAAAAACCGGTATGAGGTTGTGGGATGCTCAGTCTCCGGAGGCTATTCGCTCCAGCGGGCAGCTACCCGAAGATGAGTTTGCGCGCTTCGTCTTCCTCGAATGGCGAGACGACGGCGGCGGTTGGGCTCACGGTGAGGTACTTCGCAGCAACCTCGCGCACGTCTTCCGCCTTCACGGCGCGATACCGCTCGATGAGCTCGGAAACCTCCGTTTGAGGCAAGCCCATGGTTTCGCGGCGGCCCAAGCGCACCATGCGGTCGCTCGTCGATTCGACGCCCAAGAGGAGTTGCCCGCAAATCACCTCGCAGGAACGGCGCACCTCGTCCTGTGTGGGAGCCTCATCCGCGATGCGCGCAAGTTCGCGGCGAATGATCTCGGTCGCTTTCCCCAGGTTATCGGGCCGTGTGCCGCAATACACGTAGAACTGGCCCAAATCACCGTAGACACTCGACCCCGCCATCACGGAATAGGCCAGGCCGTTCTTCTCGCGCACTTCCTGGAACAGGCGCGATGACATCGAACCGCCGAGGATTGCGCCGAGGAGGCTCCCGGCAAACCGCTCGGGCGCCCCCGCCTTGTACCAGGGGAAGCCGTAGACCAGATGCGCTTGTTCGGTATCGCGCTTCTGAGAAGCGAATGGGATACGAGCATTCTCAAGAGCCGGAACTCGTTCGAGTCGCTTGCCCACCCTGATGCCCGCCAAGGCTTTTTCCACCTTCTGGACGAGCTGTGCATGATCGAGGTTGCCAACGGCGGATACCACGAGGTTCCCGCTGTGATAGTACTCGTCGTGGAACGCGCGGCACGCCTCGTGCTCATATCCCTGAACGAGTTTGCGGGTGCCCAAGACGGGGCGTCCCAGGGGATGCGTGGGCAAAAGCGCGCCCATGTACATCTCGAAGACGTGGTCATCGGGTTGGTCTTCGCTGCGCGCGATCTCCTCGATGACGACTTCGCGCTCGGTGCGGATATCCTCATCCCGGAAGCTCGAGTTCACCACCATGTCGGCAAGGAGCGGCAACACATCATCGAGGCGCTCGTCAACGAACCGCGCATAGTAGCACGTGTATTCCTTCGAGGTGAACGCGTTGGACTCGGCGCCCAGCGCATCGAAGGCCTCGGAAACCTCGGTCGCCGACATCGTCGGCGTGCCTTTGAACATCATATGCTCCATGAAATGCGTGAGCCCCGCCTGATTCGGACGCTCATCGCGGCTTCCCACGTGATACCAGAAACCCATCGTGATGCTGCGCACCCAGGGCATCGATTCCGATACCACCGTCACGCCGTTGCCAAGGACTGTCTTTTCATATGCCATAGCGAACCTTTTCCTCGCATGCTGTTACCATTCACCGCCCTATGGTAAACCAAAAGGGGCACCATCGCGCATCAAGAGTCGCGCGTTGCGTGTCGCCAGAAGAAGACGTGCGCCATGATGGAAGCGGCCTGCCCTGCCGCTTCCATCATGGCGCACATCATGCCTACAACATGCGTACCTGCTGTTTTCCTTGTTATGCCTGAGCCGCCTGGCGCTTTCGCTCGCCCTCGAACTGGCATGCAACCGTGCGGAACCAGTTGTCAACAAACTCGTCGATCGTCGAGAATGAGACACCACGTGCATGGCGTTCGACGAATTCGAACACGATAAGCCCATACATGCGGAGCAGGAACTCGCGGTACTGCGAATCGAATCCAAGCTCATTGAACCGTTCCCTAAACAGCGGCTCGCATTGCGTCGTCAGGCTATCGAGAATCTCCTGGCGCAGGTTCGGGTAATAATTGCGCGAGTTATAGATAGCAAGATGGCAATCGCGTTCACGGTCGAATGCGTTCAGCAACTGCCTCAGGCCTTCCTGCCAATTGTCAGACTCGACGCTCGACTGCACCGCCTTGTCGATATCATGCACATACATCCACTTCACCAGGTCATATATATCCTTGAAGTGATAGTAGAAGGTCTGGCGGTTCAACCCACACGCATCGGTGATGTTCTTGATTGAAATCCGGTCTATTGGCGTTTCCTGCATGGCTGCTCTCAAAGCGTCAGCCATCGCCGCCTTCGTATCGCCGTTTTTCCTCATTCCCTATCGATCCCCCCTCGATATATATTATGGAACACTCTTATATTTACACGGAATAACAGCAGGTTTCAAGCGCAAAAATGACCGCTCCCCCGTAAGCGGAGCGGTCATTTCTCGGCTAACTATTCAAATCGGCAAGTCTGTAGTGCCTAACCTTTAATCGCGACGGCGCGGCTTGCGGTGGCTGCTGCCATCGCCCGGACGACGTGCCGGACGCTCGCCACGCGGGCGGTCGCTGCGCGGAGCGCGGCCCTCGGGTGCGGAACCCGCCGGAGCCTCGGGCTTATCGACGCGGTCAAGGCTGATCTTGCCCTGATCGCTGACCTCGATGACCTCGACCTTGACGGTGTCGCCCAGGTTCAGGACATCCTCCACCTTGCCCACGCGGCCGTTCGCCATGCGGGAAATGTGGAGCAGGCCGTCCTTGCTCGCGGTTAGCTTCACGAAGGCGCCGAAGTCCTTGATGCCGACGACCTCGCCCTCGTAGACCTCGCCGACCTCGGGCACCTTGACGATGTCGAGGATGGCCTGCTTGGCCGCCTCGCCGCCCTTGCCCTCGACGGAAGCGATGCGCACGGTGCCGTCTTCCTCGACCTCGATCTTCGCGCCGGTCTCGTCCTGAAGGCCGCGGATGACCTTGCCGCCGGTGCCGATGACGTCGCGGATCTTGTCGACCGGGATCTTGATGGTCTCGATGCGCGGGGCGTAATCGGAAAGGGTCTCGCGCGGAGCATCGATCTGCTCGAGCATCGCATTCAGGATGAACGCGCGGCCTTCCTTGGCCTGCGCAAGGGCGCGGCCAAGAATCTCGGTGGAGAGGCCCTTCGCCTTGTTGTCCATCTGCAGAGCGGTGATGCCCTCGGTGGTGCCGGTTACCTTGAAGTCCATGTCGCCGAGGAAGTCCTCGAGGCCCTGGATGTCCGTGAGGATGACGACGTCGTCGCCTTCCTTGATGAGGCCCATGGCAACGCCGGAAACGGGGCGCTTGATGGGCACGCCGGCATCCATGAGCGCGAGCGTGGAACCGCAGGTGGAAGCCATGGAGCTGGAGCCGTTGGACTCGAGCACCTCGCTCACCACGCGGATGGCGTACGGGAACTCCTCCTCGGAGGGCAGCATCGGCTCGAGCGCGCGGCTCGCCAGGGCGCCATGGCCAACCTCGCGGCGCTTCGGGGCGCCCATGCGGCCAACCTCGCCGGTGCAGTACGGCGGGAAGTTGTACTGGTGCATGTAACGCTTGCCCTCGGCCGGGTCGATGGTGTCGAGGCGCTGCCACTCGGAAAGCATGCCGAGGGTGCAGATGGAGAGCACCTGGGTCTGGCCACGCTGGAAGAGGCCGGAACCATGGACGCGCGGCAGGTAGCCGGGCTTGATGTAGAGCGGACGGACCTCGTCCGGGCGGCGGCCGTCAGCACGCTCGCCGGTCTCGATGACCATGCGGCGCATGGCATGCTTCTCGAGCGCCTTGCACGCGGCGGCGATGTCGCTCGCCCACGCGGCGCGCTCTTCCTCGGTGAAGTCGTTGGCCTTGATGGAATCCTTCAGGGCCTCGACCTTCGCCATGCGGTTGAGCTTGTCCGCATCCTTCAGGGCGGCGCTCATCTCGTCGAAATGCGCATCGACGCGCTCGGCGATGGACGGGTCGGCCACATGCACCGGCCATTCCACCGGCTGGATGTCGCACTTGTCGAGGAACGCCTGCTGCTTCTCGCAGAAGGCGCGGATGGCCTCCTGGCCGAATTCCATGGCGGCGAGCATATCCTCTTCGGAAATCTCCTGGGCGCCGGCTTCCACCATGCTGATGAAGTCCGGACCGCCGGCAATCGTGAGCTCGAGGTCGGAAGCCTCCTGCTCGGCGTAGGTCGGGTTCACGATGAACTCGTGGGTTTCGGGGTCGCGGGCGATCTTCACGCATGCAACCGGACCCTCGAAGGGAGCGCTCGCGAGCATGAGCGCGGCGGAAGCGCCACCGACGCAGATGCAATCGGGCTGGTTCTCGCCGTCAACCACGAAGGTGGTCGCGACGACGTGCACTTCCTGCTTGAAGCCATCGGCGAAACCCGGGCGGATGGGGCGGTCGATCATGCGGGCGGTGAGGGTGCCCTTGTCGGAAGCCTTGCCCTCGCGCTTCAGGTAGCCGCCGGGGATACGGCCCACCGCGTACATCTTCTCCATGTAGTCGACGGTCAGCGGGAAGAAGTCGTAGTCCTTCTGCTCCTTGGAAATGACGGCCGTCACCAGGATCTGGGTCTCGCCTTGGGTGACGAGCACGGCGCCACTTGCCTGCTTGGCCAGTTCGCCCGTCTCGAAACGGTACTGCTTGCCGTACAGCTCGAAGCTCTCAACGATCTTGTTCAAGTTATTCTCTTTCTCTCGTTCCCACACGCCCTATTGCGCGGGGCTTCTTCGGCAGATGCGGCCATTCCGCCTGCCACGAGCAGCTGCGCACCTCGCGCAGCCGACCGCTTCCGCATCCCGGTAGGCCAAAGGGAACAGTCCCTTCTGGTTCGGCCAATGGGGACTGTCCCCTTTGGTTGAAACCCGTGATGCGACAAAAGCCCCGCCGAAGCGGGGCTGTTTGCTCTTCTTAGAGGTTGTCGCGGATGCCCAGCTTTGCGATGAGGGCGCGATACTCCTCGATGTCGCGGTCCTTGATGTAGACCAGCATGCGACGGCGCTTACCGATGAGCTTCAGAAGGCCCGTGCGGGTGTGGAAGTCCTTCTTGTGCACCTTGAGGTGCTCGGTGAGGTTGCGGATGCGCTCCGTGAGGATGGCAACCTGGACCTCGGCGCTGCCGGAATCGTTCGGGTTCTTGCCGTACTCAGCCATGAGCTCGGCGACGCGCTC
>JAUNEQ010000248.1 GCA_030525445.1 Coriobacteriia bacterium | reverse complement strand
GCGCGTCGTTTCCGCGAGCAATACTTCGAGTGGGCCGACCGATGGACCGTCTAGCGATCGTGCGAGAAGGTTGCGGTGACATGATTGCGCCACGGAGCCCGGAAAGCAGGGCGGCATGATGCCTGTCGACCCCCTTGCATTCGCCAGCGTGTTCCTGAATAGCTTCTGCGCCTTGTGCGGCGGCATCGCCTGCGCGTTCCTGTGCATGAAATCGCTTTTCAAGCAGCGTCATTCCCTGGCCATCTTCTTCGGGTTCTTCTTCGTGAAGATGTCGGCCCAGTCCGTGTTCGACGCGATGCGGTGGTTCGGGCTGGGTGGCGATTGGCCGGACACGCTCGGCCATGCGCTCGTCCTGGTGCTTGCCGGCATCATCATCTTCATCAACTGGTACGTTTGGGAATCCAGCCTGCTCAAAGTGGGTGTGGCTGGCGTATTCGCCGATGCCCTCTCGGCGTTTCCCATGGTGTTCTCGCTGGCCCTGGTAAACCTGCTGAGGGGAGAAGGTCCTTTCGTAACCTATATCGGGCCCTTCGGCCCGTGGAGCCTTGTCCGGCCACTGCTGATGGTGGGCGCGTTTTGGATTCTGCTGCGCCTGGTTTTGCCGTTGCTGCGGCGTTTCGTCAACCATGATTTCAAGTACGAACGCCTTTGGTTGATCCTGTTCTGCCTGTTCATGGCCTTCGACATGAGCACGCAATTGCCGAACGTCGACGACTCGCTGAACGTGGTGTATTCGCCGAGCTATTTTTCGGCGATCCTCATGTTGCCGATCGGCCTGCTCGTCTATGTGTTGGCGAAGCGACGCATGGCGCGCAAACGCGGCGAGCGCCTTGCCCGTACCCGCGCCTTGATGGCGGCATGCGATGACGCGCTGCGCGACCAATCGGCATTCTTAGAATCAAGCCGCAAGACGCTCGATGAGGTGGCGAACCGCATCGATGAGCTGCAAGCGGACGGCGTGCGCGATGATTTGGCGCGGTACTTGAACGGGATGCGCGCGACGTGCGACCGCCTTCGCTTTGGCACCTACAGCGATAATCCGGCGCTCGATGTGGTGCTTGTGAACTACGAGGAGCGCTTTCGTGAAGCGGGCGTGACGGTGAACTACCGCATCTCGCCCTTGGCGTGCGCGGGTGAGCAGCCGGCGCTTTCTGCACAAGCGCTGCTGGAATGGGCGCTTCATATGCATGCGGGGGAGGAGCCGGTGGGCTTGCGCGCGTTCAGGCGTGCGAACCAGGTACTCTTCGAGATTCGTGTGCCTGCCCGGCGGGCGCGGAAGCTGTCGACCCTCCTTGCGAGGTATCGGCTCCTTGCCCCCGGTGCCACCGTGCGTGCGGCTGCGGATGGGAAGGGGCTGGTGGCGCGCGCGTTGCTGGAGGATGGGAAACGATGACGTATGTCGTGATGGGCTTTCTGTTCGTGGCCATTCTGGTCTTCCTGAGCTTGGGCGTGCGGGCGGTGGATGCCATGGAACGTGAGAATCGGTTGGCCGAGGCCGAAATCGAGGCTTCGCGCATCTATCAGCAATCGCTCGAAAGCCGTGTGGAAGAGGTGCGCCGCTATCGGCATGATGCCGATAGCCTTCTGCGCGCCGTAGAACAGGCGGTGCGCGACGAGGGCACGGAGGCCGGGGAGGCTGCGGACGCTGTAGCAGCACACGGTACCGCCGATGACCGGGCGGCGCTCCCGCTTGTGTGGGCGGCCGTCGACCTGCATGCGCGTCAATGCTCGGAGGCGGGCATCGCGTTCGACTGCGAGGTGGCCGATGGGCTTGCGAAGCTTGCATCCGCTCGTGGTGTGGGAGAAGCCGACCTGTGCATCGTGCTGCAGAACCTGCTGGATAACGCCTACGAGGAGAATGCGGGCATCTCGTTGGATTCGGGGCCTGGCGGCCGTTTCCTGTCATTGCGCATGGGCAAGAGCGGGGAAGGCGGGCTGTGCATCGTCGTGAGCAATCGCACGGCCTCTTCGAATCCGCCGGTCTTGCGGACGCGGAAGGCGAATCCCGAACTGCATGGCGTCGGCTTGCGGGCGATTGAGGATATCGCGCATAGGCACGGTGGCTCGATGGAGACAACGTTCGACGCGGAAAACCGCTTGTTCACCGTGATGGTGATGCTCTAGGGGAGTTCGGAGGAATATCGATCCCAGTCCCCGGCCCGCCCCGTGATAGGCCCCTGGTCCTGCCTCGCCCGGGATTGAAATTCCTCGGAAGCCTGGGTGCCCCACCGCGTACGATGACCACGCTTTTGGCGTACAATGAGGTTGCATACCTTTGCCCGATGAGCCCAAAGGGGGTCGCCATGTTGAAGGAGTCTCGAATCAACTCGCAGATTGCTGCCGAGGGTTACCGCGTGAAATG
>JAUNEQ010000247.1 GCA_030525445.1 Coriobacteriia bacterium | reverse complement strand
GCACAAAAACGCGGCCCTTCCCGCAGGGGAAGGGCCGCGCTCGGTTTCTGGAATGCCTTTACAGGTTCAGGGCCTTCTTCAGGGAAGAAACGCGACGGCGCGAAACGGGAATCTTGTCCTCGGCGCCATCGAGCGTGAGCAGCAGCGTTCCGCCGGAAACGGATTCCACTTCCTTCACCATGGCCAGGTTCACCAGATAGCCACGATGCACGCGGAAGAACCCATGTCCCTCAAGGCGCTTCTCGAGCTGGGCGAGGCTCACGGTCGAGAAGTAACGGTCGTTGTCCGTTTGCAGGTAGGCATAGTCATCGCGCGCCATGACGTAGCGGATGGTGTCGATGTTGATGAGGATCTTCTTGCCCGCCTTCTCCACCGGAATGCGCTCGGAGCGCTGCGCCTTGCTGTGCAGCGAGATGTGCTCGCGCACGCGGGCGATGGCCTGCTCCAGGCGATCCTCCTCGACGGGCTTGATGAGGTAGTCGACCGCGTTCACCTTGAACGCATCGAGGGCGTACTCGCTGTAGGCGGTGACGAACACCACGGCGGGCGGGAACTTCAGGTGCGTGAGCGCCTCGGCAAGCTGCATGCCGGTCGCCTCGGGCATGTTCACGTCCAGGAACAGGACGTCGCAGGGATACTCCTTAAGCTTCTCCACTGCCTCGCGCACGCTTGCCGCTTCTGCCACGACCTCGGTCTGACCGATTTCATCAAGCAAATACCTCAGCTCAGAACGGGCAGGGGCTTCATCATCAACAATCATCGCCTTTGGAAGCATCGGGCACTCCTCAGTCGAATATCGGTATCCGCTAGTAAGGTAACAGTATTATAGCCGTTTTGCCATATAGCGGCAGGGACGATTGCGCTCGAGCAGAAGGCGGAATTGCCCGGTAATCGACATGGGTTAAACGATGTCACGAAGAACGGCACATCGAGGCGGCAATCGCCTCGATGTGCCGACACGTTTCGCCCGAAGCGCTGCTCGGCGGCACCCTAGTCGCCGAGGACCTTGTCCTTGTTCAGGATGAGCGCATCCTTCAGATACAGCGTCACCGTGGTGCCCTTGCCCTCTTCGCTCTCGTAGCTCATGGCCGATCCAGGCGCGAAGTAGCCGGTCACGCGGTCGTTGATGTTGCGCACCGCGATGCCCAGGCCGCTCGTGGACTTCGCATGCATGATGTTCTGGCGCTTCTCCTCGCTCATGCCCACGCCGTCGTCGGCGATGACGATGTAGAGGTCGTTGCCGTCGGCGTGCACGTCGATGTTGATGTTGAGCGAGCCGTCGGTGTGGCGGGCGTGGCGCACGCCGTTTTCCACAATGGGCTGCACCATGAAGGCCGGCACGGGGATGTCCGCGAGCTCCTCGGGGAGGTTGACGGTGAGCGAGAGCTTGTCCTCGCCGAAGCGAGCCAGCTCGAACATGAAGTAGCGCTCGGTCTGCTCGAGCTCACGGGAAAGCTCGATGAGGTCGTCGGCGTTCTCGAGGGTCTTGCGGTAGAACACGGCGAACTCGCGCAGCAGTTCGCGCGCCTTCTTGGGGTCCATGCGGATGAACGCCGAAATGGTGTTGAGCGTGTTGAACAGGAAGTGCGGATTGATCTGCGCCTGCAGGGCCTTCAGCTCGTAGCTCGTGGTGAGGCGGCGCTGCTCTTCCAGCGCAGCGGCGGCAAGCTGGGTGGAGATGAGTTTGCCGAAACCTTCGGCGATGTACTGCTGGGCTTCGTCGATGGACTCGGGGTTGGCATAGTAGAACTTCAACGTGCCCACGACCTGCTTCGACACTTTCAGCGGCACGATGATGGCGGCTTGGATTTCCTCCACGTTGCCCTTGAAGCCGATGTCCTCGGCGGTGAGCATGATGCGCTTCTGGCCGTCGGCCACCGTGTCGCGCGTGGCCTGCGTGCGGATAGCGCGCCCGCTCGGATTGCCGTCCTCGGACGCGCCCGCATAACCCAGGATGGTCGTGGTGTCGGTGATGGCGACAGCCACGCCATTGATACCCGGAAGCAGCATCTCGCAGATGGCCTGCGCGCTCTTGAAGGTGAGGCCGCCCTCTTCGCTGAGGTATTCAAGGGTCTTCGAGGTGAATTCCAGCAGCTTCTTCGTGATCGTCGCACGGATGTGATCGATGTTGGAACCTTCTCGCCTTGACATATATGCCCCTCCTCGCCAGAAATTGCTTTTCGCCATTATATCCGCCCGATATGGCAACGAAGAGGGACGCCCCATCAGCGGCCAACGTGGACAGGTGGATGCCCAGGACACCCGGTGGTTTGCTGTCCTACCGGCGCGGAGGTTATCAAGCTTGTTTTGCGATCCTCCGGTGGGACAGAAGGGCCCGCAGCATATGGGACGCCCCGGCCCCGGATTTTTG
>JAUNEQ010000073.1 GCA_030525445.1 Coriobacteriia bacterium | reverse complement strand
CGTCCCATTCCATGCGGTGGTCGATGCGCGCCAGGCCCGGCTGCGCATTCGGCGTGTACACATCCACGAACCAGAACGCCGGGAACTCGAGCGCGCAGATGCGGCCCTCGTCGTCGAGATGCGGAATGCCCAGCTCGTGAATCACACGCAGCGGCTCTTCGCGCGTATACACGGCCGTGCCCGAATAGCCCTTCTTCTGGGCGTAGCTCCAATAGCTGTGATACCCGGGGAACGCCAGGTCGATCTGCCCTTCCTGGAGCTTGGTCTCCTGGATTGCGAAGATGTCGGCATTCAGATGCGCGAACGATTCCTCGAAACCCTTCTTCACCGCAGCTCGCAAGCCGTTCGTGTTCCACGATACAAACCGCATGTGCATCCCTTCCTCGCCCCATGAACCATAGGGGAGCCGCCCCTATGGCTCAAAAAGGAGGCGGCCCGAAGGCCGCCCCGTGTTGCTATTTCTTGTTCTTCGCCTGGCCGGCAGACTTGAACTGCTCCTTGCGGGCCTCTTCGGCAGCTCGGTTCGCTTTGCGTCGTTCTTCGCGCTCCTGCTGGCGCTTTTCCTTCTCCTCGACGCGCGCGTACACCTTCTGCTCTTTCATGTTGTAATCGCGACGCTGCTTCTCGCGCTTCTTCTTCACGTCCTCGCGCTCTTCCTCGCGGGCGTCACGGCCATATTTCATGCCCAGGGTGCGGCCGATGGGACGCTGCTTGGCATACGAAATATAAATGCCGATGGCGATCGCGATGAACGGAAGCGCCCACAGCACCATGCTGATGGTCTGGGTCGTCTGGTTCTGCTCGTACACGCTGAACGGATAGGCCAGAGCCACGAACATCAGGATGAACGAGATGATGACGCAACGACGACGCCACACGTCCCAGCGGTTGTACTCAGAACGCAGCTTCTTCTCGCGGGCGCGCGGGCCCAGCGTCTTCATTTCCTCTTCCTCGGCCGCCTTGCGATCGGCACGGCTCTCACGGCTGAACAGGCTGCTCTTCTTTTTCTTGCCCGTGTCCTCAACGCCAATCGTGCTCTCGCCGGCCTTGGTCTTGGGCTTTGCATTGGAAACGGACTTGCGGGATACGCCCTGCTTGTCCTTTTCCATGATGTAGCGGTCGTTCAGGGGGTTACGTCGCGACATTCAGATTCCTACTTTCAACTTTTGCACTGCGAAATGGGGATTTTACCACTTCTTGCCGGTAATCATCTCGTAGGCCGTGATGTACTTCTGGGTGGTCTGCGCGATGACCTCTTCCGGCATGTGCGGCGGGTTGCCCGTGCGGTCCCAATTCGCGTTGAGCCAGTTGCGCACATACTGCTTGTCGAAGCTCGGCTGCTCCTTGCCCACCTCGTAGGTGTCGGCCGGCCAGAAGCGCGAGGAGTCGGGGGTGAGAACCTCGTCGGCCAGGATGATGCGGCCGTCGACGGTGCCGAACTCGAGCTTGGTGTCGGCGATGATGATGCCATGCTCAGCGGCGTGGTCGGCAGCCTTGCCGTAGATCTTCAGCGTGAGGTCCTTCAGGTCCTGGGCGGCTTCGTCGCCCACGAGCTCCACCATCTGCTCGAAGCTGATGTTCTCGTCATGCTCGCCCAGCTCGGCCTTCGTGGACGGGGTGAAGATGGTCTCGGGGATCTTCGAGGAGTTCACGAGGCCCTCGGGCAGCTTGATGCCGCAGACCTCGCCGGTCTTCTGGTAGGACTTCAGGCCCGAACCGGTGAGGTAACCGCGCACGATGCATTCCACGGGGAACATGTTCGCGCGACGCACAAGCATGAAGCGGCCGTCCAGCCACTCTTCCCAGGGCTTGAACTGCTCGGGCAGGTCGGCCACATCGGTGCTGATGAGGTGGTTCTCGATCGTGTCGGCCAGAAGGTCGAACCAGAACACGGACAGCTGGTTCAGCACGCGGCCCTTTTCCGGAATCTCATCGGGCAGCACGTAGTCGAATGCCGAGATGCGGTCGGTGGCCACCACCAGCAGGCGGTCGCCCAGATCGTACATATCGCGGACCTTGCCGCGGCTCGTGGCTTCGATGGTAATGGGATTGGGCATGCTAAATCGCCATCCTTCCTATTTCGCCTTGTTGGAATCGCGGCGGGCGTTGCCGCGGTCTTGCTTCTTGTTCTTCTCGCGGTTCTCGTCGTAGAGCGGCAGGAAGATGGTGAACGTCGCACCCACGCCCTTCTCGCCCTCGACGCGAACCCATCCATTATGACGGTCGACGATTTCCTTCACAACGGACAATCCAATGCCCAGGCCGCCTTGCGCGCGGTTGCGCCCGGCATCGCCACGCCAGAAGCGGCTGAACACCATCTTGCATTCCTCGGGCGACAGGCCGATGCCCGTGTCGGCGACCGAGATGCTCGCCATCGTGTCGCCACGCGCCACGCGCACGGTGATGCTGCCCTCGGGCGTGTAGCGAACCGCATTCGAGATGAGGTTCGCGGTCGCCTGGCGCAGCATGTCGGCATCGCCGAAGACCTCGACGTTCGGCTCGGCCTCGAAGATGAGGTCGAGTCCCGATTCGCGCACATACGCCTCGTGCGTGCCGATGATGTCGGTGAGCAGCTCGCCCAGGTTGAGGCGTTTCTTGTTCATGGGAATCTTGCGGTTCTCCAGGCGCGAAAGCTTCAGCAGCGCGTCCACCAGGCGCGACAGGCGCTGGACTTCGGCATCGATGGTGCCCAGGCGTTCCTCGTCGGGCTCGAACACGCCGTCGACGATGGCCTCGATCGTGGCCTGGATGGCCATGAGGGGCGTGCGCAGCTCGTGCGCCACGTCGGTGGTGAGACGCCGCTCCATCATGCGGTCCTTCTCGATGGCCTCGGCCATGGCGTCGAAGGTCTCGCCCAGGTGCGACACCTCATCCTCGCCAGTGAGGCCGGTGCGCGCGGTGAGGTCGCCTTCCTTGATGGCCTTGGCGGTGCGCGTCATGCGGTTGATGGGGTTCACGAGCGAGCGGGCGAACAGCATGCCGAGCGCGATGGAGATGAGCATCGCGAGGGCCATGGCCACGAGCATCGCGCGATACGAACCGTCGCGGTACTCGCGGTCGGCTTGGGTGAGCATCGTGTCGCTGCCGTACACCCACACGTTCACCGAACCGATTTCCTCGTCATCTACGATGATGGGCGACGAAACCATGCGGCTCTTGTTCGTGGGCGCAAGCGATGAGCGTTTGCCCCGGTCGGGGTAGTTGTCGTAGCGGACGGTGCCGTTAGCATCGACCACCTGGATGCCCACGTTGCGGTTGAGGCCCGCGGTCGTGGCCGCAGGTGCCAGCACATCGGGCGACCAGCTTTTCGCGTCCATGTAGTTTTCCGCGATGGCATGCGCCGTGGAATCGGCCGTGCGCTCCATGTTGTCGCGCGTGTATTCTTGGAAGTGGCCCTCCCACACGAAGGACAGCACGCCAAAGGCCACGATGATGGTCATGAGCGAAATGAGCGCGAACGAGATGGTGACGCGCGTCGTATAGCTGAATCGCTTCCAGGGAGCGCCGGAATTCACCCGGCGCTTTGGCCGTTCCTGCTTCCGGTCTTGGTCTACTGCCTGGGCAGGCTCCGTATTGGGCACCTTCCCCGCTCCTGCTGCTTACTGCTGCGGGTTCTTCGAGGGATCCTCGAAGCGGTAGCCCACGCCGTGCACGGTGTGCAGCCACTTGGGGTTACGCGGGTTGTCGCCAATCTTCGCACGCAGATTCTTCACGTGGCTGTCGATGGTGCGCTCGTAGCCTTCGAAGTCGTAGCCG
Organism: Coriobacteriia bacterium; assembly: GCA_030525445.1. GTDB lineage: Bacteria > Actinomycetota > Coriobacteriia > Coriobacteriales > Eggerthellaceae > UMGS1519. The sequence continues at coordinate 5,669 of JAUNEQ010000073.1, read as the reverse complement.
AGCACCTTTTCGACGAGCTCCATGCGCGAATAGACGCGGCCCGGGTAACGGGACAGCGTGGTGAGCAGCTTGAACTCGCTGGCGGTGAGGTCGACTTCCTTGCCGGAAACCATGACCTTGTGGCCGGACACGTCGATGGTGAGCTCGCCGAACTCGAGCACCTCGCGCTGCGGCTCGCTGTCGGCATGGACGCGGCGCAGCAAGGCGCGCACGCGGGCCACGAGCTCGCGCGGGCTGAACGGCTTCACCAGGTAGTCGTCGGCGCCCAGCTCGAGGCCGATGATGCGGTCTTCCACTTCGCCCTTGGCGGTGAGCATGATGATGGGCACATCCGAGTTGTCGCGGATGGCGCGGCACACGCGCTCGCCCGGCACGTGGGGAAGCATGAGGTCAAGAATGACCAGGTCAAAATGATGCTTGCTGAACTCTTCCAGGGCTTCCTGGCCGTCACCGACGGCGCTCACCCAGTAGTTCTCGCGCTCCAGATAGGCCGCGACGGCGTCGCGGATGGCTTTTTCGTCTTCGACCAGGAGTATGCGGCGGGTATCGTTAGGCATGTCGTTTCTCCTCCATCTCCCTGTAACGGGTCGTGTTTTTCCTGTTCAGGCTGCCTCCTTGCTCGACCTTGCGGGAGCCGGAAGCCGCCTTTTGATGTTTGGGGTTATTATAGCAATTGCATGGAACGCCCCATCGAATCAGGCCGAATGGCACAATATCCGTGCAAAAGTGAACCCCGCATCGTAAGCGCCAATGGCTGTTCTATGGATTGCCGGGTGAATGGGAGGAAGCACACCATGCCCGAGCAAAACAACGAGCCCCGCCGCAATTACCGCAGACGGCCGTCGACCGCCGCCGGCAAGGTCAGGTCCGGCAAAACCGTCGGCAGCATCGGCACCGTCGGCGGCAGCTACGTCCGCGACGACCGCAAGTTCGGCTTCGACGACGAGGGCATGCACATCCCCACCGGCAACAGCGAGATCCTGCTCACGCGCAGGCAGCTGCTGTATGGCGCCGCGGGCATCGCCGGCATCGCCGCGATTGGCGGCACCGCTGCCGCTGTGGGAAGCGCGACCAGCACCGCCAACGAGATCGAATCGCTCGCGGTCGCGGAATCGGACGTGTTCACGCTCGAAGACTGCGCGGAAGTTCCCACCGACGACGTGATGACGCTCATCGGCGAGTACAAGCTGCCCTACGGCTCGCTCGTGTGGGCCGGCAACGACCTCGTCGCCGCGTGCCTGCGCCCCACCGAAAAGGCAAGCCCCCTGGTGAAGGCATCCATCCTGAACATCACGAGCGGGTACGAATCCGTCGTGCTGTCCAAGGCCGACGGCGCAAAAGAGGGGTTCGAGATTTACGACATCCGCGCGAGCGATGATGGCGCCATTTGGGCGGAATCCAACATCCTCACCGGCGCTTGGCGCGTGTATGTTTCCACGATTTCCATGATGGAGCTGCAGGAGCACCACCTGGTGGACGAGGGCGACGCGAGCACCGAGATGCCCACGTTGGCCGCTATCGGCAAAAACGCCTTCTGGCAAGTGGTGCCCGTGACCCCGCCGGAAGACGCCGAGAACCCCGACGAGGGGGAAACCCAGGTGCGCATGGTCGCGTTCTCGAAGCCGAAGGACGTGAAGACCATCTACACCGTGCCGGGGCGCTGCATCACCGCGCTCTCGCCCGCCAACGATGAGCAGGGCGTCGTCATCACCCGCCGCCACGAAGAGGCGCAATCGCATCGTCAGATGCTCGTGCTCGATTCAAGCGGCGCCGTGCTGGATTCGCTCATCTTCCCCTCGCGCATGATCCCCATGGAAGCGTGCTACGGACCGTCCGGTTTCGCATTCTCGTTCGAGAGCATCTACAACTACGGCGACGGCATCGCGAACCTGGGCACCTACACCCCGCAGACGAAACCCGATGGCGGCGCCTATTCGGGTCGCAGCTGGTTCCATTTCACCCGCACGCCGAGCATGCCGCCGGCCTGGTGCGACGGTTGGTTCATGGTGAAGTCCACCTCTGCCGTGGTTGGCATCGACCTGCAGAGCAAGCGCTATACCATCTTCCCCACCGACAACAACGCCGAAACCTACGGCGATTGCCTCGCCTCGCAGGGTTCGAACGGAACCGTCGTCATCTTCACGAACATCGACCGCACCGCCGCCGTGCAGGACAACGAAGACGTGACCGAAGACGACAAGCTCTGCCTCGTGCGTGTGTACACCACGAAGGAAAACGCCGGCAACGTGAGCTCGGACGATGAAGGCGAAGAGAGCTGGGACGAGGAAGAGGACTGGTAGGCCCCCTCTCTCTGGCGAAATGACTCTGTGGTTATCATTTGATAGTTGATTATCCTATCTATTGAGTGTATTCTGCTTACATATGACAGTATGAGCTATCATTTGAAAGCAGGTTATTCTCATGAGGACAGAGGTCAACGCAGAGTTCGTGAAGGCGACGCGCGAGAAGTACGGCATGTCGCAACGCACGTTTGCCTTGCTGCTGGGCATTGGCGAGGCAACCATCGTCCGATATGAGAAGGGCGCGAAGCCTACCAAGGCCAATGCAAACCTGATTCTCGCGGCTAACGATCCTCGTTTCATGGCGGGATGCATCATGCGGGATGGCGATGCGCTTTCCGCACGCCAGAGGGCTCACGCGGAAGAATACGTCTACGCGTTCATCAGCCTCGACCCCGAAGAGGAAGCCGAAGAAGCCGGCATGAAGATGAACGAGATTTACGACTTCACGCTGCGGCAGGAAGTGCTCAACGAGCAAGCGGCAGATATCGTGGCTGAAATCCTTCGCTACATGGTGCGTGAGGGTATCGAGGCGGACGACACGTCGGAACCCCTCGCAATACTTCTGAAGCAGCTCTTTGCGGTCAAGGCCGACATCATCAGCGTCGAGCACCGCGACCCTTCGAAGCTCGATCAGATTGCCGGATACCTCAAGTACACGCAGCAATATGTCGCCGAGCTTATCGACGCAAGGGGGGTCGCTTGAATATGGACAAACTCTCTTCCTTCACCCCAGATGAACTTGGCGCGCAAATAGATATCCAGCTTTACGAAATTGCATGTTGCTATACCGTAAGCGCATCTCCATATGCGGTACTTCTCGGCGGTCAAAGCGGCGCAGGCAAAACGCTTCTTCAGAAAGCAATATCGAAAGAGATCCTCCCAAAACCGGTGATTATCAACGGTGATGAATTCCGCAAATTGCATCCACGCTTCGAGTTGCTGAAAGCCAAGCATGGCGACGATTGGGTCACGCACACCGCCCCGTGGTCGGGCAAGATGACCGAAAGCCTCATCGACAAGCTCTCGAAGCTCGGGTACAACCTCATCATCGAGGGCACGCTGCGCACGAGCGAAGTTCCCCTGCGCACGGCAACGTTGCTGCGCGAGCGGGGATACGAGGTCTCGCTCGCCCTTATGGCCGTGAAGCCCGAAATCTCCCTCATCAGCTGCCAAATTCGCTATGAAGAAATGCGCCTTGCGGGCACAACGCCCCGCGCCACCGACCCAGCTCACCACGCAAAGATTGTGAACGACATCGTCGACAACCTGTCAACGCTCGAGGAAAGCGAGCTGTTCGATCAGGTGTACCTGTATACCCGTTCTGAAGAATGCCTCTACCCCGCCGATGACACGACGGCTTCTGCCGTGCTCCGGGAGCGCCTGTTCGGAGAATGGACCCCTGAGGAACGAGCCCACTACGAGCACCTCAAGCATCGGCTTGAGAGCCTCAAAAGATAATCACTGGAATCGTCAAACATCGTGGGACGCTCCGGCTCCGGAGCGTCCCAAACCGAATTAGAACTCCAGGCTCTCGAGGCGCTTGAACACGGTGTCCTTGCGGGTGAGGAACGCCCACGGATCGAAGATAGCATCGAGTTCGGCTTCGGTGAGCGTGCACTCGGGGTCGGCTTCGAGGCGCTCACGGTACGTCGGGCCGGGCTTGGCCTGCTGCACGTCATGCCAGGTGGCCATGGCGTTGCGCTGCACGATAACGTACGCGTCCTCGCGGGTAATGCCAGTCTGCACCAGGGCAAGCAGCACCTTCGAGCTGAAGATGAGACCGCGGGTCTTGTTCAGGTTAGCAAGCATGGCCTCGGGATACGTCTGCAAGCCGTCGAGAATCCAGATCATGCGGCCGAAGATGTAGTCGAGGGCGATAAAGCTATCGGCCAGCGCGACGCGCTCGGCACCGGAGTGGCTGATGTCGCGCTCGAACCACAGCGCCACGTCGTCGTAGCCAACCTGAGCGTTCGCCTTGATGGTGCGGGCCAGACCACACACGCGCTCGGCGGTGATGGGGTTACGCTTATGCGGCATGGCGGAGCTGCCCTTCTGCCCCTTCTTGAACGGTTCCTCGGCCTCGATGACGTCGCTTTCCTGCATCAGGCGCACCTGCAGGGCAATCTGCTCGAGCGTGCTTGCGGCAACGGCCAGCGCGCTGAACACCTGGGCGTGACGGTCGCGGTTGATGACCTGCGTCGACAGCGGGTCGGGCGTGAGGCCCAGCTTCTCGCACACGTACTCTTCGACATACGGCTCGATGCTGGAATATGTTCCCACGGCACCGGAAATCGCGCCCACGGCAATGGCCTCGCGCGCCTGCTGCAAGCGAATCTGCGTACGCTTCAGGGCCTGCGCCCACATGCCGAACTTCATGCCGAAGGTCATCGGCTCGGCATGGATGCCATGCGTGCGGCCCACGCACAGCGTCTCTTGGAACTCGAAGGCGCGGCGCTTGCAAATCTCGCCAAGCTCCTTCACGTCGGCCAGGATGATGTCGATGGCCTGCGTAATCTGATAGCACAGGGCGGTGTCGCCCAGGTCGGATGAGGTCATGCCGTAATGGACCCAACGGCTCGGCTTCTCCTCGCCTTCGGGGATGTCGGCGTCGATGTATTCGGCCATACACGTGAGGAATGCGATGACATCGTGGTTGGTAACGGCTTCGATCTCGTCGATGCGCGCGACCGTGAAGTCGGCATGTGCGCGGATCCACGCAGCGTCTTCCTTCGTGATGCCCGCCTGGCCAAGTTCGGCCTGCGCCTCACATGCCAGAATCTCGATTTCCTTCCAGATGGAGAACTTGTTCTCGTTGGACCAGATATGCCCCATCTCGGGACGCGTATACCGTGGAATCATCACAGCCCTTTCGACGTGTTTGCAACCACCCCATTATGGCACAGCATCCACGAGCAACGCTGCCGCGAAGTTATGGGCACACCCCGGCTCCGGAGGATTTACACCACGCGGAACGTCCGGGAACGGTGGTTTGCCGCCCCGCCCCTTTGTATCAGCGTCATCCCGAGCGATGCCATGAAGCGTCCCCCCACATTGTCTCCCGAGCGGAGCGCCGAAGGCGCGCAGTCGAGGGACCTCACGCAGGTTGGGTGACAAATGCCCGGAGCCCTTGTCAACCAGGGTCACGATTGGGGCCAACCGGTGCTTGCGTGAGGTCCCTCGGCTCGCTTCGCTCGCTCGGGATGACAAAGGGGGTGGGACGCCAAACCGGTGGTTCGCCGCCCCGCCCCTTTGCATCAGCGCCATCCCGAGCGATGCCATGAAGCGTCCCCCACATTGTCTCCCGAGCGGAACGCCGAAGGCGCGCAGTCGAGGGACCTCACGCAGGTTGGGTGACAAATGCCCGGA
>JAUNEQ010000246.1 GCA_030525445.1 Coriobacteriia bacterium | reverse complement strand
GGGGGCCGTGGGGCACACCCCCCCCCCCAGAATCTGCCACAGGGGGGGGGGGGAGGTTTTTCAAAAACCGGCCGCCCCCCGGGCTTGTCCCATTTGCTGCGGGCCCGTTTGTCCCACTCCGGAACCTGGGCGTCCCAGCTAGAGCAGGCCGAGCGAGCCCATGAAGAAGATCCAGAGGAAGAGCGTGACCACGGAGATTGCGCTGCTGAACGCTACGAGCTGACCGGCGAGGGGGCCGTCGCCGCCCATGTTTTCGGACATCACGTACGATGCGGATGCGATGGGCGCGGCGAACATCATCACGAGCATGAAGCGCTCCGGCGCGGAAAGCGGCAGCACGAGCGTGATGAGCAGCATGACCAGGGGCAGGATGACCATCTTCACGGTGATGACGGGCACGAGGTAGCGCAGGTTTTTCAGCGCTTCCGAGAAATGGAGCGTCCCGCCCAGCACGACGAGCGCCATGGGGATGGAGATGTTCGCGAGCGTGAGCACGGGCGCCTCGATGGGGCCGGGCAATTGCCAGCCGGCGAAGTGGAAGAGGAATCCCACGAGAAAGCCCTGGATAAGCGGGTTTTTCAACAGCGATATGGCGAGGGCTTTCGGGCTCGCCGCACCGCCGCGGAAGTATTCCAAGACAACGACGGCAAGCGTGTTGTAGGTGGGCACGATGAAGGCGATGAGGGTTGCGGTGGCGAGGAGCGCCTGGTCGCCGAAGACGCTTTCGGCAAGCGGCAGGGCGAAGAACACCATGTTGGTGCGGTAGATGGCCTGGACGATGACGCCGCGCTGGGCGTTGCCTGGAACGAGCCGCGGCACGATCACCATGAGCGCACCGACGAGGATGAGCGCCGATGCGAGCGCCACGCCGATGTAGAGCCAGTTCACCGCGACGCTGTCTTCCACGCGGTAGATGCAGCTGAACATCATGAACGGGAAGAGCGTCTTGAAGATGAGCCCGTTGACCTTGCGCCAGAGCTCGTCGTTTGCCCAGCCGAGCTTGCTCGCGATGCCGCCGACACCCATGTACACGAGGAACGGGATGACCGCGTTCAATGCGACGACGACGCTTTCCATGCCCTTCCTTCCTCATGGTTTCACCTGGGGGTATTGTAAAGGTCGCGCGCGATATGGGAAGGGTTTCCTTCAGGATTTAACAACGAGCAGCGTGAGATGCGACAGAATGCCCCGCAGCATATGGGAAAGGATGGCCCGCAGCAAATGAGACACCCACGGAGCAGTTGCTGTTTCGCTAACAGCTCAAAGGCGTCTCATTTGCTGCGGGCCATCCTGTCCCATATGCTGCGGGGCGTTCTGTCTCATCCAGGGCGGGAGAAAGGGGAGGGACCCCGTGGGATCCCTCCGGTAGGTGCGGTTGTCTGCCGTGCGGTTACGCCTTGTTGCGCTTGAGGTCGTAGTCGATGTAGCAGATGTGGGTCTCGAGGTACTCTTCGAGGCCGCGCTCGCCGTCCTCGCCGCCGATGCCGGAGCCGCGGACGCCCTGATGGAAGCCCTGGAAGGCCTCGAAGTGCTCGCGGTTCACGTAGGTCTCGCCGAACTTGATCTCGTTCATGGCGCGCATCACGGTGTCGTAGTCGGTGGTGTAGATGGAGCTGGTCAGGCCATACTCGCAGTCGTTCGCGAGCTCGATGGCCTCGTCGAGGGTCTTGAAGCTCGTGATGGGCAGCACCGGGCCGAAGATCTCTTCCTTCATGATGCGGCTGTTGTGGGTGACGCCGGTGATGACGGTGGGCTCATAGTAGTAACCCTTGCCGTCCACGGTGGCCGGCTTGCCGCCGCACTCGATGGTCGCGCCCTCCGCGATGGCGGACTGCACGAGCTCGTCGACGTGCTGCTGCTGGCCCTTGTTCACCATCGGGCCCATGTCGAACGCACCGCCCAGGCCGGGGCCGAAGGTGGTCTTCTCCATGCGGGCGACCATTTTCTTCACGAACTCGTCGTAGATGCCTTCCTGGACGTACACGCGCTCGGCGCAGTTGCAGGCCTGGCCCGTGTTGATGATGCGGGAGTTGTACACCCACTCGATGGTGGCATCGAGGTCGCAGTCGTTCATGACGATGACCGGGGCCTTGCCGCCGAGCTCGAGGGAAACCTTGGTGACGTTCTTGGATGCGGCTTCCATGACCTTCTTGCCGGCCGGGGTGGAGCCGGTGAGGGTGACGATGCCGACCTTCGGGTTGCTGGCCATGGCGTTGCCGGTGAGGGCGCCGGAGCCGGTGATGACGTTGATGACGCCCTTGGGCAGGCTGGACTCGTCGACCATCTTGGCGAACTCATATGCTCCGTTCGGGCAGTCGGAGGATGCCTTCAACACGACGGTGCAGCCGGCGATGAGGGCCGGGGCGACCTTGCGGCCGATGAGGAACAGCGGGAAGTTCCACGGCATGATCTGG
>JAUNEQ010000072.1 GCA_030525445.1 Coriobacteriia bacterium | reverse complement strand
AACCTCATGCCCACGAAGATCGCCACCGAGACCCAGATTCTGCGCAAGCTCTCGAATACGCCGCTGCAGATCGAGGTCAAGCTCATGCACATGGCGAGCCACGCCTCCCGCAACACGCCGGCCGCGCACCTCGAGGCCTTCTACACCACCTTCGATGACGTGCGCGAGGAGCACTTCGACGGCATGATCGTCACTGGTGCACCCGTCGAGATGCTGCCGTTCGAGGAAGTTGACTACTGGCCCGAACTCTGCGAGATCTTCGAGTGGACGAAGACCCACGTGCATTCCTGCTTCAACATCTGCTGGGGCGCGCAGGCAGCTCTGTACTACCACTTCGGCATCAACAAGCACCCGCTGGGCCGCAAGCTCACCGGCATCTTCGAGCACAAGCTCGTGAAGTCCACGAGCCCGCTCGTGCGCGGCTTCGACACCACGTTCATGGCGCCGCATTCCCGCAACACCGGCGTGTACGTGCAGGACATCGAGCGTCACCCCGGCGTCGAGAACATCGCGATCTCCGACGAGGCGGGCGCATACCTGGCGAAGAGCCACGACAACCGCAACTTCTTCGTGTTCGGCCATTCCGAATACGACTTCGACACGCTGGCCAACGAATACGTGCGCGACCTGCAGAAAATGGGCGATGCCGCGCCGTTCCCCGTGCACTACTATCCCGATGACAACCCCAACCGCGAGCCGCAGAAGACCTGGAACGCGCACGGGCAGCTGCTCTACAGCAACTGGCTGAACTACTACGTGTACCAGACCACGCCGTTCGACATGTCGCAGGTTGGCGTGCTGCATGCCGGCCTGAAGGAAGTCACCACCGACGTGGGCTCCTTCACCGTAACGGCCGACGGCCCCGACCAGGTGGGCGTGCTCGGCGTGCTCGCCACGGCCCTGGCCGACCTGGGCGTCGCCATCGACACCATCGACCAGCAGATCAACGGCAACAAGTTCCACATCGTGATGGATACCCATGTGGCCACTGACGACTCGACGATGGACGACATCCAGGAAGCCCTCGCCGCGCTGAGCGATCGCACCGGCTTCGACGTGAAGGCGTTCTATCCCGAAGCGTAAGGCGTCGCAACCCGTACCGATGCAAGGGCCCGGCAATCACTTCGATTGCCGGGCCCTTCTTTTTTGGCCTCTCGCCCCCGGTGGGACACCACCCCGTAGGTAGTGTCCCACCCGGGGTGGTGTCCCGCCAAACCACCGGGCGTCCCTCGGTGGCTATTTCTTCCCTTTCAGGGCGGCTTTGCCCAGGCATGCCAGACCGGCGCCCGTCACCAAAAGGCCGGGGCCTGGCAGGATGAGCATGGGAATGCCCACGATCGTGAGCGGAACCCCCAAGATAAGCAGCGTGCTTCGCCGCTCGGGAAGCACGTGGCGCTTGCCGTCACCGTTCGCCATAGTCGCTCCTTCACGCGGTTACCAACTGGGACGATGCTAGCAAATCCATTTGCATAATCCATGCACTGAGCGCGGTTTTCCCGTGCATAAACAACGACCCCACCATACCTGCGGTATGGCGGGGACGGGGGATTCTTGTATACGCGATTTAGCGGGCGATGGCCACGCGGTTGCTGCGCAGGCGCTGCGCGGCGAGCGACGGGCTCCAAGCCTCGGAAGCGGCGATGTGCGGGGTCTCGACGACCATCTCGGGAACAGCCACGTTCTCCATCGCGCCCGGCTTCGTCCAGCTGAAGGACATGCTGTTGGCGATTTCGGCGTCCTGGTTGCGCATGATAGCAACCGTCTTCACGGCGTAGATTGCGACAAGTGCGATGATGAATGCGATGATTTCCATATTGTTCCGCCTCCTTCGATATGCGTATCCTATCCCGCGTGAATTCCATTGTTAAACTGTTATTATCGATAGTTGCTACAACTCGTAGCTGTTACAAACCAAAACTGTAATCGGGGACAGGTAATGAACTTCACATCGCTGGAATACTTCGAAGTACTCGCCCGTGAACGCAACTTCACCCGCGCAGCCGAAAAGCTTCATATCACGCAGCAGTCGCTGAGCTCGAACGTCGCCAAGATGGAGCGCGAGCTAGGATGCCAGCTCATCGTGCGCCATGTCCCGCTCGACCTCACCTATGCCGGCGAAGTGCTGCTGCGCTACGCGGTGACCTTCCGCGAGGAACGCACCAAGATGCAGCAGGAGTTCGCCGACATCTCGCAGAACCAGCGCGGCATCCTGCGCATCGGCATCGCTTACACGCGCGGGCGCACCATCCTCCCCGACGTCATCCTGGAATTCCAGAAGCGCTACCCGCTCATCCAGGTGAAGCTCGTCGAAGACTCCAATGACGTGCTGCACCGCAAGCTGCTCGATGGCGATGTCGACCTCGCCATCGCGAACTTCTCGGATTTGCTGCCGGGCATCACGCTTCATGAGTTCTATCGCGAAGAAGTCGTGCTGCTCGTTTCGCGCGAGCTGTTCGCGTCGATCTACGGCGACGAAGCCGACGATCGGGCGCGCAAGTTCGAGGAAGGCGACTATTCGGCACTTGAAGATTGCCCGCTCATCCTGGGTGGCATGGACGACCTCGACGGCCAGATCGCCCGCGACGTCCTGAAGCGCGAAGGCATCTCGCATCCGCACATCGTCGCGTCGTCCAGCAACGCAGAAACCCAGCTTGCGCTGGCCATCCGCGGCGTGGGCGCCTGCTTCTGCCCGATCATCTTGGCGCGCGCGGCGCTCACCGAAGAGCAGCTGAATTCGCTGCTCATGCTGCACCTGGGCGAAACTGCCCGTTACCGCATCCGCTTCGGATGCCAGGAACGCTCGTACCAATGGAGCGTCATCGAGGCCTTCATGAAGGTCGCCAAGGAACTCGTGCACGATTAATCCCGGAGTTTGAACCGAAGGGGACCGTCCCCTTCGGTTCGCGGGCGTCCCATGCATCAAATAGGCAACAAGCGGTCGAATACCCTTGCCCCGACGCTTTCACCTGCGCTTTAATGGGGGCATAAACATCGACGTCGGGAATTTCGAGGGAGACGCATGAGCTACTTCATCATCTTGGCGGTGAGCTTGCTGTTCTGCGCGGTTGGCTTCCGCATGTACATCTATTTCTTCTCGCTGGGTTACGGGCTTTCGGTCGCGGCCATCGGCGTCACGCTCGCCATCGGGTTCTGGAACCAACTGGGGCCGGCCGAGCTGCTCGCGCTCGTCCTGTTCGTGGTTTACGGCCTGCGCCTTTCGGGATACCTGCTGGTGCGCGAGTTGAAAAGCGCGAGCTACCGCAAGGTGCTCTCCCCCGAAATGCAGCGCAGCGCCGCCATGCCCATCGGGCCGAAGCTCGCCATCTGGATCAGCTGCGGCCTGCTGTACACGCTGCAAACCATTCCCGTGTACTTCCGCCTGAACAACGGCGTGCCCGCCGACGCCTTCCTGTATGTGGGCCTCGTCATCATGTGCTGCGGCCTCGCGCTGGAAACCGCATCCGACCTGCAGAAGACCGCGGCAAAGCGCGTCAACCCCTACCGCTTCGTTGACACCGGCCTGTTCCGCATCGTGCGCTGCCCCAACTACCTGGGCGAGATGATCTTCTGGTTCGGCGTGCTGTGCACCGGCTTTTCCGCCTTCCAGGGCGCGCTGCAGTGGGCGGCAGCCCTCATCGGCTTCGCGCTCATCGTGTTCATCATGTTCAGCGGCGCCCGCCGGCTGGAACTACGCCAAGACAAGAATTACGGCGATGACCCCGAATACCAGGAGTACTGCCGCACCGTGCCCATCCTCCTGCCGTTCGTGCCGCTCTACAGCGTGAAGAAATACGAGTTCCTGCGCGCATAAGGCAAAGAGCCCGGATACCCAGCGGGACGCCCGGGGACGGTGGCTTGCCGCCCCGGACGTCCCGCAAAGCGGTCTATTATCCGAGTGCGTAGACTTCTTTTTCCACCACCAGGTCGTTCTTGATGTGGCCGACAAGCCGCTGCAGGGCATCCACGCATCGCGGGCGGATGTCTGCACCAATGAGCACGTACATGATGGAATCGCCCACCTCGAGCGCGCCCTCGTTCAGCCACACGCGCACGTAATAGACGCCGTCCCAGGTGAGGGCCTCGGCGATGGCCGCCTCAAGCCCCGCGGCATCATAGGAGAATTCCACCTGCTTCACGGCGGGCATATCCTTGCCCTCGCGCACCTGGGCTTTCGCGGTGGCGCGCACCACCCCGTTATGCGTGAGGAACATTCCGCATTTGCTCGCGTTCTCGCTTGCCTTCGCTTCGGCAAGCCATTTGTCCATGGAAGGCTCGGGTTTGGCCATCGTGCATCCTTTCTCGCGTTGATTGGGATGGATTATCCTGCATCCAGGCGAATCCGTCCACGGAAGATGCGACAGGCCGATGGCCAGCCGGGCTCACCGCTGCGCGATTTGCTCCCAAGCATGCGTGGTCAGGCAACCGTATGGCATGTCGTCGTCCAACCGCTTGAACATCGCAAAGGGGAACGTGAGCGACAACAGGTCCTTGGGCAGACGATGGCGCTGCGAAACATCGAACATGCCCATCACCGCAAGCGGATCCTCTTCGGCCATCTGCTGCTTTGCCATCACGAGCGAATGGCAGCCGGCGCCAAACGGGGCGATAACGTTCACCGCACGGCCGTTCCGGTAACTGCACATGGTCACGAGCGCCGACATCTGATCGGGGTTCGCGAGCATCCATACGAGCTGGGGATCCTCCCCTTCCCACGTATCGAGCGGGCGGAACACCACATAGCGGTAATCGGCATCTTCCAGCTGCAAATCATCCATCCAATGCAGCGACGTCTGGGCGCAATCGAAGAACCGTTCGCCGTGCGCCATATGCGGCGGAAGCTTCCCGCCTTCCGGGAAATCCGGCTCGTCCACGCCGTTGGCCAGCATGAAATGAGTAGGAGCCTTGCGTCGGGCGAAGGCGTTCCCAAAACCCAATCCAACCGCCCCGCCCGGGCAGGAGCACGTCTCATCGCACACCGCCACCTCGCGGCCTTTTGCCGCAGCCAGCAAAAGCGACACCACACACGATCGCTTCGACGGGTCGGGCTCGAAGGCACCTTCCGGCTTCCCATCCTGGAACCACACACCCACCGGACGATATGCCAGGTCGAGCATCTCACACGCGTTCAGCTTCATGCAGCCACCTCCAGCCTGCTTGCCCCCCCATAACGGATGTTACCAGGAAAAACGCGGCTCCCATGCAAAAGGGGCGCCCCGAAAAGGCGCCCCCGCAAACCACTACCTGCCTTCGATCCCTTACGGGCAGGGGCGGCCGATGAACTTGATGCTCTTGTCCTTGGACGAGAACTTGCACCAACGGAAGCCGATGGTGCCCTTGCCGCCACTGCCGCCGGTATCCATCACGTAGCCGTTGCCCACGTACAGGGCTGCATGGTCGATGAAGCGCCACTGGCTGTAATCCTTGCCCGCATAGTCGGTTTCGAAATAGAGGGTGTCGCCCGGGCGAATCTTCTTGATATCGCACGCCCTCCACGACACGAGCTTCCCGTGCTCGTTCAGCCACATCGCCTGATCGGCGGCGGGCAGGGCCCATGACTTGGCGTCTTCGCCGCCAATCGCGAAGATCCTGCGGCCCAGCTTGCTGTCCCAATAGCACCGCGAGACGAATGCGCTGCAGTCGCGGTAGTACTTCTTCATGCGCTTCGCCTGGCTGTACGAGATCTTCGTCTGCTTGTCCACGAACGCGTTCTGCACGGCTTGATAGGCCTGCTGGGACGTGACCGCGACGAGGAGCTTCTTGGTGGACGACCCCACGGTGACTTTCACGTAGCAACGACCCGGCTGTTTTGCCGTCACCACGCCCTTTTCGCTTACGGTCGCGATCTTCTTGCTGGTGCTCTTCCAAACAACCTCGGAGGCGTCCGCTCCCGTAACCTTAACCTTCAGCTTGCTCTTCTGCCCGGGGTAGGTGGTGAGGCTTCCCGTGTTCTTGATGTTCGCGGTTTTCACCAGCTTCACCGTGGCGTTGGAGGTCGCCGCTGCTGCAGTATCCGGCGTCCACGCCGCAAATGCTAATGCCAAGCACATGAAAACGGCGATGAAGGCAGCGGGAATGGCAAGGGTTCGTTTCGACATATATCCCCTTTCGCGCCGCAGCAGGGTGCGGCTCGCGTGAAGCGTAGCATGGGCGCACGCACAATCTTGAGTTCGCAAACCCCGCGCGGGGCCGATTCCACAAGCTTCGTATCACCGGACAGATCGTGTACTCACAGAGGGTTAGGCGCACTTGCCTCTGGCCGAAGCATGGGGTGCGCCCGTTGGTGCGTTCGAGAAGCTACAATGGAGCGAGGAACAACGAGGCAAGGAGACATGATGGCACAGAGCGTGGAAGAGGCGGTTGCCCGCTCCCAGGAACTGCATGCAGCGGGATACAACTGCGCGCAATGCGTTGCATGCGCGTGCGCGGATCGCGCGGGGCTCGATGAGGACCTGGCGTTCCGCTTGATGGAGGGTTTCGGTGGCGGCATGGGCGACTTCAGCCAGACATGCGGCGCCATCTCGGGCGGCGTTGCCGTACTCGGCCTGCTGAACAGCGGCGGCCCGGAAGCGCAGCCGCGCACGAAGGGATCCACCTACAAGTTGGCCAAGCAAGTAGTCCGCCGGTTTGGCGAGATGAACGGCTCCACGCTTTGCGGCGACTTGAAGGGGCTCACCGGTGGCGAGGTCTTGCGCTCGTGCGATGGCTGCATCGAAGACGCCACGCGCATCACGCTCGACGTGATCGCACAGCGGGAAAACGCTTAGACAAAAGCGGTCAGAGACTATCGCTAGGCCACCCGGGCCATCATGGAGCTATGGCCGTCTTCGGCATCCATGAAATAGAAGGGCGATTCGCTACGAAGGGAATCGGCAAGGCACGCTGCATAAATGGCGTCGGCAAGGTCGTATTCGAAAACGCCAGCCGTATCGGTCACGACCGCGCCCTTCCGCTCGATGTCTCCCATGCCTGCCTGCCTCTTCATGCCGGACTTGCGCACCTTCGTGTCGCAAGTGGTTGCGGATAATCGCATGCAACCATCCGTTCGCCGCCGAAAACACGCCGTTCGCGGCGATAGTCGCATCAAGCGCAGGACATTACCATCATATGTCACCGATGACAAGGGCATCTTCAACGAAAAGCTGAAGATGCCCCATTTCGACGCTCTGTTCCCCGTTTACGAGGGGTGACGGCGAAGACGCTATTTTTCTACCGGGGGTATTTCGGTCCGGGGTTGCTGAACAGGCTGCTGCACGGGTTGCTGTGCTGGATACGATTGCTGCTTGGGCTTGGCCCGGCGGACGAAGAAGCTCATGAACAAGAGCACGATTGCGACGATCACCAACAGGATGCCACCGAGGAACGCCTTGAATCCGCCGTGGTTCAGCAAGGTCAGGAACGTGTTCAGGGCCACCTGATTCACAAGCGACCCGTAAATGATGAGCACCAAGCCCACAATGAGCATCAAAAGCGCGATGTAGCGAATGGCTTTCCTCATAATCCTCGCACCCCACTTCAACCGACAGTTTGTGTCTATTGCTATAGTACTCGCCCCGCTCCTGAAATAGACGGGGAAATGTCGGGGCTCATGCATAAATGCGAGCAGCCAGACGTCACCTGCAAGATGAGCGAGTTCGCCTCGTACGGCGGGCGGTATGTGAGACCGGTGTAATGCATGCGCCTAGTGTGCCCGATGGCCTCGTCGCTATAAATCGAGTTGCAGCTGCATGGGGACGAGCAAGCTTTTCTGCGTGCTGTGCGTCAGCTCGTCGTTTGGACCGAGTTCGCCCAGCAGCATCGGCGCCGCCGGGTCGTGCAGCTTGAAGTTCCGCCGCGCAAGCTCTGGGCTCTGGTTCGCATAACAGTACCGGCATCCATTGGGACAGGTGTCGTAGGCGCCGATATCGCGCATCTCGAAACAGCGGCAGTGGCGCCGCATACCGCGATGTTTCAGCTTGCGGAATTCGATATCGTTGGCGGCGCCGAAGATGTCGAGCGTCGCGCATCCGCTGCCGTGAATGCCGTATGCGGAATAGTCAAGGTCGGTGGCGCAGGTTTGCAAGCGCAGGCCATGCCGCTGGGCAATTGCGCCCAGGCCGCGGGCGAGCTCATCCATCTGATCAAGCGACATCACCTCGAGCTCGGGCATGTTGCGCTCGAGCTTGCGGTACATTTCCACGAAACTGAAGACGCAGCGGTCGACATGGCCGGAAAGGCGGCTTGCGAGCCATTCGAAGGTCTGGAAATGCCGCGCGATTGTGTAGTCACGCGTGAGCAGCACCGGGTCGTATCGCCAGATGATGCGCTTGGCGCCAGCGATTTCCTCCAGCGCGTAAAGGGTCGCCACCGATTGCTCCAACGACGGCACGCCCGGCTCGATGTCACGCCCATAGGCGGTGATCGTGTATTGGAAATGCGTGTTGAACCGACTCGTGATCTCGTGCAGCCGCGGCAGCAGCGGCGCGTAGTTCTTCGAGCAAAACTCCACCACGTCCACCACCGCTGGGTCCAGCTCGTAGCGCGTCACCTTGTGCGGGTACATCGGGTTGCGCACCAGCACGAACCCTTCCTCGAACCGGCGTAGCAGCCACTCGCTGAAGTATTGGGCGGTGTCGGTTCTGCCGCCGGTGTTGATGATCATGCACGCACCGCGCCTACTCCAAGCCCGCCGGTCGCGAGCTCACGTGCGCGACTTCCGCAACCAGCGGCCCGTACAGCTCCGGGCGGCGATGCCCCAGAATGGGCATGTTCTCGCGCGTGCGGTCCACGACCTCGTTGTCCACCTCGCACACCACGAGGGACTCGATGCCATCGGGCTTCGTGCCGCCCTCGCCCTGGGCGAGCACACGGCCCATCGGGTCGGCCACCAGGCTGCGGCCGACGAAACCTTTCCCCGACCGGCACGTTCCCGCCACGAAGAGCTCGTTTTCGATGGCGCGCGCACGCAGCAGCGTCTCCCACTGCTCGGGCTTGCAGCGGCCCACGTGCCACGCTGCCGGATACACGAGCAGGTCGCAGCCCGCCAGCGCCGCCACGCGCGCCGGCTCGGCGAAGCGCAAGTCGTAGCATATCTGCAGGCCAATGGTGCAGAACGGGGTTTTCACCGGTTCGGGCAGCTGCGCGCCGGCCGTCAGCCGGTCGGACTCGCGCACGCCGAGCGCATCATACAGATGGCATTTCCGATAACTCGCATGCACCTGGCCATCCGGCCCGGAAACGACGGCCGTGTTGAACGGCAGCCCGCCTTCCGGGTTCCGCTCGTTCATCGTGAACACCGCCCACAGCCCATGCTCGGCCATGATCGCCGCAACGTCTTCCACGAACGGGCCGTCAACCGGCTCGGCTAGCGCAATGAGCTCCTCGAGCGACAGCTTGTGCGGCCACATGAAGTTCTCGGGGAACACCACGAGCTGGCAGCCCGCTTCCGCCGCCCGCTGCGCATATGCACGCGCCTGCGCCCGCACGTCGCCATCTTCGGGATACCCGCTCTGCGCCAAGCCAATCGTGTATGCCATCTGCGCCTCCTCTTCAGCGATGCGGTCATCGCACCCGCAATGTCTCTCCCTCA
>JAUNEQ010000245.1 GCA_030525445.1 Coriobacteriia bacterium | reverse complement strand
TGAATTACTGCGAGACCCTCTCGGCCGCTGCTGGCTGGTCGATGGAAGAAGCGCGTAAGCAGACCATCGAGGCTGGCAACTACATTCTGGTGTACGAAGGCGCACTGCTCAAGCGTTGGGATGGCCATGCGCTGCGTATCGCCGGCGAACCGGGCATCGACTCCTTCAAGGAGACTGCCGAGAAAGCGAACGCCGTCGTCGCATTTGGCTCCTGCGCTACCAACGGTGGCTGGATGGGCGCCGAGCCCAACAGCTCCGATGCCGTCGGTTGCCAGAAGTATCTGCAAGAGCTGGGCATCGAAGTGCCCGTCATCAACGTCCCCGGCTGCCCGCCGAACCCGGAGTGGCTCGTCGCCATCCTCGTTGACGTCGTGATGATGCAGGTGCTCCCCGAGCTCAACGAGCAGAACAAGCCCGCCGTCATCTTCAACGAGACGATTCACGACAACTGCGAGCGTCGTGGCCATTTCGAGAACGGCGAGTTCGTCTACCAGTTCGGCAGCGAGGAAGAGGCCAAGAACTACTGCCTCTACGCTGTTGGCTGCCGTGGCCCGCAAACGCGTGCCAACTGCGGCATCGTCCGCTACAACCACCGTCGCTCCTGGTGCGTCGAGTCCGGCGCCCCCTGCATCGGCTGCTGCGAAGCTAACCCGATGGATCCGGGCGACAACTGGGTCGAGGTCAACACCCCGTTCTACGTGCGTCATCGCGACCTGCGCATCGGCGGTGTCCCGTTCCAGCCCACTACGATCTCTTGGATCGCCATCGGCGCCGTCGCTGCCGTCGTCGCGATTCATGCGTTCGGCATGAAGGCCAAGGGCCGCTTCGGCTTCGTCGAGACCGAGGAAGTGCGCGAGTGGGATGCAAAGCACCCGAACGAGTCCATCGGCGTGTACGATGACTCCATCCTGAAGAAGGCAGGTGAATAGCATATGGCACGTTCTATCATCGACCCGATTACCCGTATCGAGGGCCATCTCCGCGCCGAGATGGAAGTCGAGGACGGCGTTGTCACTAATGCATGGGTTTCCGGCGGTGCCTTCCGCGGCATGGAGCTCGTTGTCGAGAACCGCACTCCTGAAGATGCGGCCATGATCGTCCAGCGTATCTGCGGCGTTTGCCCGGTTTCGCACTCCCACGCGGCGTGCCTCGCTGGCGAGAAGTCCTACGGAATCACCATTCCGAACAACGCGCGTATCATCCGCAACATCGTCGAGGCCGGCCAGTTCCTGCACAGTCACATCCTGTGGTTCTACAACCTGTGCGCCCTGGACTATGTCGACCCGCTGAACGCCCTGAACGCCGATCCCGTCGAGGCCCAGCGCCTCGCCGAAGCTGCCGGCACGTCCACCTACACGGACTTCAAGCAGCTCTCCGCCCGCCTCACCAAGTTCGCCCAGAACGGCCAGCTGTCCATCTTCTCCGGCAACTGGTTCGGCTCTGAAGGCGGCAAGGCCGGCGACCACAAGGCTGGCGCCGACGGTCTGGGCTACAACCTGCCCGCCGAGCTCGACCTCATCTGCACGGCCCATTACCTCGAGGCCCTCAAGATGCAGTCCAAGGCTTCCGAGATCTGCGGTCTCATCGGCGGCAAGATGCCCCACATCATGACGAGCACCGTCGGTGGCACCATGTGGGTTCCCACCGAGGAGAAGCTCGACGACCTGTGGAGCCTCGCCAACGAGATCTACGACTGGGTTGCCACCACGATGATTCCCGACACCCTCGCCCTCGTGCCTTACTACAGCAAGGCATTCGACTTCGGCAAGGGCTGCGGCCGCTACGTGGCTTGGGGCGTTTTCGACGACCCGTCCTTCGAGATGGCGAATCGTTACCTGCCCTCCGGCGTCATCGACGAGAACCTCAAGCTCTCCGAGGTCAACGAAGACCTCATCACCGAGTACATCGGCCACTCCTGGTACCAGGACGAGGGCGAGGCCACGCTCAACCTCAACCCGCGCGAAGGCGTCACCCATCCCGAGTACACCGGTTACTACAAGGACGAGAAGACCCTGGAGATCAACGACCGTTACACCTGGTCGAAGGGCCCGGCGTATGACGGCAAGCCGCATGAGGCTGGTCCGTTCAGCCGTATCCTCGCCGCTTACCTGCGTGGCGTCCCGTTCTTCAAGGAGCAGGTCGATGGCCTGCTGAAGACGCTCGGCCAGGAAGGCAACATTGCCATCCTGCAGTCCACGCTCGGCCGTACCGCTGGCCGTCAGCTCGAGTCCCTGTACATCGCAGGCCTGCTGAAGGAATGGATCCAGGAGCTCATGGAAGCCGTCAAGGGCGGCGACTCCGAGTACTTCCGCGCCGCTGAGACCATCACCGGCGAGGGCACTGGCTTCTGGGAGGCCCCGCGTGGCGCGCTCTATCACACCGAGCACGTCAAGGACGGCAAGATCACCGGTTACCAGATCATCATCCCGACCACGTGGAACATCGCTCCGCACAACGCGGACGGCGTCCC
>JAUNEQ010000071.1 GCA_030525445.1 Coriobacteriia bacterium | reverse complement strand
GACTTGCGGCGCTTCCAGATAGGAATCATGGAATTGACGGTCTCGTCTTCCTTGTAGTCCTCGAACTCGGGTTTGTAGTCGTCGCCGGCATCCTCGGGCTTGGGCAGCTCGCGCGTCTTGGTCACGTTCATCACGATGGGATAGCGCACGTAGTTGCTGTAGTGCTTGATGAGGTCCTTCAGGCCGTATTCCGAAAGGTACTCGTCGTAGTTGTCGTCATCGGTGTTGTCCTTCACGGTGAGGATGACGTCCGTGCCGCGCTCGGCCTTTTCGGCCGGCTCGATGGTGTAGCCCTCAACGCCGTCGGACTCCCAGGCATAAGCCTGGTCGGCATCGAACGCGCGCGAGACCACGCGCACGTGGTTGGCCACCATGAAGGCGGAATAGAAGCCCACGCCGAACTGGCCGATGATGTCGATGTCGTCCTCGGCCGCCGCATCCTCGCCCGACTTGAACTCGAGCGAATCGGAATGCGCGATGGTGCCCAGGTTCTTCTCCAGGGCATCCGCGTCCATGCCGATGCCGTTGTCGGAGATGGTGATCGTGCGCGCCTCCTTGTCGAAGGCCACGCGGATCTTCAGGTCGTTCTTCCCCAGCGTGGGCACGTTCTCGTCGGTGAGCGCCTTGAAGTACATCTTGTCGTTCGCGTCCGACGCGTTGCTGATGAGCTCGCGCAGGAAGATCTCGCGATTCGTGTAGATGGAGTTGATCATCAAATCGAGGAGCTTCTTGCTCTCGGTCTTGAATTTCCTCATGTTCGCTTCCTCTTTCCGTCTTCAAAAAGCAGGGCGGGCTGCGCATTAGCAGTCCCACCCGTCGATTGCCAGAAGCCATTATAGTTCCGTCTGTTGCATCCGCCCCGGGATGCATCGTGTCTCCACACTCACCCGTCCGCAACGCCCACCGAACCTATCACGGGGACAGTCCCCGTGATAGATTACAATCGGGGCATGGATAAAGAGGAAATGAAATGGGAGCGCATCCGCGACGTGCTCATCGCGGAAGGTTCGGGGAAGGCGCAGCCGCGCATCTCCTCCACCCGCACGCTCTTCGGCATTCCCAGCGCCGTTGACCAGGCCATCGAAGCCATCGTGGCCGAAGAAGAGGCCAAGCACCGCGCCGAACGCAACAAGGGACGGTGACGGGGGGTCAGGCTTAACGTCGCCGTCCCTTTGTCATCCCGAGCGAGCGAAGCGAGTCGAGGGACCTCCTTCAGGTTGGAATCGATCCCAACCTGAAGGAGGTCCCTCGACTACGCGCTTCGCGCTCCGCTCGGGATGACATAGGGAGGGTGTCCCTGCAGTCGGTTCGAAGCGTGCAATCGAGCTAGATCGTCCCGAAGATGCGGTCGCCGGCATCGCCCAGGCCGGGCAGGATGTAGGCGTTCTCGTTCAGGCAATCATCGATGGCGCAGGTGAAGATATGCACGTCTGGGTCGGCGGCCAGAACGGCCTCGATGCCCTCGGGCGCAGCGACAAGCACCATGAGCGTGA
Organism: Coriobacteriia bacterium; assembly: GCA_030525445.1. Taxonomy (GTDB): domain Bacteria; phylum Actinomycetota; class Coriobacteriia; order Coriobacteriales; family Eggerthellaceae; genus UMGS1519. Next base: position 8,192 of record JAUNEQ010000071.1, on the reverse strand, counting down.
GGTCTTTCACGCCCTGCTTGCGCAGATACTGGATAGCCGCAATCGCCGAACCACCGGTCGCAAACATCGGGTCAACCACGACCACCTGGCGCTCATCCAGATGAGAAGGCATTTTCGCGTAATAGGCACGGGGTTCATGGGTGGTTTCGTCACGCTCCATGCCCAGGTGTCCCACGCAGGCATGAGGGATGAGCTCGAGAAAGCCATCGAGCATGCCCAAGCCCGCGCGAAGGATGGGCACGATTACCGGCGCGCGGCCCGCCAAACGCTGGCAGTGAGCCGTCATCAGGGGGGTCTCCACGTCTACGGGCTCCAGGTGCAGATGACGCGACGCCTCGTAGCCTTCGAGCAAAGCGAGCTCACGTACCAGTTGGCGGAACTGCGCGCAGGGCGTGTCCTTGTCGCGCAGGATAGACATCTTATGCTGGATAAGGGGATGGTCGACGACGGTGACGCGGTCGTAGCTCTTGGCCATGGGAGCACCTTTCAAACGGGTAAGGTTAACTTACCCATTATGCACCAATTGCCACGCAAATGCTTGACGTTGGCGGCGGAATGGTGATCCCCCGAAACCCGGGTGCCCTAACCGAGGCGGCTCCTGTTATAGGAAGCGGTACTGAACTTCGCGCACACCCCAGTCATCGCAGGTAGAGGCGCCGAATGCCTTGAACACGCCGGGCTGCAGGTCGAGCGCGCGGGCGCCGCCGCCCATGCCGCCGCAGTCGGTGACGGTGGCCACCACGGTCACGCCGCCATACGAAATCTCGACGCTGCGGCCGTAATAGTTTTCGGGACCCCAGGCGATGGGCACGGCCACGCCCATGGAGTAGTCGTCGACGATAGAACCGGTCGCCGTGGGAGCGTCGTTGCCCACGGAATCGTCAGACGATCCGCCATATGCGCTCGCGACGCCCGTTTGCCAGCCGCCCGAAGCGGCTTCTGGTTCGGGCTCCGGTTTGGGCTCGGGCTCCGGTTCGGCCTTCTCTTCCTTTTGGGCCTTCTCTTCCTTCTGGGCCTTCTTGGAATCGTCTTTCTCGGACGCTTGCGGTTCGACGACCGCAGCCGCCTCGGCTTCCGCAGCTTGGCGCTCCGCTTCGGCAGCGGCGGCGAGCGCAGCCTGCTGGGCGGCGTTCAACTCGTCGGCACGGCTCTGCAGCGCGGAGACAGCCTGGTCGAGCTCGGCCTGCTGCGCCTTCAAATCGGCGAGCTTCTTGGCCTGCTCGTCCTTCTGCTTGGAGACCGTCTGATACGACACCTCGAGTTCCGAAGCCACCTTCTGCTGTTCAACCGACAGGCGCACGTATTCGGAAAGCACCTTCTGGCGCATCTCCATCTGCTCCATCACCTGCGAGAATGATTCCGCATTCGTGAGGATGGAGACGATGTTCAGCTGGTCGCCGTTCTTGTAGATGGCCTTCGAGACCCACGAGATCTTCTGCTTGAGCTTGGCATGGCGGGCTTGGCCCTTCTCGATATCGGCCAGCAGGCCCTTGATCTCATCCTCGAGCCCGGCGATCTCCTCGCCGGAATCGTTGACGCGCCCGGCGAGTTCTTCGAGTTCCGAGACCTTCGAATCGAGCTCCGCCTGCACATCCGACAAATCATCGGCCCAGGCAGCCGGCGCGAAGAACGCGGCATGCAACGCGAAGACGGCGAGAAGCGCAAAAACAACGGCGATAAAGCCCATGCGCATGTCGAAAACCCGTGATGTCGTCTCTTTCCGCAGAACTGCCTCCTTCATCGAACAGTTGTCCCATCGTAGCGCGATTACCTGCGCCGCATGCTACTTTTCCCTGGTCAACTGCGTTTCCACATCGTTTTCGCCCAGAACGCGTACCCCAGCTGATGTAAGAAGCCTGGTCGTGACGCCATCGCCGGGAACCAGGGTCCCCGTGAACGACCCATCGTAAATGCGGCCGCACCCGCACGAGGGGCTGTTTTGCTTCAGCACCGCAAGCGCGCAGCCTTCGCGCCGCGCAATCTCCACGCTGGCGCGGGCACCCGCAAGAAACGCCTCGGTGCGGTCTTCGCCCGCGGCGGTCACCACCCGCAAATCGGCGCAACGCGTGTCGATCTCGCTCGGCGTTCGGGGGATGGGCAGCTCGCCCAGGCACTCCGGGCACACGGGAATGAGCTCATAGCGGTCTGCCAGCGCCTGAACCGCAGCGCACGGGCGCGAGGCCCCATCATAGCGAACCGGCATGCCCAGCAGGCACGCGCTCACCAATATGCGCTCCATGAATCCCCCTTCGCAATAAGACGCCCGGACTCCCAGGACTTCCCGCCCCAGATGAGGCGGGAATCCAACGGAGTCCGGGCATCCCGCGAGTCCGTCTTACTTGCCGGCCACCACCACGTGGCGGCTCTCGTCCAGGCTCACGCGCCCGTCGGCGATCCAACCCACCACCTTCGGATACAGCTTGTGCTCCGCCTTGTGGATGCGCGCCTCGAGTTCGTCGATGGTGTCGCCTTCCTTCACGGGCACCGCCTTCTGGGCGATGATGGGACCCTTGTCGTATTCCGCATTGGCGAAGTGCACGGTGACGCCCGTCACCTTCACGCCCGCCTCGAATGCATCCTGGATGGCATGCGCGCCCACGAACGACGGCAGCAACGCCGGATGCAGGTTCACCACGCGGTCGGGGTACGCATCGAGCACCTCGGCGCCCACCATGCGCATATAGCCGGCCATCACGAGGTATTCCGCACCGGCCGCCTTCATCTCGTCGGCGATGCGCTGGTTGGCGGCATGGGCATCCGCGTACACATCACGGTTCAGCGCCACCGTGGGAATGCCCGCCGCTTCCGCGCGCTGCAGGCCATAGGCATCGGGCCTGCTCGACAGCACGAGCACCACCTGGGCGTTCACCTTGCCGGCATCGATCGCGTCGATGATCGCCTGCAGGTTCGTGCCAGAACCGCTGATGAGCACGCCAATCTTCAAGGACTCGCGGCCGTCCTTGGCCTTCTTCGCGTTCTTGCCCACGGCTTAGTCCTCCTCGCCCGCGAACAGCGAGCCCTCGTTCTCGTAGCGCACGACGCCCTCGCCCGCCACGACGCGGCCGACTTCGAAGACGGTCTCGCCGGCCTCTTCGAGCGTCGCCTTCACGGCGTCGGCGGCCTCGGAGTCGACGCACAGGATCATGCCCAGGCCGCAGTTGAAGGTCTTGAGCGCCTCGGATTCGGGAAGGCGCGCGGCACGGCACACGTACGGGATGACCGGGGGCATCGTCCACGAGCCCAGCTCGACCACGGCGTCCAGCGTATCCGGCAGGGCGCGGTTGAGGTTCTCGGTGATGCCGCCGCCGGTGATGTGCGCGAGAGCATGCACGGCCGGGCGATGGTTCTCGATGGCCGCGAGCACCGGCTTCACGTAGATGCGCGTGGGACGCAGCAGCGCTGTCTCGAGGCTCTCGCCGCCCAGGACATCCTGCGCGAGGCGCAGCTCGTAGTGGGTCTTGCCCTCGACGCACACCTTGCGCACGAGGGAATAGCCGTTGGAATGGATGCCGCTCGAAGCCAGACCCAGCAGCACGTCGCCCTCGCGGACGTTGTCGGGGCCGATCATCTTCGGCCGGTCGACCACGGCCACCGCGAAACCGGACAGGTCATAGTCGTCATCGGCCATGACACCCGGATGCTCGGCCATCTCGCCGCCGATGAGGGCGCAGCCGGCCTGCTTGCAGCCTTCCGCGATGCCCGACACCACGGTCGCCATCGCTTCGGACTTCAGCTTTCCCACGGCCACGTAGTCCAGGAAGAACAGCGGCTCGGCACCCGTTGCCAGCACGTCGTTCACGCACATGGCGACGAGGTCGATGCCCACCGTGTCGTGCTTGTCGCACAGACGCGCGAGCTGGAGCTTCGTGCCGACGCCATCGGTGCCGGAGACCATGATGGGGTCTTCCATGTCCTTGAATTTCGCGGCGCTGAACAGGCCGCCGAAGCCGCCGATGTCGCCGACGACCTCGTCGCGGTAGGTCTCGTGGACCATGCCCTTGATGGCATCCACCGCGCGGGCGCCTTCTTCGATATCCACGCCCGCCTGGGCATAGGTCATCGCATCTTCCTTCACCCAGCTGGGCAATTCGGGCGCATCCATATCATCTGCGGCGCTGTAGGTTACGCGTTCGGTCATGTTCGCTCCCAACTCGTTGGTTTCAGTTCACGGGTATTTTACGCCATCACGCCATGCGGCCCCCAACAAACCGCCCCAACCGCAATAAATGCAGAGGGACGGCAGCGCGATACACCAGGGGTTGTGTATTCAGCCAACGGAGACCGCCCCTTCGGCTAAACCAATGGGGACTGCCCCCTTTGGTCAGAATCGCGCTGCGGGTTCACGGGCTCCGCCACGGGGACGTCGGCGGTCGGGATGGCTGCGCGCCCGCTTTTCCGCGCCATCTTCTCGAGCTTCTTCTGGTTGAAGGCCGCGGCACCGTCGGCGGTCGGCTCGAACCACCCATTGCGCTTGCCCAGATGCAAAACGGCCACGGCGTAGACGACATCGATGATTATGGTGATGACGAACGATGCCACATTGACCTCGCTCGTGAGCGACTCGATTCCCAGGCCGGCGATGTAGAACCCCGCAAGGTTGTTCACGATATGGATAGCGCTCGAAGCCTCGAGGCCCTTCGTCTTCCACACGACATATCCCCAGATGAGGCCATTAATGAGAATGCTCACCACGCCGATGGTGTTGTACGGATGCCCCGCGGCGAAGGCAATCGCGGCCACCACGATGCCCACGGCGGGCAGCTTCGTCCACGAACCCACGGTCTGCAAGATGAACCCGCGGAACACGTATTCTTCGGCAACGCACTGAAGCGGCGTGATGATGGTGCACACGATGAAGCCGATGAGCGTGAAGCGCACGATGCCATCCGCGCTCCCGCTGGGGAAAACGAGGATTTCGATGGGCATCGCGATGAGGTAGATGGGGATGGCAATGCCGATGCACTTCGCGAACGCCTTCCAATTCCAACCGCCGCGCGATGACGACAAGGACGAGAAAGGCCTGTCCCGCACGATGAGCACGGCAAGCGCCAATGCGGGCAGCATGGCGGCAACCGAGCCCAGTTCCCCGAGCGCGCCCGGCCCGGTGAAGGGGTTCATGGTGTCATAGCTCGTGCTCACGCCATCCAGCATGGACGGGTCGTTTGCCGCCAAGGCGGCCGCGAGGATTACCCCCATCTGGAACACGATCATGAACACGAACGTCAATAATCCCACAATGAGCGGTTTCCACCACCGGTACAACACGAACTCCCGCGGGAAGGTCGCGTAATCGTATGCGGGCAGGTCGCTATGCTTTGCCATCATGGCTCCATTCCCCAAAACCCATCACGGGGATAGCCCCCGTGATGGGCGATCCTTCGGTATCGCTACGACGCGGGCGTCGCGTACCCTTCCGCGTCTCCCACCACGTCGGACGCATCGACCGCAGGAGCGGTGGAATCCACCAGGCTCCCAAACAGCACGGCACGCCCGTCAGACTCGTTGTAATCGCAGGTGGAAAGCGCGATGAGCTTTCCTGTCGCCCGCGCATCCGGGAATCCCTCCGCAGGCGTGACCATGCTCCGGGACTCCTTGTCCGCAACATACTTCGCGCGGTCCGCCTCGTCCGCGAACTCGTGCGTCACCAGGTAATCGCTGCCCACGGTGCGCACGAGCGCGAAGGTGCGGAATTCGTAATTGCAGCCGGGGGTGAGCAGATACACGGAACGGCTCGCCTCGAACGTGCCCTCATCCGCGAAATCGGAAAGGCACGCGAACATCGAACCGTCGTTCATATGGTGTCCGAACAGGAAATTGACGGGGCACGAAAAATCCGGCTTGGCTTCGCCGTCGAGGAAGATGGTGCCGCTGCCCGTGAACACGCCCTGGTCGCCATCGAAGTTCATGTCGAGGTATTTCTGGTTGTCGCCCTTCGCCCAGCAAACGGGATAGCTGATGCGCGTGCCGGGAACAGAGACCCACGCCACGACCTGCGGGTTGATGGCCTGGAGCGCATCCCAATCCACCGTCATGTCCGCAAGGGCGCCATCGCCATCGAACGCGGTATCCGCGATCTCGTCATAGCGGCTGGAATCGCCCCAATATTTGAACGCGATATAGCCCAGATAGGATACGGCCCCGACGAACACGAGGCCGGCGATGACCATGACCGCTGTCCAGAAAGCACGTCGTGCGCCCTGTGCCATGCGCCATCTCCTTTCCCGCATAACAGGCGCGCAAAAACCTATCACGGGGACTGTCACCGTGATAGGTCTCGGCCAAAACAAACGAGCCGGGGCATCCCCGGCTCGCTTACTATACCAGATGCGTGTTTAGCCCTCTTGAAGCAGGCGCCTCTCCAACGTGTCGTTGATGATCTTCAGCGCCTTGATGCGCGCGTAGTGCTTGTTGTCGCTCTCGAGCACGATCCACGGCGCCTTATCGGTGCTGGTGAGGCGGAACATGTCCTGAACGGCCTCGCGGTACTGCGGGGCCTTGTCGCGGTTGCGCCAGTCCTCGGCCGTGATCTTCCACTGCTTGTCGGGGTTCTGCTCGCGCGCCTCGAAGCGGGCCATCTGCTCCTCGTCGGAGATGTTCACCCAGAACTTCAGCAGGATGGCGCCCCAATCGATGAGGTCGCTCTCGAACTCGTTGATCTCGTCATAGGCGCGGCCCCATTCCTCATCGGAAGCGAAGCCCTCCACGCGCTCGACGAGCACGCGGCCATACCAGCTGCGGTCGTAGATGCCCACGTGGCCGGCCTTCGGCAGGCGCGTCCAATAGCGCCACAGGAACGGATGCATGAGCTCGGGCTTCGTGGGAGCCGGGCTCGTGAAGATGTTGTACGAGCGGGCGTCGAGCGCTTGGGCGATGCGCTTGATGTTGCCGCCCTTGCCGGCCGCGTCGGTGCCCTCGTACATCAGGATCATCGGGATGCGCTTGCGATACATCATCGTCTCGAGCTCGAACAGGCGCTTCTGCTCACGCTTAAGAATCTTCTTGTACTGGCTATCGTCCTTCAACGTGAGGTCGTAGCGGATGTCGTCGAGCAATGGATAGTTCTTCTGAATCTTGAAGCGCGATTTCTTCGGGGCCGCCTTCGCCTGGCGCGCGGCCTCCTTCTCGTTCTCGGCGATGACGGCGGCCTGCTCCTCGGGCGTGCGCTCGCGCTCGTCCACCCACACCTTGGCCTCGCCCTGGCTCGCGGAGTTCGCCTGGGCCTTGGCAGCAGCTGCGGCGGCGGCTTCGTCCTTGCCCTTGTTCAGGGCATCTTCGTAGGCAGCCACGAGCTCGCGCAGCACCGTGAGGTTCACCATGTTGCGGTCTTGCGCGTTCAGCACGATCCACGGCGCGAAGTCGTAGTTGCTGATCTTCAGCATGCGGTCGAAAGTGCGGTAAATCTTCTTGTAGTTATCGAGCTCGCGCAGGTCCTCCTCGTCCACGCGCCATGCGGTGTTCGAATCGGAAGCCAACTTGCGCAGACGTTCGCGCATCGTATCCTCGGTGATGTGCAGGAAAAACTTTTTAAGCACGTAGCCATCGTTCACCAGCTGGCGCTCGAAATGCTCGATGCCGTCGAAGAACATCTTCTCCTTCTCCTTGGTCGCCTCGGCGGCGGCTTCCTGGTTCAGGAATTTCTCGACAGCGGAGAACGGCGGATCGTACACGAGGTGCTGGCCCACGGTGGTATACCAGCCGCGGTCGAAGAAGGTGAGCTCGCCGCGCATGCCGAGCGCCTTCCAGAACTGCTGCATGGGCGGATAGTAGTCCGTCACGTTGCGGTTGGCGAGGTTGAGCTCGTTGGCCTCTTCGAGGTCGAGGTCCTCGGTGACGTGCACGTTCGTGTGACGCGCATCCAGGTTGTACAGGATGTCGGAAATGCGGCTGCCCTTGCCGGCGCCGCTCCAGCCCTCGAACAGCACGACGACGCCGATGCCGTCATGCGTGGCCTGCTCCTGCAGCACCACCAGGCGCGTGACCAGACGGTCGCGCTCTTCCTTGTATTCGGACTTGCTGAGCTTTTTCTTCTTGAAATCAACTTTATCGAGCATAGGATTCCCCTTTCGCGGATTGGGAAAACTCTACCACACCGAAGTAGCCGTGGGACGCCCGGGCTCCGGGGGATTTCCGTCCCGGGTGGGACAAACCGGCCCGCAGCATATGGGACAAGCGCGTGACAGGGGGCGCTTGTC
>JAUNEQ010000244.1 GCA_030525445.1 Coriobacteriia bacterium | reverse complement strand
AGCGGCAGGGTGACCACCAGGTAGAAGCACGCGGCGACGATGTACGGGGTCATGTTGCCCGTGACGGACACGATGGACTTGGAGTACAGCATGAGCTCCATGACGCCCACGGCCGCGAGCAGCGAGGTGTCCTTGTAGAGCAGGATGAACTCGGAGGTCATCGTCGGGATGACGCGGCGCACCGTCTGCGGAATGATGACGCTGAACATCGTCTGGCGCGCATTCATGCCGAGCGAGCGCGAAGCCTCGAACTGGCCCTTCGGGATGGACTGGATGCCGGCACGGAAGATCTCGCACAGGTAGGCGCCCGAGTTCACCGCGAGCACCAGGATAGCCAGCACGTATTCGTTGATCTGGATGCCCAAAAGCGGCATGCCGAAAAATGCGATGTAAATTTGCAGGAAGAGCGGCGTACCGCGGATGACACCGGTATACACGGCCGCGATGCCATGCAGGATCTTGCTGCCACGACCAGAGGAGATCTTCATGAAGGCCGCGCCCAGGCCGATGGGAATGGCCAGGGGGAAGCCGATGAGCACGAGCATCAGCGAAAGCAGCCAGCCGATGGCCACCGTGGGAATGGACTGCACCGCAATCGTCGGATCGAGGAAGAGCTTCAGGAACGTCACGCTATTCCACGCCTGCACCCAGCCCTGGTCGCCCAGCCAGTCGGCCATGCGACGCTCGGGGCTCGCGGAGGTCACGGTGATCGCGGGGGAGGCGCCCATGTCCTTCACCGCGCCCTTGGAATCGGTATACGTGCTGGTCAGCTGCACTTCGCCGTCCACGTTGGGCAGCTGCACCTTGTACATCTCGGCGCGCACGCGGATGCCATCTTTCACCGGCTCGGAAAACGTGATGTCATAAGAAGCATCAGCTTCGTTGATCGTGGTCTGCGCCATGTCCTTCATGCGCTCGATGCCCTGGAGCAACGTCACCTTGATGGTGGGGTCGGCGCCAAGTCCCGAACCTTCAGGCAGCTGGATATGGATGGACGCCACCGAATCGCCCGGCTCGGTAACGGCTTCCCACGTGACGCGCGTGTCAATGCCGCCCAACACGTTATTCGTGGATGTCTCGTTGCTCTTTGCCGTCGTCACGTCGGTCGAAAGGCCGCCAGCCAATAGCGGCGACTGGACCGAAAGCACCAACGACAACGCGAGCATGAGCATGAATGCTTTCACGAAATGGCTTTTCATCGTCTGTGTCTTCATCTGGTTCCTATCTCCGGACCAGCGGGGTTCTCCCCTTCGGTTCGGCATTTGCGTTCGCACGGGAAGGGGAATTCGGCGTATCGTCAGGAATTCCACTCCCTGTATGAACGCGCTGAACGGAACCAGGCAGGGCCCGGTTCCGTTCCTCGTAAGCGTTATCGGCTCGGGTTTGCTACTTCATAAGCTCCTTGCCAATCTCGTCCATCGTGCCGTCTGCCTTCATGTCGGCCAGCGCCTTGTTGATGGCTTCGGTCAGCGCCTTGTTCTCCTTGTTCACCGCGATGCCATACTGCTCGCCAGTCGGAATGACCTCGAGCACCTTGCAATCGGTGTAGCTGGTCTTCACATACTGCTCGGCAACCGGAGCGTCGAAGACGAGCGCTTCGACCTTGCCGGTGCGCAGGCTGGAAAGCGCCTCGGTCATTTCCTGGAACGGAGTGTAGTTCTCGTCACCCACGTTTTCCTTCACCCAGTTCTCGCCGGAGGTGCCAGACTGAGCGCCGATGGCAACGCCCTTCAGGCCGTCGAGGTCGGCAATCTTGGAGTCGGTCTTGACGACGACCGCAAGGTTGGAGTCGTAGTACGAGTCGGTAAAGTCAATTTCAGCCAAGCGCTCGTCGTCGATGGTCATTGCGCTGATGCTAACGTCGGCAGCACCGCCGGCAACCTGCGTGATCAAGCTGTCGAAGGCCATGTGGCTAATCTGGACATCCAGGTCCAGACGCTTGGCGACTTCGGTGATGACGGCCGCGTCGTAGCCGACGATGTTATCGCCATCCATATACTCGAACGGTGGGTAGTCGGCGCTCGTGATAACCGTGAGCGTGCCTTCCTTCACCAGCTTGATGTCGCCATCAGCAGCGTTGTCGGAAGAACCGCCGCCGCATGCGGACAACGCGAAGCAAGCAAGCGCCGCGCCCATGGCGAGAGCCAGAATCTTCATGAACTTGGTCTTCATTTCTCCTCCAATGTAGTGTCCCCTTGCACCGCTTTTCAGCGGCCCCGAATAGGTACCGGCCAATATACCGCAATTGCGAATAGCGCTCAATCGGATAACCAGGTTATTCAAGCTATGAGCACCGGCCATATATGTGCGAAACGCCGGCACAGGGCACCGGCGTTTCGCTCATGGCGCACTTTATCCGATGTACTGTTCCTTCAGCTTGTCGATCGTGCCATCCTTCTCCATCTCGGCCAGGGTGGCGTTGATGTCCTCGACGAGCTTGGTGTTGTCCTTGTTGATGGCGATGCCATACTGCTCGCCCGTCGCGATGATGTC
>JAUNEQ010000243.1 GCA_030525445.1 Coriobacteriia bacterium | reverse complement strand
CATGGGCGATTGGCGCAGCGGGAGCGCAACTGCCTTACAAGCAGTGGGTCGGGGGTTCAAATCCCTCATCGCCCACCATGAACACGAGACGCCCCACCCACGGGGCGTTTTTCGTTACCGGAAGCATTCCATGGATTTGAACCCGAGAGGGTCGAAATGCCCAGCGGGCATTTCGAGGCCGAGCACCGCGAAGCGGAGCGCAGGCCGGCGGGTTCGCGAAGCAAACGCGCGCAAACCCCTCATCGCCCACCATGAACACGAGACGCCCCAGCTCTGGGGCGTTTTTCATTGTTGGAGACACCCCATGGATTTGGCGCGGTGCGTCCCTTCGGGAACCCGCAGGGGCAAATGCGCCAGCGGCGCATTTGGGGCCGAGCACCGCGAAGTGGAGCGCAAGTCCGGATGGCACGATTTGACGTTGTGCGGGAACAGAACGCTGAATTCTGCCACCGCCCGCGTAGGGCTGGCACGATTCGACGCTGTGCGGCGACACGGCGGCGAATCCTGCCACGACCCTCCGAAACCTGGCACGATTCGGCGCTGTGTGGCGACACGGCGGCGAATCCTGCCACACTCGCCTGGCAATCGTTGCCGCTCTCCAACGACACTGAAACTTTTTCCATTGACACATCGATTTAGTCGGGTATACTGCCCCCAACAAACCGATGACGTGGAAGTAACGTCGGAAGATGTGCTCACAGAGAGCCCGGGATGCTGAGATCCGGGCAGCGGCAATCCGGCAAATGGGCCACTGAGGGCGCGGCGGAAATGCCGCGACGTGCAGGCGACGTGACAGCCGGGAATGTGTCGGCATTCCGCTAAGCGCACGGGAAACCGTGAATCAAGGTGGCACCGCGAGCCTCGTATTTCGAAGCCCGTCCTTGAATCCAAAGGGATCGAGGGCGGTTTTTTATTTCCCTTCCTCGATCGGACAAGACGGGCGGCCTCCCGACAAGGGCGGCCCGCACAACCGGCCCCACGGGGCAGAAGGAGCGAAGAGAAATGACCGAGACCGCAACCCAGACCCAGCCGTATCGCCTGTACCTGCGCGAAGACCAGATTCCCACGCAGTACTACAACCTGCGCGCCGACATGGTGGAGAAACCCGAGCCCATGCGCCTGCCCGACGGCACCGTCGCGCAGTTCGAGCACCTCACCCCGGTGTTCGCCGACGAACTCGTGCGCCAGGAACTCGACAACGACACCGCCTACATCGACATCCCCGAAGGTGTCCGCGAGATGTACCGCGTCTACCGCCCCAGCCCGCTCTGCCGTGCCTACAACTTGGAGCAGGCTCTGGAAACCCCGGCGAAGATCTACTACAAGTTCGAGGGCAACAACACCTCGGGCTCGCATAAGCTGAACTCGGCGCTCGCGCAGGCGTATTACGCGGCTCAGCAGGGGCTTTCCACCATCACCACCGAAACCGGAGCCGGCCAATGGGGCACCGCGCTCTCCGAGGCAGCCGCCCACTACGGACTGAACTGCGATGTCTTCATGGTGCGCGCCTCCTATGAGCAGAAACCCTTCCGCCGCACCGTCATGCAGACCTACGGCGCGAACGTCACCCCCTCGCCGTCCGAGGAAACCGAAATCGGGCGCAAGATGTACGCGAACCCGGCGAACCGCTCCGGCTCGCTCGGCACCGCCATCTCCGAGGCTGTCGAGCGCGCGCTGAACGTGCCCGAGAACAAGGGTCGCTACCAGCTGGGCAGCGTGCTCAACCAGGTCGTGCTGCACCAGTCCGTCGTTGGTCTGGAAAGCTACGAAGCCCTCGCGGAACTTGGCGAATACCCGGACATCGTCATCGGTTGCGCCGGCGGCGGCTCCAACCTCGGCGGCCTCATCGCACCCTTCATGCGCGACAAGATCACCGGCGCTCACCCCGATACGCAGTTCATCGCGGTCGAGCCCGCCAGCTGCCCGAGCCTCACGCGCGGCCGTTTCGCCTACGACTTCGCCGACACCGGCCAAACCTGCCCGCTCGTGAAGATGTACACGCTGGGCAACGGCTTCATCCCGAGCCCCGATCACGCCGGTGGCCTGCGCTATCACGGCATGAGCCCCATCATCTCGAAGCTCAAGCACGACGGCTACATGGATGCCGTCGCCGTGAAGCAGACCGACGTGTTCGCCGCGGCCGAACAGTTCGCGAAGCTCGAGACCATCCTGCCCGCACCTGAAAGCGCGCATGCCATCCGGGTAGCCATCGACGAGGCCCTGAAGTGCAAGGAAACCGGCGAGGAGAAGGTCATCCTCTTCGGCCTCACCGGCACCGGCTACTTCGACATGACCGCCTACGAGGCGTTCAATGCCGGAAAGATGGTGGATAGCATTCCCACGGATGCGGATCTCGAGGTCGGCTTCGCCACCATCCCCGCCGTCCCCGGCGTCCAAGCAGCTGGCGGCCTGCCCATCGCATAGTGGGACGCTCCGGCTCCGGAGGATTTTTGTCCCAGACGGAGAAAGGGAGGGATCGCAATACGCGATCCCTCCCTTTCTCCGTCTGGGAC
>JAUNEQ010000070.1 GCA_030525445.1 Coriobacteriia bacterium | reverse complement strand
CGAACACGGTGGACGAGGACGAGTGGCTGCATTCCGGCGACCTCGCGCGCCGCAATCCCGATGGCACCTTCGTCATCACCGGACGCCTGAAGGACATGATCATCCGCGGCGGCGAGAACATCTACCCGAAGGAGATCGAGGAGTTCATCTACACGCACCCGAAGGTGGAGGACGTGCAGGTCATCGGCGTGCCCGACAAGAAGTGGGGCGAGGAGGCCATGGCGTGCATCATCCCGCGTTCCGGCCAGACCATCGAGGAAGCCGAGATGCGCGACTACATCAAGTCGCACATGGCGCGCCATAAGGTGCCGCGCTACATCCGCTTCGTCGAGAGCTTCCCGCTGAACGCCGCAGGCAAGGTGCTGAAGTACAAGATGCGCGAAGAGGCCGTGGAGTTCCTGGGCCTGCAGGATCTGGTGGCAAAGAAGTAACGCAAACCGGTAGGCGTGCCAAGGGGTCAGGCACCTTGGCACGCCGAGAAGGATGGGACAGCCGGGCCCGCAGCATATGGGACGCCGGGGTGTCCGTATGCTGCGGGCCCGGCTGCCCCATCCTGCGCGTGTGCGGGATGCATGATGAGCGACGTTAGGCCTGAAAAGGGCGTTATAATTTCTGTTTGCGTTAACAGGCAGGAGAAGGAAAGCACATGAGCAATTACGTTACCGTCGATGGAAACGAGGCGTGCGCCAATACCGCGTACGAGTTTTCCGAGATTGCGGCGATTTATCCCATCAGCCCGTCGAGCCCGATGGCCGGGCATACCGACACGTGGAGCGCGCAGGGTCGCCTGAACATGTTCGGGCAGCGGGTGCGCCTCACCGAGATGCAGTCCGAAGCCGGCGCCATCGGCGCGATCCATGGCTCGCTCGAAGCCGGCACGCTCAGCACGAGCTTCACCAGCAGCCAGGGTCTCATGCTCATGATTCCCACGATGTACCGCATTGCCGGCGAGCGCCTTCCGGGCGTGCTGCATGTGGCGAGCCGTACCGTGGGCACGCATGCGCTCTCCATCTTCGGCGACCATTCCGACGTCATGGCTTGCCGTGACACGGGTTGGGCGCAGCTTTCCAGCGGCAGCGTGCAGGAGGCGGCCGACCTTGCCGCCGTGGCACACCTGTCCGCCATCAAGGCATCCATCCCGTTCATGCACTTCTTCGACGGTTACCGCACGTCTCATGAGCTTTCGCGCATCGACAAGCCCGATACCAAGGAACTGGCCAAGCTGGTCGACCAGGACGCGCTCGACCGTTTCCGCGCGCATGCGCTGAATCCCGAGCATCCGATGATGCGCGCGATGGTGCAGAACGGCGACGTGTTCTTCCAGATTCGCGAGGCCAACAACGTGGCCTACGACGAGCTGCCCGACCTCGTCGAGGGCATCATGGCCCAGGTGGGCGAGGTTGTCGGCCGCACGTATCACGTGTTCGACTACTACGGAGCGCCCGATGCCACCGACGTGCTCATCGCCATGGGCAGCGTCGCCGGCACCGTGAAGGAGACCTGCGACTACCTGAACGCGAAGGCCGAGCGCGAGGGCGCCGAGCGCCGGTTCGGCTTCGTGCAGGTGCACTTGTTCCGCCCGTTCAGCCCGAAGCTGCTGCTGGCAGCCCTGCCCGAAAGCGTCGCCCGCATCGCGGTGCTCGACCGCTGCAAGAGCATGGGCGCATCCGGCGAGCCGCTGTACAAGGATGTGGCCGAGGCCATCGCGACGAGCGACCGCGCCGGCCGCACGCTCGTGGTGGGTGGCCGCTATGGCCTGAGCTCGAAGGATGTCGACCCGGCGCAGATTGTCGCGGCGTTCGACAACCTCGTGGCCGAAAACCCGGTGAACAGCTTCACCGTGGGCATCGACGACGACGTGACGCATCTTTCGCTCCCGCTGCCCACGTTGGATGGCTGGGATGACGGCGATGTGTACAGCTGCAAGTTCTGGGGCCTGGGCGGCGACGGCACCGTGGGCGCGAACAAGAACACCATCAAGATCCTGGCCGATGCCGAGGACATGTTCGCGCAGGCCTACTTCGAGTTCGACACGAAGAAGTCGTACGGCATCACGAAGTCGCACCTGCGCCTTTCGAAGAATCCCATTCGCGGCACCTACTTCGTGAAGCGCGCCGATTTCGTGGCTTGCCACAACCAGGGCTACATGCGCAAGTACGACGTGGTGCAGGAAGTGAAGCCCGGCGGCATGTTCCTGCTGAACACGCAGTGGAGCGCCGACGAGCTCGATGAGAAGCTTCCCGGCCAGGTGAAGCGCTACATCGCCGAAAACGGCATCCGCATGTTCACGATCGACGCTGTGGAGATTGCGCAGCGCCTGGGCCTGGGTAGCCACACGAACACCGTGCTGCAGGCGGCCTTCTTCAAGGTGGCCGGCCTGATGGACGCCGATGCCGCGCTCGAGGCCATGAAGGCCGCCGCGCGCAAGACCTACGCCAAGAAGGGCGATGCCGTGGTGGCGAAGAACGTCGCCGCCATCGACGAGGGCGGCGCGGGCGTTGTCGAGTTCGCGGTTCCGGCTGCGTGGGCAGACGCGACCGATGACCCGGCGCCCGATTTCTCGTACCTGCCCGACGGCATCCGCGATTTCCTGATGCCCGCGGCGATGCTCAAGGGCGACGACCTGCCCGTGAGCACCTTCCTGGACTACCAGGACGGCACGTTCCCGAACAGCTTCACGAAGCACGAGAAGCGCGGCATCGCCGTGCAGACCCCCGTGTGGGATGCGGAAAAGTGCATCCAGTGCAACCGCTGCTCGTACGTGTGCCCGCATGCCGTGGTGCGTCCGTACCTGCTCACCGAAGACGAGGCCGCGGCGGCGCCCGCCGGCTTCACGACCGTGGACGCGAAGGGCAAGCAGGCCAAGGGCCTGAAGTTCTCCCTCCAGATTTCCGAGTTCGACTGCACGGGTTGCGCGAGCTGCGCTTCCGTGTGCCCGTCGCAGGCGCTCACGATGCATCCCGTGGAGCTCACCGACGAGCGTGCCGCGCAGTGGAACTACGCGCAGGAGCTCTCCGACAAGGGCGACCTGTTCGACCCGTACAGCGTGAAGGGCTCCCAGTTCCGCCAGCCGCTCTTCGAGTTCTCGGCGGCGTGCGCCGGCTGCGGCGAGACGCCGTATGCCAAGCTGCTCTCGCAGCTCTTCGGCGACCGCGTGTACTGGGCCAACGCCACCGGTTGTTCGCAGGCATGGGGTTCCGGCGAGCCGGGCATTCCCTATACCGTGAACAAGCGCGGCTTTGGACCTGCCTGGACGAACAGCCTGTTCGAGAACAATGCCGAGCTTTCCTATGGCATGTACCTTTCCAGCACACAGCAGCGCGAGGCCGAAAAGGCACGCGTCGAGAAGCTTATGGAAATCGTGCCTGCGCACGGCGAACTCGGCGCTGCCTGCCATGCGTACCTTTCGGCTTACGGCGACTTCAACGAGTCGCGCGTGGCCACCGACGCCCTGGTCGCGGCCATCGAGGCGGCTTTGGGCCAGGAATCTGGCGCCTACACCTGCGACGTCGTGAAGTTCGGGCAAGACCCGGCTGCAACTCCGGCTGCCGCTGGCGACGAGACCGAATCCCTGATGCGCGAGATTCTGAAGCACAAGGACCAGCTGGCCAAGAAGACCTTCTGGATGTACGGCGGCGATGGTTGGGCCTACGACATCGGGTTTGGCGGCCTCGACCACGTGCTGTCCACCGGCGAGAACTTCAACGTGCTGGTGGTGGACACCGAGGTGTATTCCAACACCGGCGGCCAGAGTTCGAAGGCGACCCCGGCAGGCGCCGTCGCCGAGTTCGCGAGCAGCGGCAAGAAGACCGGAAAGAAGGACCTGGGCGCCATCTTGATGAGCTACGGCAACGTGTACGTGGCGCAGGTGGCCATGGGTGCCGACTACAACCAGCTCGTGAAGTCGCTGAAGGAGGCCGAGGAGTATGACGGCCCGGCCGTGATCATCGCATATGCGCCCTGCACCTCGCATGGCCTGAAGTGCGGCATGAAGGACGTTCAGGGCGAGATGAAGCGCGCCTGCGAGGCTGGTTACTGGCCGCTGTACCGCTACAACCCGGCCAAGGAGCAGCCGATGAGCCTGGATTCCAAGGAGCCCACGCGCGACTACCTGGAGTACCTTGACGGCGAGAACCGTTACGCGTCGCTGAAGAAGAGCTTCCCCGAAGAGGCCGAGCGCCTGTTCGCGGCGAGCAAGGAAGACGCCGAGCGCCGTTTCGCGCACTACCAGCAGATGGCCGGCAAGTAACGGATGCGCGGTGGGAGCCCGGCAGAGACGCCCCGGTTCCCGATAATCGACATACACGCAGAAAGACGGGCCCGTGAGTTGACAAATGCCCTGAGCATTTGTCAACTGGCGGGCTTTTCGTTCGGTGTTTCGATGATGGCGTAGTCCATTGTGGTTTGCCGAGATGAGATTGGGTGGGTTGTCGGTACGAAGGGGAGTCCACCTTCGCGTACGCTTTGGCGTAAAAAGAGGTTTATGGCCGCAGAAAGCGTAATGCCGAGTTCGGCGAATAGCTCATCGGCTTCTTGCTTGAGGTCGTCATTGATTCTGATAGTCATATTTGAACTGGCCATGGTCCCGCTCTTTCAAATAAATAATGTGCAATGCATGCTTATTGTAATGCAAACAATGCGCAATAGTGTTGCTTTAAACCAATTCAAGGTTTACTATTGCAATCAAATGAATGTGCGATGCACATAATATGCAATGGACATTAAATCAATCGAATGGACGGGGGTTCTGTATGGGTTATCAGGAGAGCCTTATCAAAGTGAATAGCCTCGCGGAGGTTGCCGGCATTGCAAAAGCAATAGAGGAATCTGAAGAAGTAAACACTCTCGAATATCTGAGCTGTTGTTGTGCTGCTCGCGCGAAGCGTGATATCTATCGAGGAAGTTGGCTTGGGCGTTCGCTTTCGGATGTTGGAGAAGACGAATCGCCAATCGATACTGCAGGATCGCTGTTCGCGGTGCTTGCAGGTGCGCGTCTGTACCAACCATTCTTTTGGATTGATTGCGTGGCGGGAATCAATGAGCAGGGGTATTCGACCTTCTTCGAAGACATTCCCCTTGAGGTTGCTTACAAGGAAGCGTCATGCCACCCTGACCTTGCGTACAAAGCAGAATGCTGGATGCGGCGCAGCTTGAACAGGAGCTATGCCATCGCCATGCAGGGAGAACACCCCATCGAACTACCCGAGGAGTTCGCTGTTGACAAAGTTGACAAATGCCCTGAGCATTTGTCAACGCGTTTCGGGGACGTTTATGGGGGCTAAGCGGAAGCTGAGTGAGGCCGATATATATCATGTTGTGTCGCGTGGCACTGGTCGCCAACTCATTTTTGAATGCGATGAAGACAGAGAGACCTTCCTTCGATTGCTGAAGAGAACGCTCAAGTTAACCAATGTCGAACTATATGCATGGTGTTTAATGGGAAACCACTATCATTTGCTTGTTCACGCATCCCTCGATCGGATTTCAGCCATGATGCAATTGCTCAATAGCTCGTATGCACGCTGGTTTAACGATAAGGGCAAGCGGGTTGGGCATTTGTTCCAGTGCAGATTTAAAAGCGAGCCGGTGAATGACGAGGCGTACCTTATGACTGTCATTCGCTACATTCATCGAAATCCCGATGTTGCTGGAATAGCGAGTACGGAATCCTACCGCTGGTCAAGCTTTAAAGAATATATTGGAACAGGCGGATTGTGCTTAACAGACTTTCCGCTGAGCCTATTTGGCTCAATAGACGCATTTGCCGCTTTTCATAAAGATTGGAACAACGATGCCGGTTGTCTCGATGTTGACGCGTTAAGAAACGCTACCCGCCCTATGTCCGACGAAGATGCGATTGAATATGCTCAATCTGCTGTCGGGGGAATACGTCTCGCTGAAATCAAAACCCTTGAAGTCGAAGAGAGAAATGCCTGTTTGAGACGACTCAGGCAAGTTGGATTGTCAATTCGGCAGATTGAGCGTTTGACAGGTATTGGGAGGGGAACAGTCGCAAAGGTGAGCAGCAGTTGACAAATGCTCCGGGCGCTTGTCAAGGCCCAGGCGTTAAGAGAGGTGAAGCGGCCGTTCTCCCGCCTCTTTGCATGATGCCTGGCGTGTCCTGAGAGTGCATAACTGAACATTTCCCAGTTGACAAATGCTCCGGGCATTTGTCACCCGGGCGTCAACGCAAATGGTTGACAAATGCTCCGGGCACTTGTCACGCGGGGCACTTGTCACGGCGAGCCGGTTGACAAATGCTCCGGGCACTTGTCACGGCGAGCCGCGATTTGTCAACCGACTTACCGATTCGATGGGGGAGTATGCTCTGGTCGGGCGCTATAACGCTCGCTTATAACGGGCTGTGCTCTTGCTGATGTGTCGATAGGGCCACTTCGCGATCGCGGCGGATAATCATACAAGCGAACGAGTTGACAAATGCTCCGGGCACTTGTCACGCGCCTCTTTGCATGATGCCTGGCGTGTCCTGAGAGTTCATAACTGAACATTTCCCAGTTGACAAATGCTCCGGGCACTTGTCACGGCGAGCCGCGATTTGTCAACCGACTTACCGATTCGATGGGGGAGTATGCTCTGGTCGGGCGCTATAACGCTCGCTTATAACGGGCTGTGCTCTTGCTGATGTGTCGATAGGGCCACTTCGCGATCGCGGCGGATAATCATACAAGCGAACGCAATCGTATAAACGAACATGCAGGATGCGTTGAATATTCCCATGTCACTTCCACAATACTGGGCTTTTTGGTATGGTAAGCGATTGCGTTTTGAAAAGGAGTAATACCGTGAGAATAGGCATACCAAGAGAAGCGGCTGTGGGCCAACCGGTTGTCGCCGGATCGCCCTTCAACGTCGCTGCGCTCATCAAGCTCGGGTATGACGTGTGCGTCGAAAGCGGCGCAGGCGTGTTCGCGAGCTTTTCCGATGAGCTCTACGAGAAAATGGGTGCGACGATTGTCGGCACCGATGAGGCTTGGGCGTCCGATATTGTCCTGTGCTTCGACTCGCCCAACGACAACCATATCGCGCTGATGAAGGATGGCGCGACGCTCATAGCGCGCCTGAACCCGTGGACAGACAAAGAACTGCCCGAGCGCTACTCCAAGCGCGGCATCACCGCGCTCGCGCTCGATGCGGTTCCGCGCATTTCGCGCGCTCAGTCGCTCGACGTGCGTTCGTCCATGGCAAACGTGTCGGGTTACCGCGCTGTCATCGAAGCGGCGAGCCATTTGGGCCGCACCTTCGGTGGCCAGGTGACCGCCGCCGGTAAGGTGACGCCCGCAAGGGTGTACGTCATCGGCGTCGGCGTGGCCGGCCTTGCTGCCATTGGCCAGGCGGGTGCGATGGGCGCCGAGGTCTACGCGACCGACGTGCGCTCCGACGTGGCCGACCAGGTGCAGTCGCTCGGCGCGACCTTCGTCGAGATTCCCGTGAAGCAGGAATCGACGGACGGCTACGCGAGGGCGCTCGACCTAGAAGAGCAGGCCCGCGTGCTGGAGGTCTACACCAAGCAGGCCGCGAAATGCGACGTCGTCATCACGACCGCCCAGGTTCCCGGCCGTCCGGCACCGCTGCTGCTCACCGCAGAAGCGGTCGCAGGCATGCGTCCGGGTTCGGTCGTCGTCGACATGGGAGCTTCCGAATTCGGCGGCAACTGCGAGCTTTCGAAGCCCGATGAGATTGTCACCACGGAAAACGGCGTCACAATCCTGGGCTTCCAGGACCTGTACAACCGCCTTCCCGCGCAATCTTCGCAGCTGTATGGCCAGAACATCGTGAACTTCCTGAAGCTGTGCACGCCCGGCAAGGACGGCGAGCTCGTGCTCGACCAGGAAGACGTCGTCGTGCGCGGCGTCACCGTCACGCTCGGCCGCGACATCATGTGGCCGCCGCCGCCGGTGAACGTGTCCGTGGCCATGCCGGTGCAGGAGAACGTCGTTCCCGCCGAGGTGGCCAAGGAAGAAGAGGCCGCGCAGGCGAAGGAAGACAGCAAGTTCAAGGGCATCTGGTGGAAGGCGCTGCTCGCCGCGCTTGTGGTGCTGCTCATCATGACCGCTCCTGCGGAAATGGCCGGGCACTTCTTCGTGTTCGCCCTGGCTTGCGTCGTGGGCTTCTACGTCATCACGAACGTCACGCATACCCTGCACACACCGCTCATGTCGGTGACGAATGCCATTTCCGGCATCATCATCGTGGGCGCGTTGCTGCTCGTGGGCTCCGATAACATCGTGGTCGTCGTGCTTTCGTTCATCGCGATGGCGATCGCAGCCATCAACATCTTCGGCGGTTTCCTGGTGACCAACCGAATGCTGAAGATGTTCGAGAGGAGCTCTGAGTAACATGCAGGGTATCCTCGATATGGCGTTTAACACGACGCCCGAGATCCTCGACCTTCTCGGGCGCTTCGAGTCGCTGTCGTATTTGGCGGCGGCGCTCCTGTTCATCCTCGCGCTTGCCGGTTTGTCCAATCAGAAGACCGCGCAGCGCGGCAATAGATTCGGCATCGCCGGCATGGCGTTCGCCCTGATTGCGACGATTATCTTGGTTGTCGCGCGCGACGACCACGGCGCGGTTCTCACGCTGCTGCTCATCGCGGCTGCTATCGCCATCGGCGCGGTCATCGGCGTGAACAAGGCGCGCAACGTGCAGATGACGGCCATGCCCGAACTCGTGGCAATGCTGCATTCCTTCGTGGGTGCGGCAGCCGTGCTCGTCGGTTACGAGTCGTTCCTCACCGAGCCCGGCATTGCCGGCGTGAATGGCTTCCATATGGGCGAAGTCGGCCTCGCCGTCTTCATCGGCGCCGTCACCTTCACCGGCTCAATCATCGCGTACCTCAAGCTGTCCGCGAAGATCTCCGGCAAGCCGCTCACCCTGCCGGGGCGCAACGTGCTCAACCTGTGCGTTGTCATCGCATCCATCCTGCTCATCGCCTGGCTCGTGAACACGAACGGCGTGGAGGAGGGCCTCGTGCCGCTCGCCATCCTCACCGTGCTTTCGCTCCTGCTGGGCTTGCATCTGGTGGCCGCCATCGGTGGCGGCGACATGCCGGTGGTCGTGTCCATGCTCAACTCCTATTCCGGTTGGGCGGCGGCCATGGCCGGCTTCACGCTGAACAACGACCTGCTCATCATCGCCGGCGCCCTCGTGGGTTCTTCCGGTGCATACCTGTCCTACATCATGTGCAAGGGCATGAACCGTTCGTTCATCTCGGTCATCCTGGGCGGCTTCGGGTCCGACACCTCGGGTGCGAGCTCGCAGACCTACGAGCATGGCGCGCACGTGGAGACCACGGCGCAGCGCGTTGCCGAGCTTCTGCTCGACGCGAAGAAGGTCGTCATCACGCCGGGCTTCGGCATGGCCGTGGCGCAGGCGCAGTTCCCGGTTGCCGACCTCACCCGCAAGCTTTCCGACCGCGGCATCGAAGTGCGCTTTGGCATCCATCCGGTTGCCGGCCGTATGCCGGGCCACATGAACGTCTTGCTAGCCGAGGCGAAGGTGCCGTACGACAAGGTGTTCGAGCTCGACGAGATCAACGATGATTTCGAGAACGTGGACATCGTGCTCGTCATCGGCGCAAACGACACCGTGAACCCGTCGGCCGAGACCGACCCGGGTTCCCCCATCGCCGGCATGCCCGTGCTGCGCGTGTGGGAGGCCAAAAAGGTCATCGTCTTCAAGCGCTCGATGGGCAACGCAGGCTACTCCGGCGTGCAGAACCCGCTGTTCTTCAACGAGAACACCCGCATGCTGCTGGGCGACGCGAAGAAGTCCGTCGACGACATCATCACCTACCTGTAACGGCAGGGAACACGCAAGCAAAAAGCCGGGACCCAAGTGGCCCCGGCTTTTTTGTTGGCTCCAGGTGGGACAGAACGCCCCGCAGCATATGGGACGCCCTTGGACGCTTTTCCTCGT
>JAUNEQ010000069.1:8450-9966 GCA_030525445.1 Coriobacteriia bacterium | reverse complement strand
GACGACAAGACTTCCAAGGATGACAAGGCGTCGAAGGGCGACAAGGCCGCTTCCGCCGACGACGAGGCTGCTGCCGACAAGGCTGCCACCGAGAAGGCTTCCAAGGGCAAGCATGCCAAGAAGGAGCTCACCGAGGAAGAGAAGGCTGCCGAGGCTGCCAAGAAGTATCAGGAAAACGCCAAGTCCTTTGCCGAAAACGCACGTGACCGTGCCGATCTCGACGCGACCACCGCGGTGAAGTCGAGCGTCTACGAATCCTCGTACGTGTCCTCCAACCAGAGCTACACGCGCATCAAGTACACGACGAACCTGTCCACCGAGATGTTCATCGCATCCATCGGCGAGCAGGCACGTCAGATCGGCCAGGACAAGAGCCTGTACGCGTCGGTCATGATCGCCCAGGCGGTCATCGAGAGCGACTCCGGCAATTCCGGCCTCGCCCGTGCGCCGTATAACAACCTGTTCGGCATCAAGGGCGCCTATGAGGGCAAGTCCGTCACGATGTCCACGCAGGAGGACAACGGCAAGGGCAACCTCTACACCATCGACAGCGCTTTCCGCGCCTATGACACGCAGGAAGAATCGCTGAAGGATTACGCGGATCTGCTGCGCGGCGACATGGGCCATTACTACAACGCTTGGAAGGAAAACGCGGCAACGTATAAGGATGCCGCCCGGGCGCTGCAGGGCACGTACGCCACGAGCACCATCTACGCCGACACCATCTGCGCAGTCATCGAGGCCTATGACCTCACCCGTTTCGACGACCCGCTTGATTTCACGATCACCGGCAAGAACGCCAAGGGCGAGAAGCTCACGATGGACGATTACGCGCAGCTCCAGGCGAATGCGGTGTCATATCTCGGCACGCCGTATGTCTGGGGTGGCACCACTCCCGATGGCTTCGACTGCTCCGGCTTCGTGCAGTACCTGTATAAGCAGACGTTCGGCATCGAACTGCCGCGCACCACGTACACGCAGCAGAACATGGGCAAGGAAGTCGCATTCAAGGACCTCCAGATGGGCGACCTGCTCTTCTTCGTCGAGGGCGGCTCGACCGAGCATGTGGCCATGTACCTGGGCGACGGCTTCTACATCCACGCGCCGCAGCCGGGTGAGTCCATCAAGATCACCGATATGGAATCCTTCATGCCGACCTTCGCGAAGCGCATCATCCAGACGGAAGATGCGGATGCGGCTGACAAGGCCGTTGAGACCGAGAAGGTTGACAAGGCTGACAAGGCCGAGAAAGCTGACAAGGCCGATAAGGCCGAGGATGCGGAGGTTGCCGCCGAGGCTGAAACGGCTGAGGACGTGGAAGCCATCGACGAGACCGAAGAGGCATAACGCAACCGAAGCGAACGCGAGATACGAAGGGCCCGCAATCAAGCAGATTGCGGGCCCTTTCCATTGCGGGTGGCGGGGGCCGGGCTTGGGTGACAGGGGGTCAGGCGTTAACGGACCCCGGCCGGGCCAAACCGGCCCCCGTCACCCCAACCCCGGCCCCCGGCCACCC
>JAUNEQ010000069.1:0-8440 GCA_030525445.1 Coriobacteriia bacterium | reverse complement strand
GGGGCGGGTTGTGGTTCGCTGGGGATCTCGATAGCGGCCGGGGGGGCGGAAAACCCCCCCCACCTCACCCCACCCCCCGGCCCCCTGTCACCCCGTCACTATCAAGCCTGACCCCCCGCCACCCGCAATGGAAAGGGAAGGGGGCGTGCGGTCGAGCCGGCCGCACGCCCCCTTCGTGATAGTGGAACGGGTATCGGGTAACGACTTTCGCCTAGTTCGCGAGGCCGCCGTACATGCCCTGGATCATCTCGGTGATGCTCTCTTCGTCGACATTCCACTGATTGTCGGTCTTGGTGAGGTTGATGGTCGTGTCGGTGGTGACGGTGTCAGTGGTGGCATCCATGGCCTCGTACACCAGGCTGAACACGTATTTCATGATCTTCTCCTGGTCGCCGCCCTCCGAGAGCTTCTGGACCTTGGCGCTAATGTCCTTGTCGGTGGAAATCTTGGACATGACGTCCTGGGTCACGTTGGCGACGTCGATGTTCGTCACCTTCACGTTGGCCGTGGCCTTGTCGCCGTCGACCGTGATGTCGCCGATTTCATAATCGAAGCCGCGGAATGCGTGCTCGATGAATTCGTAGATGTCGACGCCATAGGCTTCCAGCGCGGCAAGCTGGTCTTCGTCTGCTTCGCCGATATACGGGGCGAGGCTTTCCTTCGTGGGGTTCTTGAACGCATCTAGCTCTTTGGTGATGCCGTCGCGGATGACCTGCTCGTCACTTGTGCCCGAGCAGCCCGCCATCATGAAAACAGCCCCCATTGCCAACAGGGCAGCGATGACGAGCGCGAGCGCGCGTTTGCTCAGCGTTGCATACATGGTCTGGTGCATTGTTCCTCCTCGATACGGGATTGTGTTCTTAAAGGGTATCAAATCTGGGGAGACTTCGCATCGGGTGCAGCGGTTTCGCGACTTGAAGGCAAGTTGTGCGCGATTTATACTTGTCTTTAAAGAAATGGAGGGAGAAGAATGGATAAGTATGCACCGCTGAGGCTCGAATCGCAGCTTTGCTTCCCGCTCTATGCCGCTTCGAAGGAAATCGTGCGTCGATACAAGCCGCTGCTCGATCCGCTCGACCTCACCTATACCCAGTACATCACGATGATGGCGCTTTGGGAGCATGGGCAGATGTCCGTATCCGAGTTGGGTGAGTGTCTTTACTTGAATTCGGCGACGCTCACGCCGGTGCTCAAGCGCCTTGAGGCGAAGGGCTACATCACGCGGAAGCGCTCGACTGCAGATGAGCGCTCGGTCATCGTGAGCATCACCGATGAGGGCATGAAACTGCAGGACCGCGCTCTGGAAGTTCCGTACCAGATGGGTACGTGCGTGAACATGGATCCGAACGAGGCACTCGCCCTCAAGCAGCTGCTCGACAAGCTGCTGTCATCGTTTGACCAAGAATAGATTGTTCTTTGCCAAGAATGCAGGTTGCGCCACGTCTGCATCGCGACGGGTTGGAGAGTCGTTGCCATAGGGCAAGGATCGGTCGCAAAAGCGCATAGGAAAAGATTTGAGACTGGGAGGTTGGAATGCCCAAAGAAGAAAACAACGCACGCGAAGCGCAGGCCAAGCGGCATGTGTCGGTGATGAAGGCCGTCTTCGGCACCGAGACCGCAGCGTCTATCGAAGGCGCCCGCATCGTCGAGGCGGGATATGCTCCCGAGGCGGTGCCTGCAGAAGATGCTGCCCCCACGGCGGTTTCCTTTGCGTCGGGCAACGTGGTCACGGCGATCCTGGAAGCGGAAAAGCCCATTGCCGTTCTCGACCCGGCATCCTATCGCTATGTGGGCGGCGGCTACTTGCGCGGATGGCGCGGCCCCGAGGAAGACATGTGCGACGAGGGCAACCTGTTCGCAATCTTGGAGGCGTTCCAGAAGAGCTATTACGCGCCGAACAAGCAGACCGCAAGCGGCGAGCTCTATACGAGCCGCGCCATTGCCATCCCCGACGTCGTATTCAGCCGTAACGGCGAGATCGTGAAAGCATCGGTGGCTGTCGTTGCCGCGCCGAACCGCCAACGCGCCCTGGAGCGCAGGCGCAGCGAGCGCGAGTGCGACCTCGCCTTGGCCGAGCGCGTGGACGCCGCGATGCGCCTGCTCGCGAGCTTCGGTGCCACGACCGTCGTGATTCCGGCCTTCGGCTTCGGGCGCAATGGGTCGTTTGCGGCATCCCAGGTGGCTCAGCTCTTCCATGATTGGATTGCCGAACATGACGGCGTTATCCCCAACGTGGTGTTCTCGCTGTGGAACGGTGCCGATGCCGATGCGTTCAAGGCCGCTTTTGCCGATCGCTGGCAGGAGCCGGCAGCCGTCGAGGAAGTCGTGGACGAAGTCGTCGAAGAAGACGACGAGGAAGAAGACTGGGAGAAGTACCGCATCTCCGAGTAGTTCGACCGCGCATAAGCGCAGGGCCTGCGGGGCATCACCGCAGGCCCTTTTTGTTTTCCCATTGGTACCGCGCTTGAGGCGACAAGGGGGCGGCTGCGCGCTGCTAGAGCGGTAATTGCTGGTAGAGGCCGGCGGGGCGGAATCCGAGGGACTCGTAGTATTTCCGGGTGCCGATGGCGCTGATGACGTTGAGCTTCGTGCAGCCGGCATCGCGTGCGATATCGGCGGCGCGCGCGATGAGCTGGCGGCCAAGGCCGATGTGTTGGGCGGCCGAATTGGCCTGCTCGCCGTTTATGCCCAGGCGGGCGACGCGGCCGTAGACGTGCACTTCGCGAATCATCGCCTCGCCCCTCCCGATGGGAAGCGCATCGCCCCAGGTGTCAATGGCCTCGGGGTGGGGAAGCGAGAGCCTGAGGAATCCGGCGATATGGCCGTCGGCGGTGACCCATTGCAGGAAATGCTCGTCCGATGTGGTCGTGGCATACGGGACATCTTCGAGCGTGAGGGTGCCCGCATCGATGTCGCTCGTGCCGATTTCGCGGAAGCGGATCTCACGCACCGGCGCATTGGCGTCTTTCAGCCGGGCTTCGACCATCTGCCGCAAGTTGGTCTTCTTGTTGCCGGCCACGATGTCGCCGGCAGAGAAATCGCGGATCATGCGCGAGATGCGGGTGAACGAAGGCGTCGCGAGCACATCGGCGACAAGCACGTCGACGAGGGTATCCTCGTCATATGGCCGCCAAACGCCGTCGCCTTGGCGCCGCGCAAGCGGGGCGCTTTCGATGAGCACGCACGGATAAAGCTTCACCTCATCGGGCTGGAAGGCGGCATCGGTGGCGAAGCGCCGGTAATCATCCTTGTCCCCTTCGGGCGTGGCGCCGGGAAGGTTCACCATGAAGTGGGCATGGATCTTGAAACCGAAGAGCCGCAAGAGCCCGAAGGTGCGCGCCGCATCGGCGGGCCCCGATGTGCGCCCGGTGCGCGCGATCACGGCATCGTCGAGCGTTTGGACGCCCACCTGCACTTTCGTGCACCCAAGGCGGCGGAGCAAGGTGAGGTTTTCCGGCGTGGCGAGCTCGGGCCGCGTCTCCACGACGAGCCCGACGCAGCGACACGATGCGGTTTCGTTTCGGCGTTGCTCGCACTCGAGCTGCTCGAGGGTCGCCTGCTGCCAGAGGGCGGCCTTCTTCCAGGAGCCAACACGTTGGTAGAGCGAGCCGATGGCCTCGTTGAATGGCATCGTGCCCGCGGTGACTTGCGCTTGGATGTCCGCCACCTGCTTGGCGAGTTCGCCGTCCTCGTTTGCGATGCCCGCGATGCGGTAGCGCGCAGAGCGCTGGGCGACGCTATCCTGCCATGATGCCCGTTCCCGGTCTGGCGCGATGCCGCCGGGAGCGGCGTCGTGGCTGCTCGCCTCTGCCCCCGCGTCATTGAGTGCGCGGAACACCTCTTCCATGAACCAGATACGATACCCGTGGGGGTAGTCGTCGAAGGTTCCGCCGAGCACGATGATTTCCACCTTGTCGGTTGCGTGCCCCATCTGCTGCAGCACGTGCAGGCGCGCCGAAACCTGCAGATAGGGGTCGAACCAGTTGCGTTCCGCCCGCTGGCAGGCGGGCTCGGCGTGCAGGTAGCTTTTCGGCATGCGCACGTCGGCGGGGCAGAACAGGCAGCTGCCCGTGCAGGTCCAGGGCTTCGTGATGACCGTGATGGTGGCGACGCCCGAGGCCGTGCGCCGCGGTTTCATCTGGATGAGCTTGAGCAGGCGCTTCTCGGTTTCCCCGTCGATGTTCCAGCTTTCCCAGCGCTCGGGCTCGTTTTCGCGGACGTGCAGGTAATAGGGCATGAGCTGCTTTTTCGCGAAACGCGTATCGCCGGGAAGCCGGTTGCTGTGCATGTTGATGATGTGCCCCAGCCCCCGGGAGTCGAGGTCGGGATGCTCGCGCAAGGTGCGCACTATGTCTAACAGCAGCAATTCCATGGAAGGAAAGTATAGGGGAACGATGCCGTGAGCGCGCGGTTTTCCCGAGGGCTCGCGTAGAATGGGGCCATGGACAATGAGACAGTGCGCATATTGAACCAAGCGACGGCGGCATTCTACCGCCGAAATGCGGAATCATTCTCGCTCACGCGACACGGTGCTTGGGCGGGGTGGGTTCGTGCCCTCGATGCCCTGCCCGAATCGTTCTTCTCTGCAGGGGGTCCGGTTTCGGTGCTCGATGTGGCTTGCGGCAACTTGCGTTTCGAGCGGTTCTTGCGCGAGCGGTATCCAGACTGCGCGTTTCGGGTGCACGCGGTGGACAGTTGCGCGCCTCTGGTGGGCGAGTGTCCGGCGGATGTGCGGTTTCGGGAGCTCGATGTCCTCGGGGCGTTGGCGGGGGATGCGCCCGGAGATGCGATCGAGGCGCCGCCATGTTCGCTCGTCGTGTGCTTCGGGTTCCTCCATCATGTTCCGGCGGCGCAAAACCGGGTGCGCTTGCTGAGGGAGCTTGCCGACAAGACGGCGCCGGATGGGTATGCCATCGTGTCGTTCTGGCAGTTTGCGAATAGCGGGGAGCTCCTGCGCAAGGCGCGCGAGTCGCATGCGCGGGGACTTGCAGCGCTTGCACCGTGCGGGCTCGATGCGTCCCAGCTCGAGGAAGGCGATTACCTGCTCGGTTGGCAGGATACGTGCGACACCTTCCGGTATTGCCACGCGTTCGCGCCGGGGGAGGCGCTCGAGCTTGCCCGGCAAGCAGGTCTGGCCGACCGTGTCGTGGCGAGCTACGAGGCGGATGGTCGTACGGGCAACCTGAATGCGTACCTGGTCATTCGGGACGCGTTTTCCCTTCCAAAGGCATAAAAGAACCCCGGCAACGCCTTGCATCGCCGGGGTTGCTGTTACTTGAGGGAAGGAAGCTCGCTACTCTTCTTCCTCTTCGTCGTCGTAAGAGCCGTCGTCTTCCTCTTCATCGGAGTAGCCCTCGTCGTCGTAAACGGCTTCGTCATCGCCGCCGATCCACTCGTCGGTGTTGTCGTCGTAGCCGTCACCGTCCTCGTCGACGTATCCGGCGTCGCCGGAGTCCTCGCCGTCGCCTTCCTCGTCGTCGCCGATCCACTCGTCGGTGTTGTCGTCGTAGCCGTCGCCATCCTCGTCGACATGACCGCTCGCGCTGTTCGTGGCGTCGTCGTCATCGTCGTCATCGGAGTTGGCGTTGGCTGCAGCGGTGCCGGCGGCGGCGCCTTCCGAGCTGCTCTCGGACGAGCTGCCGGAACTGGCCTTCTCGGCCTTGTCCGCGGCGTCGGCGCCCCACTCGACCGGGATCTGCGTGATCGTGGAATTCGTGGTGTTGTACACATGCGAGAAGCTGTTCGGGACGTCCTCGGTGCGCGTGTTCGCGTTGATCTGGTCGACCGTCATGTTCTCGAGCATGCGCACGTAGGTCTGGCCGGTGCCGTCGCTCCATTCGATGGTCGGATGCCACTGCGGGTTCTCGACGCTCACGCGGCCGGTGTCCTGGCGCACGAAGTCGCAGGTGAAGATGCCGGAAAGGATGGTGTCGGTGATGGTCCAGCCAGAGACGAAGTCGCCCAGGCCGAACACGACGGGCAGCTTGTTGCCCGAGGCGCCGGTGTAGTACTCGACCGACTGGATGTTATGAGCGTGCGAGCCGATGACCAGGTCGACATCCTGGTCGGCGAGCCATTGCGCCCAATCCTTCTGGTTGGCGTTCAGGTCGGCGGTGTATTCATCGCCCCAGTGCATGTAGACGATGACCGCGTCCGCGACCTTCTTCGCGCGGGCGATGTCGGCCGCCGCGTCATCCTTCACGAACGGCACCGCGTAGTAGTTGTTGGGCTCCTTGGAGACATCCTCGTAGGTGTTGTCGCCGTAGCTGTAGGACAGGAGCGCGAAGCGGATGCCGTTGCTCTCGATCATGTGCACGGTCTCGCGATCCTGCTGCGTGGCGTAGCTGCCGCTCAGGACGATCTGCGGGTACTTGGCCCAGACCTTCTGGCTGTATTCGATGCCCTCGGTGCCGGCATCGTAGCTGTGGTTGGAGTCGAAGGTCACCATGTTGAATCCGGTGTCGACGATGGCGTCAGCGCATGCCTCGGGGCTGATGAAGTTCGGGTAACCGGCGACATCGTAGTTCTCCTGGCCGCCGATGAGCGCGGTTTCCTGGTTGATGAACTTCATGTCGAAGCCGTTCAGGTAGCTCTTCACTTCCTGGTAGAACGGCTTGAAGTCGTACTTGCCGTCGCCAGCCTCGCCTGCATATCCGTCGGCGAGCTCGAGCGCATAGTCGCTTGCGACCTGGTCGCCCACGGCGGCGAAGCTCGTCTTCTCCTTCGCGGTCGCAGCGGCGTCGCCCTCTGCGGCTTGCTGGTCGTTGCTGTCGGCTGCCTGCTGGTCGCCTTCCTGCGTGGCCTCGGAGGATTCCGAGCCTTCGGTGGTGGCGGCTGCCTGCTGCTTGGCCTGAACGATGGTGAAGGCCGTGCCGTCCTCGGTGGTGCCGTGGACGATGCCGTTCTCGTCGGTCGTCTTCTCGGCGGCTTCGACGTTTGCGGCAGCGGTCGTCGCGGCCGGGGTCTCGACGACGGCCTCGCCCTGAGGTCCGCCGCTGGTGGCGCAGGACACGATGCCCACCAGGATGCTGATGACGGCGAGAATCGCGACCGCCATGAGCATGATCACCTGGCTGAAGGAGGCAACGCCCTCGCCGCCGGCAGCGACACCGGCGGTATGCGTTCCGCGCGTGCGGCCCGGACGGCTGCTCGCGCGATATTCGCGCGTGCCCGTGGGCTCGTAGGGACGCCGGCTTTCGCCCTGGGCGCTCCTGCGCGGCCTGCGCGGCGCTTCTTCAAACTCTTCATCGTCGTTGACGAGTTGGCGTGTGTTGCGCTCCCGATAGGTGACGCGACCGCCCTCGTCGGTCTCTTCCCATTGGTTTGCCGTGTTTTCGTAGTCGTTTTCGTAGCGTTCGTCCATGGAGTTCCTTAGTATTGAAACCGTTAGTTGCGCATGCGCATGAAAAACGTGTTTGCGCTGTTCGAGAATGATACCAGAATGGGGAAACCGATGATGGACAAGCTGGCGCTCGGTAACAGGTTGGACGCATGTTTTCCAAAGGAATGCATCCTGCGGGATGAACCGATGGCCGCGCATACGACATTTGCGGTGGGCGGACCTGCCGATTATCTCGTGCTTGCCCGCGATGCCCGCGACGTCCAGGAGGCCATCGCCGCGGCCCGCGCTTGCGACGCGCCCTGGCATGTCATCGGTTGCGGGAGCAACGTGCTTGTCGCCGATGCCGGATTGCCCGGCGTGGTGGTGAAGATCGGGCCGGCGATGGCGCGCATCACGGTGGAAGGCGACTGCATTCGCGCGCAGGCGGGCGCCACCAACGAGGATGTTGCCGCCGTTGCGCTTGAAGCCGGCCTTTCCGGCTATGAGTTCGCGAGCGGCATCCCGGGCTCCATCGGTGGCGCGGCCATCATGGATGCGGGTGCCTACGACGGCGAGTTCAAGGACGTCGGCGTGGCTGTGACCTGCTTGTTCCCCGATGGTTCGGTGCGTGAGGTGACGGCCGCGGAAGCCGATTGGGGCTATCGTCACAGCATGATGATGGATGCCGGCTGCATCGTGCTCGAGGCGCTCATCCGCCTGACGCCCGCAGGCAAGGATGCGATTCGCGCGAAGATGGACGATCTTGCCGAGCGCCGTTCCTCGAAGCAGCCGCTCGAGCTGCCGAGCGCGGGTTCCACGTTCAAGCGCCCCGAGGGGTATTTCGCCGGCAAGCTCATCCAGGATGCCGGCATGCGGGGGCATCGCGTGGGCGGCGCCATGGTGTCGGAAAAGCATTGCGGGTTCGTCGTGAACGCGGGCGGTGCGACTGCGGCCGATGTGCTGCAGGTGATACGTGACGTGCAGGATGCCGTGTTCGCCCGCGACGGCGTGAAGCTGGAGCCCGAAGTGCGCCTTTGGGGGTTTGAAGAATAGCCCTGCCGAGGGGCTCTCGCGACCGGACTGAGATCGGAGGCGGCCGGCGGGAGGCTCGCGGGCGAC
>JAUNEQ010000242.1 GCA_030525445.1 Coriobacteriia bacterium | reverse complement strand
GGACGACCCGCTATTCGACGCGCATTACAGCAGCTACCTGGCCGAGGCGCCCGCGTTCATCGCCGGCGACGTGCCCAAGCTGCGCGGGTTCATAAAGGAGCACATCGCCGAGGGCGACAGCAAGCAGGTCATCGAGGACATCGACACCGGCAAGATCCGGCCATCGAAGAGCCTGCAGGATGCCCTGATGAAGATGCTCAAGGGCAACCGCGAGTTCACGCTGCTCGACGACCAGAAAGTCACATACGAGTGGGCGCTTTACCTGGCCGGCAAGTGCCAGGAGGACGGCAAGAAGCGCGTCTTCATCGTGAAGGGCGGGCCCGGCACCGGCAAGAGCGTCGTGGCCATCAACCTGCTGTGCGAGCTGACGAATCGCGGGCAGGTGGTGCAGTACGTTTCCAAGAACAGCGCGCCGCGCAACGTGTATGCCGCCAAGCTGAGGGGCGATTTCAAGCAGAAGTTTATCGGCGGGATGTTCAAGGGGTCTGGGTCCTATGTGGATGCGCCGTGCAACTCGCTGAACACGCTCATCGTGGACGAGGCGCATCGCCTGAACGCGAAATCGGGGCTGTACCAGAACCTGGGCGAGAACCAGATCAAGGAAATCATCAACGCGGCGCAGTGCTCCGTGTTCTTCATAGACGAGCACCAGCGCGTGACCACGAGCGACATCGGGTCGGTCGCCGAGATTCGCCGCTTCGCCGAGGAGGCCGGCGCAGAGATATTCGAGGACGAGCTGCTGTCGCAGTTCCGCTGCAACGGGTCCGACGGGTATCTGGCCTGGGTGGATAACACGCTCGGCATCCGCGAGACCGCAAATTCGACGCTCGAGGGAATCGACTACGAGTTCATGGTGCTTGACTCCCCCGCCGAGGTGCAGCAGCTGGTGGAGGCGCATAACGGCGACAACAAGGCGCGCCTGCTGGCGGGCTACTGCTGGAAGTGGCCGTCCAAGACGCGCAACGATTCGTCGTTCCACGACATCACGATCGGCGACTGGGGCATCAGCTGGAACCTGGGCGGCACGCAGACGTTCGCGATCGACCCCGATTCCGTGCACGAGGCGGGCTGCATTCACACCACCCAGGGCCTCGAGTTCGACTACGTGGGCGTGATCGTGGGCTCCGACCTGCGGTTCGAGGACGGGCGCGTGGTTACGGACTACACCCAGCGCGCATCGAGCGACCAGTCGCTGAAGGGCATCAAGAAGCGCATGCGCACGGAGCCCGAGGCCGCTGCGGCCGAGGCAGACGAGATCATCCGCAACACGTACCGCACGCTGCTGACTCGCGGCATGAAGGGCTGCTACGTCTACTGCGTGGACGAGGCGCTGGCCCGCCACCTGCGCGAGAGCATGACCGCCTGGCAGCACGAGGCGGTGAGCTTCTAAGCAGGCCCCGCCAGTTGCAACCTACAGCTCGTCGTACTTGGCCGCGGTGTTCCGCGCCTTGTCCGCGGGGTACTTCTGCCGGTTGGCCTCCATCTTCTGCCCGATGATGGTCGGGATGTCCAGGTCCAGCCGGTCCGCCAGGTCGATGCAGTAGATGAGCACGTCAGCGAGCTCTTCACGCATCTGCGGGAACTTGTCCGCGCGCTCGGTGTCCGCGCCGGACCACTGGAAGAGCTCCAGCAGCTCCGCCGCCTCCAGGTTTATCGAGATCGCCAGGTCCTTCGGGTTGTGGAACTGCTTCCAGTTCCGCTCATCCCGGAACGCCAGGACGTCTTGGCGTGCTTGTTCAAAATCCATGATAATCCCCCTGAAAATGTGGGTTGGTTGAATTTCAAAACGCAACATTGTAGCGATTAGCGTTGCAGGAAGAAACGCGCCTCATCGGGGCCGATAGCCCCAACATCGCGCGCTTGCCGCTGGTAGGGCGCCAACCGCCATTCCGCAAAGAATGCGCCCCACGAACCTGGTGCCGCCTCACGCGCCACGGTGGGCGTGTAGGAATGGTCTATCAGGTAGGCGCCTTGCCAACCATTGGGCGGCGCACCCCACCAGCCGGCACCGGCGGCATGGGTCACGGCCAGGGCCGCGCCATCCCGCTCGGCCACGGCGACGCTCGGCGCACCCGCAGCCACCCGCCGCTCCACCAGCTCGGTCGGACTCGCGCTAACGACCTCCACGACGGGCATGCCACCCACATCCGCAGCCTCGCCAAGCCAGCATAGCGCAGCGGCCTCCCCTTCCAGCGAAGCCGTGTTTGCCGTACCCCGTTTCACGAACAAACCGTCCATACGGCCAACCTATTCTCCCCCTGCGCTAAATCTCTCGGCAATTGTGAGCGAAGGAACACGTCATTTCACAACGCACTGCCGTCCTTGCAGTTCATTCGGGAATTCGCGCATGACTTCGCCGTCACTTGCGTAGAGCGCGCCCCTCCCTCGTTTCACTACCCGAGCGCTAAATGAGTCGAAAGGACTGTCCGCCCGACTCATTTTGCATGACATCATCAAACTGGAAGCGACAAATAGCCCGGGCATTTGTCAACCTTACGGCAGTCCAGCAGGGCGGACATGATCAAGAGATGACGCCCCTGCCGTACTGA
>JAUNEQ010000068.1:8028-9996 GCA_030525445.1 Coriobacteriia bacterium | reverse complement strand
ACAGATTGCATGCATGAAGGGCTGGAGATTCTCCAGCCCTTTTCGCCTCACTCTGTGTTAAACCACCGTTGACACGGAATACGCGACCCCCGGTGTCATCCCGAGCGGAGCGCCGAAGGCCTCCCCCTTTGTCATCTCGAGCGGAGCGCGAAGCGCGGAGTCGAGAGACCTCCCTCGGCGCTCGCCGCAGGCGGGGCTGCGACCACGCCATGCCAGCGGGAGGTCCCTCGGCTCCGCGGGCTGAGCCCGCTCCGCTCGGGATGACACCGGCGGCGAACACCAGCCCCGAGCGCGCATGTCAACGGTGGTTTAACATAGAGCCGCCTCATTCCCCGTGATAGGTTTCCGGAGTGCCGACGTCGATTCTTATTACACGAGTGCCATCAGCGTGATGAGCAGGGGGATGGCGACGAACGATCCGAGCGTCGAGATGACGGTGAGCCGGGCGGCGAAGATGCCGTCTTGATGGTGGTTGTCCGCCCAGGCGGGCGCCATCACGCCCACCGGCGCTGCGAACATGATCGTGAACACCCAGAGCAAGACCGGGTCGGCGATGAATTGCGCGAGCACGAGGTATGATGCCGCGGGGATGATGAACTGCCTGATGAGGCAGAACGCATACACGCGGCCATCGGTGAAGACGCTCTTGAGGTCCGATTGCGCGAGCGCGCTTCCCACCACCATCATGGCCAGCGGTATGCAGGTCGCGCCGATCGTCGAGATGGTCACGTCGACCATCGCGGGGAGGCGCAGCCCGGTGAAGAACAGTATCAGCGCGAAAACGCAGCCGACGAGCGGGGCGTTCCACAGCATGCGCGGGCTGAACCGCAGGCGAAGCTTGCCTGTCTCCTCGCCCGGCGCCCGGCGTGTGGGGTCACCCGATTCCAGCACGGCCACCCCCAAGGTGCCCAGGAACAGATTGCACATGAGCACGTAGATGCTCGACCCCAGCACCGTCTGGTCGCCATACACCGCCGCGATGATGGGCAAGCACAGGAATCCCGTGTTCGTGCACACGTTGCCGAACAGGTAGAGCGGTTGCTGCCAATTGGGTATGCGCAGCAGCGCATTCAGGAGCAGTCCGATCGCAAAGAGCAGCATGAACTGGGTAAATGCCATCACGAAGAACCAGGGCACCTGCGCTGCGCCCGTCGTGGGGTCAAGCGATGCCACCGACGAGATGATCATGCAGGGCAGCGCGATATGGATGAGCAGGGAGTTGATGGAGCTGAAGCCCGCTGCCGTGATGTACTTGAGCTTCGTGGCGACGTAGCCCACCACCACGATGACGAGCATGATGAAAATCTGCGTATATGCACCCAAGAGATCAGCCATGGGACGTAGTCTACCAGACCGTGCTTCGCGGTCGTTCGGGCTGGTTGGGAATGCGTTTTTCTCTTGGCGTCTCCGGCGAGTGCCTCTCAGGGCTTTCTTAATCGCCTGTGCGAAGCTGGTCCCCGAACCTGAGGAAAGGAGAATCCCATGAAGGCATTGATGGCGGGGAAGAAGGCGCTCATTCCTATCGTGGCTGCTGCGATGGTGCTGGCGTTCGGTTCGGGGTTTGCGGTGGCGGCCCATGGCGGAGCAGGCGGGGACGTGCAGGTTTCGAGCATGGATGCGGCGCCTGCGGCGGTGAAGGCCGCCGCTGATATGGCTGGCGTTGCGGAGGATGAGTCCGCGCATATCCAAGTTGCCGATGGCAATGCGAATGAAAGCGCGGTCGAACCGCGGGCTGCAGGTTATCAGGATCGCGATGATGAGCTGCGGGTGCAGAACGGCGAGGTCTACGAATACGATGACGGGCGCTGGGAGGCCGAAGACGATATGAAAGTCGAAGGCGACAAGGTCTACGAATACGACGATGGTCGCTGGGAGCTCGAGGACGACAAGTTCGTCGAGGACGGCGTCGTTTACGAAAACGATGATGACGCGTATGGCGACGACGATGACGATTACGACGATGATGAT
>JAUNEQ010000068.1:0-8018 GCA_030525445.1 Coriobacteriia bacterium | reverse complement strand
ACTAGATGAGGTTTTCAACTCGATCTGATGGGCCGAGGTGCGAATGAGGTGCGAGCCGGGTTCAAGCGAATGCCTCATCACGCTGTGAAACCCAGGCAGCACGTCAAACCTCGGCCCGAAACCCCCCGAATCTGACCCAAAACCAAGGTTTTTGAGCAGTCCACATCTTTACTTGGAGAAAGCCATTATCCTCAGCGCAGATAAATGCATTTTCTGACCTGGGCATATGTATCGCGCATATCTTCTCTGCGACAGGCGCTCCAAATTCCGTTGCTCAAAAACCTTGGTTTCGCCCTCAAATTGGCCTTCTGACGGATGGGGTTTGCCTGAGGGGGCTTCCCAAGGCTGCCGATGTTCGCTACACGCCGTCATCGATGGTCTTTAGCGGGGCGTTCTTGTTGCCACCCTGGCGGTAGCCGCCGCGTTCTTCGCCGCCGAGGGCAAGCCGGATGCAATTGGGTCCCGGGTGTCTCGCGGTTTTTGAAGGCCGCGTTGTTCGCGTATTCTGGGTACCAGGCCAGGCTGTGCGTCGATGCGCCGTGCAACACCGCGGCCAACCGGTCTTAGCGCTGCTGGGCCAGCCGTTTTTCACGGTGTGCGCGCATGCGTTCGAGGGCGAGTCAAGAGCTATCGCCATGCTGGGAATGGCTGCGGGGGCGACCGTCAACGTCAAGGCGAATGGCATCGCGCAGGCAGTCAGCGCCAGAATCGCGCCGAACCTGCTCTCGGCGTTATGCGTGTTTGTGCATTTTCTACCAAACGGGGTCGCCGTAGCCCATGGCGTCGAGCTGCTCTTCGTCCATGCCGAAGTAGTGGCCGATCTCGTGTACGACGGTCTTGCGGACCTCCTCGAGCACGATGTCCTTGTCATCGGAGAGCCGCTCGTGCGGGCCCTTGAAGATGGTGATGGTGTCGGGGCAATCGCCGTACGCGCCATACGAGTCGCCGCGGTCGTAGATGTTGATGCCGTCATAGAGGCCCAGCAAATCGCCCGTCTCGGTGACGATGCCATCGCCGGATTCGAGCTGCCAGTCCTCGGGCTCGTCCTGCGCGATGATCGCGACGTTCTCGAGGTCGTCGAGGAACGCGTCGGGCATGGCGTCGAGCGCCGCCTGGATGGCGCCCTCGAATTCGTCGTCGGTGAGCTTGGCCATATGCCGCCTCCTGATGCAGATTGGTTACGCGCATATTGTACACTGGTGTGCCGAAACGATAATCTCCGGGTGCCGCGCGCCGTGCGCGTCGCCGAAAGGGTGGAACATGGAAGAGCAGCAATACACCATGTACAAGGACATGGACGCCGAGCAGATCGCCCGCAAGTTCTGGGGGGCGGACTACCTCGTGGACCTCGTGATGATGGTGGGCCTCGGCTTCGTCATCATCGCGGCTGCATGGATGGCAAACATGGGCCAGACCTGGGCATTCATTCCTGCGACCATCATCGCGTTCTTCGTTTTCGTGGCGCTGAACGCCCGTCGGCTGCGCAACTTCGCGGGTCTGCAGGGCATCCTCATGGTCGACTGCGATTCCCAGAAGATGGAGCGCGTGTGCCAGCTTTCCGCCAAGCGCACGAAGAAGGGCGCGGAGCGCACCCGCTTCCGCACGCTGCACGGCATGGCGATGGTGCTGAACGGCAAGCCCGACGAGGCGCTCGAGGTGATCGATGGCATCCAGGGCAAGCTCCAAGCGGCCGATGCCCTGAACGTGAAGAGCGTGCGCGCCGCGGCGTTCCGCATGAAAGGCGATGTCCAGGGCATGCAGGCGATGGTGAACGATGTGCAGGCCATCCACGACGGCCTGCCCGAGGGCAATCCGCTGAAGGGCGCGGCGGGCTACCTGCTTGCCCAGCTCGACTTCGCCATCGCGCTCGACAAGGGCGACTGGGAAGCCGCCGAGCATGCGCTCGAGCACGTGGAGAACCAGGCTGCCGCACCGGAGCGCCTGGTGGAAGCCGCCTACAGCCATGCGTTGCTGCTCGATGCGCAGGGCAAGCCCGACGAGGCGCGCCCGCATTTCGAGGAAGTGGCGGCGAAGGGCGGCACGCTCGTCATCCGCGACCGCGCCCGCGAATGGCTCGATGCCCATCCCGGCCAGGCCAAGCTCGAAGGCTAGCGCGTTCGAAGACTAGCGCGTTTGGAGGATGGGCGGCGCGTCTTTCGCGCTACACCCAGACGAAGTTTTCGGTGCCGGCGACGGTCTCGAAGTGGTACTTCGCGATGCCGAAGTCCACGTAGTTGAAATGGCCCTTTTCGGCGGCGATGATGCGCACGTGGCGGCGGCCATCCGGGTTCGAGTCGTCCAGGAGGTCGATGCGCACGGCTTGCTCGTCGAGCACGGTCGGCGCCAGCAGCACCGCCTGGATGCCGCGGCGGAACCATTCGGGGGAGTCGGCGTTGAGGTTGCTGATGTCGCTCGCGCTCTTCGCCTCCTTCGAGGCGCCCTGGTTGCGGCCATGGCCGATGGCGATGGCGATGGCGGCGCGCTCGCCCTTGTCCTTCTGGAACGAGCCCCTCTTGCGGTTGAAGCCCAGGCCCGCCCAGCAGGTGTTCAAGCCCAGATGCTGCGCGATGAGCACGAGGTGCTCGCCGAAATAGCCGCACTGCTCGTCGAGGCGCATCGTGTTGGGACCCACCATCACCAGGTAGTTCTTCACGTTCCTGAACTGCTCGTATGCGGCCATGAAGCCCGAGATGCCCTTCGGGTCGTCTTGGATGAGCTGGACGTGCAGCCCGGCGATCCCGTTCACCGCGTCGATCTCCTCTTGCAGGCGCGCGGCGACGTCGGGCGCGATGGGCTCATCGGAATAGTTGCGCACGTCGTGGCGGTTCTGCATCAGGCGCAGCATGTCGGGCATTAGTTCCTCGTTTCCCCGGGTTGGCATGTAGAAGGCATTATAGCCGGAAGGCGGGCCATGGTGCCCGCCTTCCGCTTCTTGTATGTGCGTTTTAGTCTTCGACCAGCTCGAAATCGTCCTTCGACGCTCCGCAGACGGGGCATACCCAGTCATCGGGGATATCCTCGAATGCCGTCCCGGGCTCGATGCCGCCGTCGGGGTCGCCGACTTCGGGATCGTACTCCCAGCCGCACAGCGTGCACACCCATTTCTTCATAGCGCCTCCTTTGTCCGGATGGTTTCTCCTACCTGTTGATGATACCCGATATCGCAGCCAACCGATGGGGATAGTCTTCGTTGGCTTATGCTCGACGTAGAGAGTCGCCTGTCATATCCCTGGGGTGTACGCCGTGTCACCGTCTGGGATTACGCCGAAGTCGCGCTCGTGTGATTACGTAGACTTTTTCGCCGCCAAAAGAAGTGAATTCGCGCGGATGGGGTACGGTTCCAAAAGATTGCTGTCAATAACAGGTTAAAGGGAATAGAAGGGGGATGGCATGATTTGTCCTCACTGCGGACGCTATCTCGAAGACGGCGTGGCGTTCTGCATCTACTGCGGCCAGCGTTTGGGGAAGTACGCGTCGGATGATGCGGAAGGTCTCCAGGCCGCCAACCTGAACGATACTGCTCCTGTTTCCGATGCTGGATTCGATGCCGCGGGCGCCGCTCCCGCTGCCGCTGCTGCCGCCGCAACGGCCACCGCTGCCGCCGCCGCGCCGGTCGCCCCGGCGAGCGCACGGGAATCCTCCCGTCCCTCGGTTTCGGGCAGGGGATCGCGCGATTCCGGGCGTTTGCATTCCGATGACGAGATTGCCCGCCGCATGAACGAGCTCGAAGAGGAAGAGCCCGTGGGCAAGGGCCGCAAGGTCCTCGCCGGCGTCATCCTCGCCGGCCTGGCTGCCGCGGCCATCGGCTTCGGCGCGGCGTACGTGGTGCCCAGCATGATGGGCGACGGCGGAACCCCCGCCGGCACCTCGCAGTCGGCTTCCACCGCTTCCAGCAGCTCCTCGAGCAGCTCCAAGGCGAAGTCCTCGAGCACATCCTCCAAGTCCTCCAAGTCGTCGAAGTCTTCGGTCAAGACCAACGCCGACACGAAGTACGGCGCCACGGTCGAGCGTGCGAACGGCGATTCCTCCGAGTCTTCCGCCGATGCCGCTGCGGCCGCCGCGTCCGAGACCGTCGAGGCGAGGCCCACCACCGGCGAAGAGACGACCACCGGCATCGTGAACACCTACACGCCGGCCCCGACGCAGGGATTCGAGGGCGCCACCGCCACGGCGACTTCCGTGTCGCCCACCGAAGGCGGGGTCACCCATGGTCCCGACCTCGTGCTCGACGGCAAGCCCGAGACCGCGTGGAACACCAATGAGAACGGCGTGGGCCAGTCCATCACCATCAAGGTGGACGGCAATGCCGAGGTCAACGGCCTGAAGATCATGAATGGCTACAACAAGATCTCGGCGAGCGGCA
The DNA here is from genome assembly GCA_030525445.1 of Coriobacteriia bacterium. Classification (GTDB taxonomy): domain Bacteria; phylum Actinomycetota; class Coriobacteriia; order Coriobacteriales; family Eggerthellaceae; genus UMGS1519. The sequence goes on along the minus strand of JAUNEQ010000068.1, from coordinate 3,655 downwards.
CCGACCTGTACTACGCGAACGCGCGTGCCAAGAAGATCCTCATCGAGTACGCCACCGGCAGCTTCGAGTACACGCTGAAGGACACAAAGGGCAAGTACCAGGACATCCCGTTCAAGGATCCGCAGCCCACCACGTGGATGAAGATCACCATCAAGTCGGTGTATCCCGGCGACCTGTATGACGACTGCTGCATCTCGGAGATCAAGGTCTACTAGTCTCGATAGCGGCAATCACACGCAACAGAAAGGCGGCCCGCATCACGCGGGCCGCCTCGTTTTTGGTTCCGGAGGTGATGAGACAAAGACCTCAGGGGAAATTGTCTCATGGCGCGAAATAGCGAGCAACAGCCGTCCGTTTATCCCACGTGAGACAAATCCCCCTGAGGTCTTTGTCTCATCCGAGATGGGGAGGCGCCTAATTGGCCTTCGAATTACGCCATCAGCTCTGCGACGAGGGCGTCGAGCTGCGCGCGGGAGGTGTCGTCGAGCGCGCTCTTGATGGTCACGACGTTCTCGCAGAACTCGATCTCCTTGGCGCCTTCGAACTTCGCGCGCATGGTCTTCGCGGCGGCCGGCGCCCAGGTGCCGTTCTCGATGAGCGCGACGCGGCGCTTCGTGTAGCCGTGGTCCACCAGGCGCTCGATGAAGTCGCTCATGAACGGGAACACGCCCATGTTGTACGTGGTGCTCGCGAGCACGATCGTGCCGTAGCGGAACGCGTCTTCCACGGCTTCGGCCATGTCGTCGCGCGCGAGGTCGGTGACGGCGACCTTCGGGCAGCCGGCTTCCTCGAGCTTCGCGGCGAGCAGCTCGACAGCCTCCTTCGTATGGCCGTACACGCTCGTGTAGCAGATGGCGATGCCTTCGGATTCCACGCCATAGCTGCTCCAGGTGTTGTAGAGGCCCAGGTAGTAGTCGAGGTTCTCGTCCAGGATGGGGCCATGCAGCGCGCAGATGCGCTCGATCTCGAGCGCGGACGCCTTTTTCAGGAGCGCCTGCACCTGCTTGCCGAACTTGCCGACGATGCCGAAGTAGTAGCGGCGGGCTTCGCACGCCCAGTCCTCATCCACGTCGAGCGCGCCGAACTTGCCGAAACCGTCGGCGCTGAAGAGGGTCTTGGACTTGGGGTCGTAGGTCATCATGACCTCGGGCCAGTGCACCATCGGCGCCGACACGAACGTGAGCGTGCGGCCGCCCAGGTCGAGCGTTTCCTTATCCTTCACGACGAGCTTGCGGTCGGCGTAGTCGTGGCCGTAGAACTGCTTGAGCATGGCGAAGGCCTGCATGCTCGCGACGATGGTCGCGGTGGGGAAGGCGTCCATGAAACGCACGATGTTCGCGGAGTGGTCGGGCTCCATGTGCTGCACGATGAGGTAGTCGGGCGTGCGGCCATCGAGGGCCTCGAGCAGATTGCCCATCCATTCTTCGCCGAAGTGCACCTCGACGGTGTCCATGACGGCGATCTTCTCGTCCAGGATGACGTAGGAGTTGTACGCCATGCCGTTCGGGACGATGTACTGGCCTTCGAACAGGTCGAGTTCGTGGTCGTTGACGCCGATGTAGCGGATGTCATCGGTGATCGTGATTTTGCTTCCCATGAATGCTCCTTCTGCATAGGTTTTCATCCTGCCCATTTTACAGAAAAGCGGGGAAGCGGGGGCGACCCGTTGCGGTTCCAGGTGTGGTATAGAACCGTTTCACCGGTTGGGCAAATTTCGCGCTTCAAAATGACAAAATTGAATGGATTTAACATTGGGTACGCCTTCGTCGGAGGAAATGGATTGGGTCTTGTGGAAAACGGCCCCCATGAAAACGACAAAGGCGTCAATATGTATAGCAGTAAGGCCGAATATCACGCATCTTTTGGAAACAAGCCGCTTCAAGATGGCATCTGGACGTTAAAAGTATTCATTATTGTCATTTTGGAACGCGATTTTTGCCGAAGCGGGCACGCTTCCCAGCAGAATCCTGCATGAGACATTGACGTCGCGGCGGGGCTTCATTGCAAATAGGCGGGGAGTCCGGTAAGCGGGCTCCTCAACGAGGAAAACGCGGTTGATGCGGTTGCTTCGCCACAACGGTCCCCATGCCCCGAGCGCTTCGGCGGACCATGCTGGATGTCGCCCGGTGGGGCACTGCCGCACGTCGCCGCATCGACGCTGGTTTGACGGAGCCGCGGAAAATCCAGTTGCATTTATCGGCCCGAACGGGCATAATGCCGGGTTGCGTTCCAATGATGCCGTGGGAATCGCGCGATGCGCGAAACCGGCGGCGGAGGAACCTCTGGAGAATCTCTTGGATGAGATGCCGAAGGGGCAAGGCGGTTTCCGCTGAAACTCTCAGGCACCAGGACAGAGGAACACGCGCGCCTTCGGGCACATGGGCCACCTGGCCGCGTCTTCGAGCTTCCCCAGAGTGATTGGATTCGATAAAGGGGAAGGGTTTCACCAGATGGATGTTTTGTACGACATCGTCGTAACCATCAACAGCTATCTCTCGAACTATGTGCTTCTTATCTTGCTCGTTGGCACGGGCCTGTTCTTCACCATCCGCACGCGCGGTGTGCAGTTCCGTTGCTTCGCCGAGGGCTTCCGCCGCATGTTCGGCGGCTTCAGCCTGAAGGGCGGCAAGCAGGCGGGCGGCATCAGCTCGTTCCAGGCGCTCGCCACCGCCGTCGCGGCCCAGGTGGGCACCGGCAACATCGTCGGCGCATGCGGCGCCATCCTGCTCGGCGGCCCGGGCGCCATCTTCTGGATGTGGATCATCGCCCTGCTGGGCATGGCCACCAACTACGCCGAGGCCGTGCTCGCGCAGGAGACGCGCGAGATCGATGAGGACGGCGGCGTCCACGGCGGCCCGGTCTACTACATCCGCCGCGCCTTCACCGGTGCAGGCGGCAAGTTCCTCGCCGGCTTCTTCGCCGTTGCCATCATCCTCGCGCTGGGCTTCATGGGCTGCATGGTGCAGTCCAACTCCATCGCCTCCACGATGAACACCGCGTTCGGCATCCCCACGTGGGTCATGGGCGCCATCGTCGTGGCGCTGGGCGGTTTCGTCTTCATCGGCGGCGTGTCGCGCATCGCGAGCGTTACCGAGAAGGTCGTGCCCATCATGGCCATCATCTACATCATCGGCGGCATCGCGGTGCTCATCGCCAACTGGCAGAACGTCGGCCCCGCATTCGCCCTCATCTTCCAGTGCGCCTTCAACCCGGCGGCCGAGGTGGGCGGTATGACCTTCGGCATCATCGCGGCCATCACGCAGGGCGCGAAGCGCGGCCTGTTCTCCAACGAGGCCGGCATGGGCTCCACCCCGCATGCGCACGCGCTCGCCAACGTTGCCGAGCCGCATGACCAGGGCGTCGTCGCCATGATCGGCGTGTTCATCGACACCATCGTGGTCGTCACCATCACCGCGCTCGTCGTCATCAGCGTGCTGTTCGTCGGCGACGGCGCGCTCGCGCAGAACTACGCCGCGGCCGTCGAGGGCGGCATCGACAAGACGAACATGGCGCAGATCGCCTTCGGAAGCCTGTTCGGCGAGTTCGGCGGCAACGCCTTCGTGGCCATCTGCCTGCTGATGTTCGCGTTCTCGACCATCATTTCCTGGAACCTGTTCGCCCGCCTGAACGTCGAGTACCTGTTCGGGAAGAAGGG
>JAUNEQ010000241.1 GCA_030525445.1 Coriobacteriia bacterium | reverse complement strand
TACGGCGATGTCTACCTCGAGAACGAGAAGGAGCAGTCCGAATATAACTTCGAGACCGCCGACACCGACATGCTCTTCCAGCATTTCACCGATTACGAAGCCGAGGCGAAGCGCTGCCTGGCCGCTGCCGAGCCGCTGCCGGCCTACGACTACGTGCTGAAGTGCTGCCACACCTTCAACCTGCTCGACGCGCGTGGCGTCATCTCCGCCACCGAGCGCATGGCCTACATGCTGCGCGTCCGCGCCATGGCGAAGGAAACCTGCGCATGCTACCTGAAGCATGTCGTGGGCGTGGAAGTCGAGGAAGAAGGGGAGGCATAAGATGGCGAAGCATGTTCTAGCCTTCGAGGTGGGGACCGAGGAAATCCCCGCGTTCGACCTGGTGGGTGCCGAAAAGCAGCTTGCTTCCATGGTGCCCGAGCGCCTGAAGGCCGCCCGCATCCCGTTCGATTCCATCGAGATTCACACGACCCCGCGTCGCCTCATCGTGCTCGTGAATGGCGTGGAGGACACGACCCCCGCGCAGAACGAGGAGTTCAAGGGCCCGAAGGCCGCGATCGCGTTCGACGCCGACGGCAACCCGACGAAGGCCGCGATGGGCTTCGCCCGCGGCAAGGGCCTCACGGTGGATGCCTGCGAGCGTCGTGTCGTCGACGGCGACGAGTACCTGTTCGCCGTGCGCTCCATTCCCGCGCAGGACGTGCGCGAGCTGCTGCCCGACATCCTGGCCGGCCTCATCCCCGACCTCAAGTGGCCGCGCTCCATGCGCTGGGGTGCCCGCACCGTGACCTTCTCGCGCCCGGTGCGCTACCTGCTCGCGCTGCTTGACGACGAGGTGCTGCCCGTCGCGTATTCCGACATGACCGCCGGCCGCCTGACCGCCGGCCATCCGGTGCTGTCCCGCGGCATGCACGAGGTCGCCCGTTCCACCGAGTTGCTCGACGTGCTGCGCGCGAACTTCGTGGTGCCCAACATGGCCGAGCGCGAAGCCGCCATCCGCGCTGGCGTCGCCGCCATCGAGGCCGAGACCGGATCGCGTGCCGAGCTGCCCGAGAAGACCCTCACCGAGGTCATCAACCTTTCCGAATACCCGCAGGCCCTGCGCGCCGTGTTCGACGAGGAGTTCCTGCTGGTTCCCGAGGAGATCATCGTCGACGCGATGCTCATGCACCAGCGCTACTTCCCGCTGTATGACGCCGCGGGCAAGCTCACGAACGACTTCATCATCGTCTCGAACGGCGACCCGGCGTATGCCCAGAACATCATCGCCGGCAACGAGCGCGTCGTGCGCGCCCGCCTGGACGATGCGAAGTTCTTCTACGAGGAGGACCTGAAGAAGCCGCTCGAGGCATATGTCGATAAGCTCGACCAGGTGGTGTTCCAGGAGAAGCTGGGCACCGTGCGCGACAAGGCGATGCGTCTCGTGAAGCTTGCGGGCGCGCTCGCCGAAGACGCGCAGCTTGGCGAGCAGGATGCCGCCGACCTCAAGCGCGCCGCGCTCCTGTGCAAGGCCGACCTCGTGACGAACGCCGTCATCGAGTTCACGAGCGTCCAGGGCGTCATGGGCTCCTATTACGCGACCGCTCACGGCGAGACCGAGCAGGTCGCCCGCGCCATCGGCCAGCACTATCAGCCGCGTTTCGCGGGCGATGCCCTGCCGGATGGCACCGTGGGCCAGCTCACCGCCTTCGCCGACAAGGTGGATACCATCTGCGGCCTGTTCGCCGTCGGCCAGGGCCCCACGGGTTCCAAGGACCCGTTCGCGTTGCGCCGTCAGGCCATCGGCATCGTGAACATGCTGGTGGAAGGCCTGCCGGTTTCCCTGGAGAAGGCCATCGACGCATCACTCGACACCTACGAGAACGTTGAGTTCGACCGTGCGAAGACGCGCGAGGAGGTCATCGACTTCTTCGTCACGCGCACCAAGGTCATCCTGAAGGACGGCGGTGCCGCCGCCGACGTCATCGACGCCATCCTGGCTGCTGGCGTCGTCGAGCCTGCGGTCATCAGCAGCCGCGTGAAGGCGCTCGGCGCCATCCGCGAGGAGCTTCCCGAGGATATGGACGACCTCGCAACGGCGTATGCCCGCGCGAACAACCTGCGCGATGCGGATCTTGGATCCGATGTGGACGCCGCCGCGCTTACCGGCGTGCGCGCCGACCTGCTTTCCGCGGTCAATGCCGCACAGGGTCAGGTTGAGGCTGCACTCGACGCCGCGGATTACACCGCTGCCGTGAAGGCGCTCGCCGCGCTGCGCGCGCCCATCGACACCTTCTTCGACGACGTGAAGGTCATGGCCGACGACGCCGCGGAACGCGAGCAGAACCTGAAGCTGCTCAACGCCTTCGTGGGCGTCTTCGCCAAGGTCGCCGACTTCGGCAAGATGGCCAAGAAGAAGTAGGGCGAACCGCATTTCCCAACGCAACGCACGGGCCGGAGCGATTATGCTCCGGCCCGTCTTCGTTTTACCGCCCGTGATGGGTTGTCGTGGCTGGTATCCGCTGTCGGTGTCATCCCGAGCGGAGCGGGCGCAGCCCGCGCAGCCGAGGGACCTCCCG
>JAUNEQ010000067.1:5600-10051 GCA_030525445.1 Coriobacteriia bacterium | reverse complement strand
GAGCTTGTCCTCGCAGGTCTCCTCGAAGATCTCGGAGATGAGCTTGCCCTTGCCCCATTCGTCCATCACCTTCACGCCCACGCGCTTCGCGATGGCACGCAGCTCGTCGAGGCTGCGCTCGAAGTTCACCGGTTCGCCGGCGCCCTCGGTGGCGAGCTCGATCATCGTGCGACGCGGCCAGTGGCCGGAAAGGTCGATGGTCGTGCCCTGGTATTCAACCTGCAGCGTGCCGCAGGCTTCCTGGGCGGCCGCCTGGATGACGCCCTCGGCGAGGTCCATCATGCCGTCGAGGTCGCTGAATGCACGGTAGGCCTCGAGCGTGGTGAACTCGGGGTTGTGCGTGGCATCCATGCCCTCGTTGCGGAAGATGCGGCCCATCTCGTACACGGCCTCGAAGCCTCCGACGAGCAGGCGCTTCAGCGGAAGCTCGGTGGCGATGCGCAGGAAGTAGTCGCGGTCGAGCGCGTTGAAGTGCGTCACGAACGGCTTCGCGTTGGCGCCGCCCATGATGGAATGCAGGAACGGGGTCTCCACCTCGTAGTAGCCATCCTGCTCCATGTAGCGGCGGATGGCGCCCATGATCTTGAAACGGCGTTCGAAGGTCTCGCGCACGTCGGGGTTCATCACCAGGTCGACGTAGCGCTGGCGATAGCGCAGCTCCTTGTCGGCCAGGCCATGGAACTTCTCGGGCAGCGGGCGCAGCGACTTCGAGAGCAGCTCGAAGCGCTCGACCGCCACGGACAGCTGTCCGCGGCGCGTGCGCATCATCTTGCCCGTCACGCCAATCCAGTCGCCCACGTCGAGGTCCTTCAGTTCTGCAAAGGCCTCCTCGCCCAACGCGTTGATACGGCAGAACAGCTGCATGTCGCCCGTGGAGTCACGCAGCTCGCCGAAGACGATCTTGCCCTGGTCGCGGCGGGACATCAGGCGGCCGGCGATGGTCACCTCGTCCTCGGTGTTCTGGCCGTCTTCCAAGCCCGCATAGCGCTCATCGAGCTCGGCGATGTGGTCGGTCACCTCGAAGCGATGGCCATACGGGTCGCGCCCGGCTGCCAGCAGCGCCTCGCGCTTGGCCTTGCGCACCTCGATGGGATCGTCTTCCACCACGTTTTGAACCTGTTCGTTCTCGCTCATGTTTCCCTTTCGTTCCCCAAAACGAAGAAGCGGCCCGCAGGCCGCCTCGTCAGTTACTGTTCGATCCTCAGGACGACCATCTTGATCTCGCGTCCGGTGGGCCCGGTCGCCTCGACCTTGTCGCCTTCCTTATGTCCCAGCAGCGCCGCGCCCACGGGGCTCTCATTCGAGATCTTGCCCTCGTGCACGTTGCTCTCCGCGCCGCCCACGATGGTGAAGGTGCGCTCGCGGCCACCCCAGTCGAGGGTCACGGTCGAGCCGATGTGGATGCGGTCGTCATCCACCGGCGCGTCCACGATGACGGCCTCGGAGAGGATGCGGTTGATCTCGGCGATGCGGGACTCCACCATGGCCTGCTCGTTCTTGGCGTCGTCATACTCGGAGTTCTCGGAGATGTCGCCGAACTCACGCGCAACGCGGATGCGCTCTCCCACCTCGGCGCGCTTGTCGCCCTCGAGGTAGGCCAGTTCCTCCTCCAGCTGCTGCTTGCCAGCCTGGGTAAGTACGTATTCGGACTCTGCCATGCCTGTCCGTTTCCTTTCAATCCGTGCGCTGCGTTGCAACGCTATCTTTTCAAACAATGCCACCCGGATGGATGGCATGTTCGAATCTCGTATTTACGCGCGAGCAGTGCGCTCGCGAGCCGTGAAGCCTACTCGTCGACGGAGTTCCTCGGAGCGGACTTCGGGGCGGGCTTGCCCTCCAGCACGACTTCGGCCTCTTCGGCGTCGGCCGGCTTCGCAGCGGCTTCGATAACCTCGGGTTCCGGTTCCACGACCTTCTCCTCGGCCTTCGGGGCCTTCTCCTTCTTGCCGGAGTCAAGGCCTTCGCGCAGGTTCTTCACCGACTTGCCGATGGCGCTGCCAAGTTTTGGAAGGTTCTTGGGGCCAAAGATCAGCAGGACGACAATCAGGATGACGACAAGCTCCATGGGGCCAAGCTTAGGAATCATAATGCCTCCCGTGCCTCGTCCGCATTTCGAACTATCGTGAAATGCGACCAATAAAAAATATCCGCCACTCGGCGGAACAGCTTAATCGATGGTCGGGACGACTGGATTTGAACCAGCGACCTCTGCGTCCCGAACGCAGCGCTCTACCAAGCTGAGCCACGTCCCGATTACGATTACAGCGAAGGTATAGTAGCACAACTTTTCGGATGTGCACCCAAAAACACAATCTGTCGAAAAAGCTTTGGCGAACGGCGCAACGGTCGACCGAACCCGCTCCCGCAGCATATGGGGACGCCCACGTGGGACGCCCAGGCTCCGGAGGGTTTTCATCCCAGTTCGCGCAAAGCGCGGATGGGACTAAAATCCGGAGCCTGGGCGTCCCACAGGACCGTTCCAGACGAGAGCCCCTGGAGTCCGGACGGGCCGGTTATCCTTCGTGGTCGCAGAGCTGCCAGAAGGCGACCGCGGTGGCGGCGGCGACGTTGAGCGAGTCGACGCCGTGCGACATCGGGATCTTCACCGTGTAGTCGCACGCCGCGATCGTGGCATGGGCCAGGCCATCGCCTTCGGTCCCGAATACCAAGGCGAGCCTCTCCTCGTTTGCGAGCGCCGGATGGGAAAGCGAAATCGAATCGTCTTCCAGCGCGAAGGCAGCCGTCTTGAAGCCGAGCGCGTGAAGGCGTTCCATCCCCTGCTTCGGCCAATCGGCCGCAGTCTCGCCGATGCGCGTCCAGGGAACCTGGAACACCGTGCCCATGGAGACGCGCACCGCACGGCGATACAGCGGGTCGCAACACGTGGGCGTCACCAGCACGGCATCCACATCGAGCGCGGCAGCGCTGCGGAACGCCGCTCCCACATTCGTGTGGTCGACGATGCCCTCGAGCACGGCCACCCGACGCGCGTCCTTCAACAGCTCCTCCACCGATGGCAACACCGGCCGCCGCATAGCGCAGAGCACGCCCCGGGTGAGCTGGAAGCCGGTGAGCTTCGCGAGCTCGGCGCTCTCGCCTGTGTACACGGGAAGCTCGCAGCCCGCCACCGCTTCCGCCTGCTGCACGAGCGGGGCCACTTCGTCAATCCAGCGACGTTCCATCAGAAACGATTCCGCCACCATTCCCGCATCCACGGCGCGGGCGATAACCTTCGGGGATTCCGCGATGAAGATGCCCTTCTCGGGCTCGAGTTTGCTGCGCAGCTGCCGTTCGGTGAGACTCACATAGGCGGCCACGCGCTCGTCATCGATGCCGGTAATGTTCACAATGGGCATATCGCTCCTATCGCCATGGTTTCCATAAGCATCATAGACATGACGCACGTGCGTGTGCGCGAGATTTTTCCCGCATCAAAACACGCGCGGCAACGCATTGAGAACACTGCAATTCAACCCCAAATGAGTTATCCTATTCATGAGGATTTTACGGTGGGGATAATAGGCCCACTCCGTGAATTCTGCTTGTCCCCGATTGCTGAAAGGTGGAGCATATGGATATCACGATCACCGGACGCAAGCTCACCATCACCCCCGCCCTGCGTGAATACGCCGAGGAAAAGATCGGATCCGTGTCTAAGGCCATGGACATCGAACCGCTGACCGTCGAGGTCGTGCTGAACGCAGAGCGCAACCCCTCGAACCCCACCCCATGCGTCTGCGAGGTCACCCTCCAGACCAAGGGCCACATCATTCGCGTGGAAGAGCGTGATACCGACATGTACGCCGCCATCGACGTGGCCGCTGCCAAGGTGACCCGCCAGATGCGCAAGTACAAGACCCGCGTGCTCGGTCGTCGCGAGGTTGGCCGCGTTGCCGAACAGGCCCCGGTCGAGACCGATTTCGACAAGCTCATGGCCGAGCTTTCCGCCGAGGACGAGGCGCTCGTCCGCGTGAAGGACGTCGACTTCAAGCCCATCACCCAGGAAGAGGCCCTCATCCAGATCGACCTTCTGGGCCACGACTTCTACGGCTACATCGACCGCGACACCGACAAGTTCTGCATCGTCTACCGTCGCTCCAACGGCGGCTATGGCCTGCTCCAGCAAAAGGACTAACGCTTCGGTTCGATTGCCGCAAACGCCAGCAATGACGAAGGCCCGGGAAACCGGGCCTTCTTTTTATTGAAATGATTGGGGGATAGCGTTTTACAAGCGCGCGAGCACGGCTTCGCGGGCGCGGGCGGTCTCGAACTTCACGCGCTCGATGTCGATGGTCGGCCACTCGCCGTCGCGGTAGAGCACCTGTCCGTCCACCATCGTGAGCACGACGTCGGAGCCCTGTGCGGAATACACGAGGTTCGTCACCATATCGCTCACCGGCACCATCCAAGGCACGTCAACGTCCACGACGCACAGGTCAGCCCGCTTTCCC
>JAUNEQ010000067.1:0-5500 GCA_030525445.1 Coriobacteriia bacterium | reverse complement strand
GCCCATGTCCACGAGGAAGCGGCCGCCGTTCGCGCCGTGGTACGCCTTGAAGATATGGTCATTCACCGCCGCTGTCGGCAGCTGCGCATAAGGCATGCCTGCAAAATCGATGAGGGTATCGCACAGGTTGCACTTGATGCCGCTCTCCAAGATGGCGCGGGCACGGGCATCGCAAAAATAATACATGTCGGAAAACGAGGTCGTGCCGAAACGCAGCATCTCGGCGATGGCGAGCATCGTCGCGGGATACACCTCGTCATCGGTCATCTTCGCCTCGAAGGGGAAGATCATCGTGTTCAGCCAATCGTCCAGGGCGAGGTTTTCCGCGTAGCCGCGCATGAGCGTCATGGGCGCGTGCGAATGGGCGTTTACCAGGCCGGGCAGCAGCACCTTTCCGTGTCCGTCATAACGCTCGCCAAAATCCTCGGCGGGTTCCTCGGCGCCCAGGTACGCGATGGTGTCCCCCCGCACGCCGACAAAGCAGTCCGGGCGAAACTCGAAATTCTCATCGATGACGCCAATATGCGCGAATAACATGGTCCGTCCTTTCGTCAGAGGGAATGGCCAGACGGCAAACGCCTTGAGCATTTGCCATCAAGGGTATCATTCCTCAGCCTCGGAGTATTCCCCTTCGGCTTCTACGCCATAATCAGCCTCTTCATCCCAGGCCTCTTCCTCGGAGACGACCTCTTCAGCCGGTTCAGCCGCAGCTTCGGCCTCATCCGAAGCCTCGCTCTCGTCCTCATCCGAGGATTTCTTCTCCTTGGTTGCGCCACTCCCGTGGCACACCACGACGGTATTGATGTCTGCCAGTTTGTAGAGCGACTCGGCATCTTCGGGAGAAAGGTTGATGCATCCGTGCGAACCGAAGCCCTCTTCATACCGCGAGCCGCCGAACTCGTCTTGCCAATCGGCATCGTGGAAGCCAACGTCGTTTCCACGCCAGGCCATCCAGAAGCTGACCTTCGTCTCGTATTCGGGGTTGCCCGTCGCATTCGCCTCGCCGATCAAGGTCGACGGGCTTTCCTTGTTGTTGATGTAATAGACGCCCTGCGGGGTGTCATGTTCGCCGTCGGGGGCGCCGGACACGAAATCGGCCTCCCAGATCACCTCGCCCTTGTCGTCATAATAGGTTGCATGCTGCATATCGAGGTCCACGTCGATATAGGACTTCCAGTCCCGCTTGTTCTTGCCGTTGTAGACCGCAGCCTCCTGCTGCATGGGCACTTCGACCTTGTTGGTGGAGCCCGTTTCAATCGCCTCGTGCAGCGCCTCGTCCACGGCCAGCCAGTCGGCCTCCCAGCCGTACGTACCGCCCGAGACGGTGCACTTCTCGCCATCTTCGCGCGTCCACGTGCGCTTGGTTCCCACCGTGCTGATCTTGTCCACGAGCTTCTGGACCCACTCGTTCACCTGGTCTTCGTCCAGGGCGATCTGCACGTTCTCGTCGGTAAGCACCCACTTGGCGGCGGTCTCGCCGTCGAGCGTGGCCACGTCGCTGCCATGGGCTGTGAAGGTCGTGTTCGTAGCCAGCACCTTCTGGGCTTCGCCCAAAGCGGTCTGCAAGCGCTCATCATCCTTGAATACGGTAGGCTGCTGGTAATCGCCGTCGCCCAGCGTGAGCGTGGGCTCCATAGACGCAAGTGCCGCTATCACGTGTTCGGTAATCTTCTCCTCATCCAGCGTGTTGCCGCGCTCCTCGGGAACGATCTCGAATTTCTTCTCGCTTTCGTTGTAAGCGACGGTGGCATTGCGCGGCGCAGTCGCCTCCTGGTTGAACCAGTTCACGGCGTCGCTGATCTTCTCGCGGAAACCGGCGGCATCGGCCGATGCGAGCATGATGTCGGAATGGTCGTGGGGCAGGAACACGAACACCGGCCACAGGAAGCCCGTGTCGGCATCCTTCGCCTGGCGCGCGATCTGCTCGGCGTCCAACGAAAGGCCCGCTTCGGAACCCATCACCGTGAACGAGACCTCGCCCTCGCCTTCCACTTCGAGCTTATAGCCGTCAACGGCCTCGCCCAGGGCTTTCGAGGCCGCAGGCACGTCCATGCCTCCCACGTTCACCTGGCCGATGGTGGTGAGCGGGTAATAGTGGAAGCTGAACCAGATGGCGATGATGAGATACGCGATCACAGCCGCCCCGATGGCGATGGGCTTCTTTCGGAGCTCTCCGTTCTCATCGCGCAGTTTTGCTGCGGCGCCCTTGCCGGCCGCTGATAGCTTTCCGGGAATGCTCGAGGCGAAATCCTTCGCCTTCCCGGCGGCCTCCGACTGCTGCAGGTTGCCGATGAGGGCCGCGCCGGCCTCACCCGCCTTCGCGGCCGAGCCGCGCAGGACGTCTGCGGCGTTTTGCGCTGCAGAGGGTTCTTCGACGACCTGGACCCCCACCGTCACCGGCTCGGCATCGGCCACGGATTCGGCGACACCGTCTATGGATGGCGCCTCTTCCCATGCGGCTTTCCGCGGCGTGTAGTTGGGAATTGACGGGCGTGTGCGCGTGGGCCTTCCCGAAGGCGGAATCTCATTTTGCGCATCGAGCACATCGGCATCGGGCGTGTACACCTGCGAAGGCATGGGGCGCCCGCCCTCGGCACGGTACGATGCCGGAACGGCGCGGCTCGCCTGACGCAAGCGCCACTCCTCCACTTGTGCGGCGGTGTCTTTTTCCCGGCGCCTGTTCGCCGCCGTGCTCGGCGTCTTCCTCGCAGGAGCAGCGGGCTGCTTCCCCGCTTCCTCGGATAACTCGTTATCCTTTTCCATATGGTCTAACTCATCCCCTGTTTTTAACGCGAGGCCTCGGCTTGTTCGGAACTTGCTGGCACGTGCAAAATCACGAGCCCCAGGTCCTTCACGCAGGCAAAGACCTCACGGAAGTTGTAATAGTTTTGATGCGCGTACGTGCTCAAGTCGCTGGGCACGCCGCATGCTTCCATCCCCACGCCCTTCGCATCGAAGAGCGACCGGTGCTCATGGTATTCCTGCGTCACGACGATGACACGCGCAACTTCGAAAACGTTACGAGCTCGCCACATGCTGTCGTACGTGGTACGCCCGTAGTTGTCACGCATTATGTCTGCTGCGGGGATTCCCTTACCAACAAGGTAGGATTTCATCGCATCCGCCTCGTGGTGAGACTCCGCCGAATTGTTTCCCGTGACGATGATTTTCGAAGCCGCGCCCGCCTGATACAGGCTCGCACCCACATCCAGCCGGTCGCGCAGGATGGGCGTCGGGTCGCCGTTCGCATCCACCGCCGCACCGAGCACGAGCACGCAGTCCGCCTGAAACGCCGCGGCTTCCTTCGCAGAGGCCATGCAGGGAGCGCTCGTCTGGCACACGATGACGTTCGCGACCCCCGTTATGAGGGCCGCGCCCGCGATCAAGCCCAAGATGAGCTTGCCCATGCCCTTGAGCGTCTTCATGCGTGCTGCGTTTATCGTGCGATGCGGTAGGTTGGTTGACGCAGATGACCCAGGCTATTTCACCACGATGTTCACGAGGCGGCCGGGCACCACGATGACCTTGAAGACATTCTTGCCCTCGGTCGCCTTGGATACGGCGGCTAGCGCCGTCTCGCGCACCGCGTCCTCGGCCGCGTCGGCCGCGACGGTGATGCGCGCACGCACCTTGCCGTTCACCTGCACGGCGAGCTCGACCTCGTTGGACTTCGCCTGCTCGGGATCGAACGTGGCCCACGCCTGATCGTGGATGGAACCCTCGCCGCCGATGACCTCGTGCCACAGCTCCTCGGCCCAGTGCGGGGCAACGGGAGCCATGAGCTTCACGATGGTTTCGGCCACGTCATCGCACAGCGGCTTGGCGTTCGCGCACGCCGCACGATGCTCGGCATCGCGCACGCGCAGCAGGTCGCCAGCCGCATTGGCCAGCTCCATGATGGCGGCCAGCGCGGTGTTGTAGTTGTGGCGCTCGAAGTCCTCGGTCACCTTCTGGGCCACGCGATGACGCTCGCGGCGCAGGGCCTCGGCCTTGTCGTGGGCGTTCGTGGCGTCGGCGGTCGGGTCGAACAGCGTCTTGTCACCGGCCACGCACTTGAGGTCGGCGACGATGCGCCACAGGCGGTTCAGGAACTTGTAGATGCCCGCGAGGCCATCCTCGTTCCACATCTTTTCCTTGTCCACCGGGCCCATGAACAGCACGTAGGCGCGCACGGCGTCGGCGCCGTAACCGGCGATCATCTTCTCGGGCGACACGACGTTGCCCTTCGACTTGCTCATGACCTCGCCGTGCTCGTCGAGCACCATGCCCTGGCACAGCAGGTTGGTGAACGGCTCGTCGAAGTCGAGCAGCCCCATGTCGCGCAGCACCTTCGTGAAGAAGCGGCTGTACAGCAGGTGCAGGATGGCATGCTCGATGCCGCCGATGTACTGGTCGACCGGCAGCCAGCGGTTCGCCTTGGCCGAATCGAACGGCGCCTCGGCGTTGTGCGGGTCGGTGTAGCGCATGTAGTACCAGCTCGAGCACGTGAACGTGTCCATCGTGTCGGTCTCGCGGCGGGCCGGCTTGCCGCACTTCGGGCAGGTGCACTTCACGAAGCCCTCATGCGTGGCCAGCGTCTCGCCGGCGGCCAGGTCGATGTCCTCGGGCAGGCGGATGGGCAGGTCCTCGACGGGCACCGGCACCACACCGCAATCCTCGCAGTGGATGGCCGGGATGGGGTTGCCCCAGTAGCGCTGGCGCGAGATGAGCCAGTCGCGCAGGCGGAACTCCACCTTGCGGCGGCCGCGGCCCTGACGCTCCAG
This sequence comes from Coriobacteriia bacterium, assembly GCA_030525445.1. Lineage (GTDB taxonomy): Bacteria > Actinomycetota > Coriobacteriia > Coriobacteriales > Eggerthellaceae > UMGS1519. Next base: position 737 of record JAUNEQ010000067.1, on the reverse strand, counting down.
CTCGGCGACGATCGCCGACTCGCCTTCGGAATGCTTGCCGCCGCGCATGCCGGTGTACGGGCCGGACTGCACGAGCGTGCCCTCGGCGGCCATCGCGGCCTCCCAGTCGACGCTCGTCACGACGCGGCCTTGCTCGTCCTTGAGCTGCTCGAACAGCGGGTCGCCATCCTCCAGGATGATGGGGATGATGGGCAGGTCGTACTTCTTCGCGAACTCGAAGTCGCGCTGGTCGCCGCACGGCACGGCCATGACGGCGCCGGTGCCGTAGTCGGCCACGACGTAGTCGGCCACCCACACGGGCACCTTCTCGCCGTTCACCGGGTTCACCACGTAGCGGCCGGTGAACACGCCGTGCTTCTCGTGGTCGCCCTGGGCGCGCTCGACGGCCGTCACCTTCGCGGAAGCAGCGATGAGGTCGAGCACGGCCTGCTCGTTGGGCATGCCGGCAACCATTTCGGGCAGCGGCTTGTATTCCGGCGCCACCACGAAGAAGCTGCAGCCGAACAGCGTGTCGGCGCGGGTGGTGAACACCGTGATGTAATCGTCATCGGTGGGGTTGGCCGGCGCATTGCCGTCCTTGTCGCACAGCAGGAACTCCACCTCGGCGCCCTCGGAGCGGCCGATCCAGTTCGCCTGCTGCTGCTTCACGCGCTCGGGCCAGCCGGGCAGCTTCTCGAGGTCATCGAGCAGCTCCTGCGCGTAATCGGTGATCTTGAAGTACCACTGCGTGAGGTCGC
>JAUNEQ010000240.1 GCA_030525445.1 Coriobacteriia bacterium | reverse complement strand
CCGCCGGTATGAATGATGTGCATGCCGGTGTTCTCGTCCTTGTGCGCAGGCACCCAGCCCAAGATGTTCTGGGCGATGTTCTTCGGGCTGATGAGCAGGCGCAGGCTCTCGCCAGGGTAGAACACCAGGCCGGCGGGCATGAGCGCGATGTCGACGGGCACGATCTGTCCGGGCTCCATCTTCTGAATCCGGTCATAGGCCTGCACCGGGATGTCCTCGGTCGACTTCTCCTCGTCGAGCGCGCTCATCGACACTTTGATGCGGCCGGACGGCCCGTTGTAGCGCACGATGGAGTCGCTGTGGTCGGTGAAGTCGCGCATGAAGCAGGTCTTGTTGGGGATGCAAAACTCGTCGCAGGTGTTTCCGTGCGCGTCGAGCTTCTGCATCACCACGTAGAGCTCGGCGTCGTCCGCATCCTGCACCTCCACCTCCAGGTGCACGCTCGGATACCCGATAACCTCCGTCTTCTGTTGGAAGGTGTGCGTGAAGGAGAGCTGACCGGAGCCCACCATCATGTTCTCGGCCACGCCGATCTTGTCGGACACGCCGTCCACCAGGTACTTCAGCGGAATGTCCTGCTCGGACTTCGCGGGGATGAGCACGCGGCCCATCGCCTTCGGGTACAGGTTCACGTATCGCACGTCGGCAGGCGGGAACTGCGTGTCGGGGATGTTCACGACGTCGCCGTCCTCCATGTCGAGCAGCGAATAGCGCACGCGCGGGGTATTCTCCCAGCCGTTGTCGACGCCGCGCAGGTAATGGTCGAAGAACCGGCGGCGGTCCTCGGTGCTCCACTCATCGTAGTAGTCGGGCCACTCCTGCGTGTTGTGGATGCGCAGCCACTTCTCTTCAGAAGCAATCTCGCGCCATGCGCGGAAGGTGCCGTTGGTGTGTAGCGTGTTGGAGTAGCTCGCCACAATATAGGCCGGAACCTTGATGTCCTGGTAACGGGCCACCTTGTCGGCCCAAACCGGATGGGTGATCAGCGGGAAGGCGTCCATCTCGGCCTGCCAGTCCTCGCGCATATTGCCCGCGATGCCGCAGTGCGCGCCCTCGAGCACCTCGACGAAGCCCTTATCCTCGATGCCGCCGCGGAACGCGAAGTCGCGGTAGGCGTCGGAGAGTCCCTCGTGCGGGTTGATGCAGATAAGGTGCGGTGGCTGTTCGGCCGCGATGAACCACTGCGAAAAGGCCAGGTATGAGCATCCGGAGAGCGCGACCTTACCGTTGCACCAGGGTTGTTCGGCCAGCCACTCGATCAAGTCGTAGGCATCCTCGGCTTCCTGCGAGCCGATCATCGTGGTCTTTCCCGGAGAATGCGCGATGCCGCGGGCATCCGGGTTAATAATGGCATAACCCTTCGGGCACCACCATGCCGGATCCGGGCCTTCCCACTTCTGCAAGCCAGAGGTGGCAGCGGGCGAAAGCCCCACACCGCGATAGATGTTCATGTAGCGCGGGCTCGTAAAGCTGCTCTTGCCATAGCTCGACCACGATATAATGGCGGGCACCTTCTCGTCCGTGACGGGACGGAAGATGTCGGTGTAGAGGGTCTCGCCATCGCGCAGCTGCAGGGCCACGTCCTTCTCGAAGATAAGTTCTTCCTCCAGGGCCATGGCATCGGGTAGCAGCTTGAAGCCCTTCTCCAACGTGCGCGTACCCGGCTCGAAGGGGCTAAGCACACCGAAGACCTGGGCACTTTCGAAATACGGCTTTGACGGGGAGAAGATCATTTCCTTGGTAATTTCGGACATGGCATGCCTCCTTCGCGGATGGTGCAGAACTCGGTTTCTCGTAAGACTCATGGCATGAGTCTTACGAGCATCACCATAAACTCATGGCATGAGTTTGTCAATGGATATCTTGCTGCTTGCGCTACAATATTCGCCAATGAAAGGAGACCGCATGCCGAAGGGAACGCCGTTATCGACCGAAGCCGTGGTGGCAAAAGCCATGGAAATGGCACGTGCCGATGGCATCGATTCCGTGGGCTACAACGGCCTCGCCCGCGAATTGGGTATTAAACCGCAGTCGATGTACCGCTATGTCGCGAACCTGCGCGAACTGCGCGTCCACCTGCTCCGGGCGAACCTCGGTGCGCTCGTGGAAGAAATCGAAGTCGCAACCTCGGGCCTTCCACCCGCAAAGGCACTGCGGGAATACGCGGTATCGCTGTATGATGCGTGTCACGCGAACCCGCTGTATTACGAAGCCCTCACGCTCATGCACCGCTACGGCGTGGTGGAAGATATGCGCGACCAGCTGTTTCGTTTGACAAATCTCTCGCTTGAGCCGATTCGCGCAATCAGCGGAAGCGAGCAAACTGCAGCACGCCACCACCAGCTGTTCATGGCGGTGAACCTCGGATATGCCCAAATGTCGCAAACCGCCTTCCTCCCACCGAGCTTACATGACGACCGCAATGCGTTCATCGCTTCCATCGATGAACTGCTTGCTCGCTTTTTGAAGAAAGCCATCCTATAATCACGCCATTCGCTATCCGGTTCCGCGAAAGGACGACATGATCGAAACAGGCATCAGGGGTACCGCCGAGCACGAC
>JAUNEQ010000239.1 GCA_030525445.1 Coriobacteriia bacterium | reverse complement strand
TCGCCATCGGTGTCATCCCGAGCGGAGCGCCGAAGGCGCGCAGCCGAGGGACCTCACGCTGGTGTGGAGTGGTCGCAGCTCACCTACGGCAAGCCCCGCGCGGGGATTTCGCCTCCGGTGCTTCGCGCCTTCGCGCAGCATGACATCGGGGGTCGCGCATCCCGTGTCAACGGCGGTTGAACATAGGGCTAAAGCGCGTACATGAACGGGAGGCTCTTCAGGTTCGCGATGTGCGCTTGAATCCATGAACCAGCGAAACGAACGAGCTCCACTTGCAGGGTGGCATCGGCGTCGAATTCCGCGACTTGCGCGAAGGTGGCGTGAATGAGCGCATTCGCCCAGTCGATGATGGCGGGGGATATGCGCTGCGCATCGTGGAGGTTGCCGCAATCGGGGCAGAGCACGCCGCCTGCGGGAATGGAAATCATCCATGGTGCGCCGACGGGGCGGGGGGAGCCGCATTCCGCGCAATGCCCCAAACTTGGACGGAAGCCCAGAACAGAAGCCGCTTTCAGCAGGAATGCCGCGCATACCAGGCGCGCCTTTTCGGGCTCTGTGCCCTCGAGGCAATCAAATGCGGTTTCGGTCATGGGGAACAGCCGCGGGACCGGCAGCTCATCTTGGGTTGCATGCGCGAGCAGTTCGGCCATCGGCGCCGCGCACACGCTTCTCTCGTAATCGAACCGCAGCGGCGCATGGGCGTTTACCAGCCGCGCCTCCTTCACGATGTCTAGGGAGCGGCCTTCCACCAGCAGCACGTTGGCATGCGAATAGAGCTCGAGCCGCGAGGCGAAGCTGCCCGCCGGTTTCAGGGCGCCCTTTGCCACGGCGCGAATCTGGCGGCCGTCTTCCGCGAGCAGGGTGAGCACGAGGTCGGACTCGCGCAGACGCGTCTTGCGCAGCACAATCACATTCTCGCTGTAGGTTTTTGCCGCCATGTGCTCCCAATGCCTCCACGGAGGCGTCTTGCAAGGCCTTTTGCGCCTAGTTGCCCTCGCCGTATCCGAAGCGCTTGATCTGGTTGAGGTCGCGTCGCCAATTCTTGCGGACCTTCACCCGCAAATCCAGGTACACGCGCTTGCCCAGCAGCTGCTCGAGGTCCTCGCGCGCCTGCTTTCCGATGCGGCTGATGCCGTGGCCATGCTTGCCTATGATGATGCCCTTCTGGCTCTCGCGCTCCACATAGATGAGCGCGTAGATGCGGTAGAGCTTCTTCTTGCGGTCGTATTCAAGCTCCTCGCAGACGACGCCCACCGCATGGGGCACCTCGTCATGCGCGAAATAGAGGATCTTCTCGCGGATGAATTCCGCGATCATCACCTCGAGGGGCTGGTCGGTCTCCATATCCTCGGGGAACCAGCGGGGCCCTTCGGGCAACAGGGCGCATACCTCGTCAATGAAATCCTCGATGCCTTCGCCGGTGACGGACGACAGCGGGCAAATGGCATCCCAATCGGCCTTCTCACGGGCTGCGTCGATTTGCGATTGGAGCGTCTGCTCGTCGACCTTGTCGACCTTCGAGACGACAAGCACCTTCTGCGCGTGAGAACGCGCGACGTTCTTCAACACCCATTCGTCGCCGCGGCCGAACGGCATGCTCGCATCGAGCAGGAACGCGACGACGTCGACGTCCTCCATGCCCTTCATGGCGCTCTCGTTGAGCTCCTCGCCCAGGGCGTCCTGCGGCTTGTGCACGCCGGGGGTGTCGACGATGATGAGCTGCGCGTTCGGTCGATTGTAAATGCCACGGAAGCGGTGCCGCGTGGTTTGCGCGGTGCTTGACGTGATGGCGATCTTCTTGCCCATGATGGCGTTCAGCAGCGTGGATTTGCCCACGTTCGGGCGGCCCACCAAGGTGAGGAAACCCGAATGCAGCGTATCGTGCTGCAGGGGCATGCCATCGGCCATGTCGGGGTTCTGAGCGAAGAACGCGTCTATGAGCGCCTCGCCGGAAAGCCCGGCCTCCTCCTCATCTTCGAACTCGGCTGTTTCGTCGAGGTCTTCTTCGAGGAGCTCATCCTGCTCGTCCAGAAACTCATCGGCCATTGACCTGTGCCTCCTGTGCCTCGCGAAGCGCCTTCACCATCTGGTCGGCGCAGCTTGTTCCGCGTCCGTTGCAGTCGTTTCCCTCCAGGATGCCGGCGACCTCGTCAACCGTCATGCCGGCAACGAGCTTGCCGATCGCCTTTAGGTTGCCCTCGCAACCGCCGATAAAATGCACGTCCTTCACTCGGTCTCCGTCGAGTTCCACCTGGATGGCACGCGAGCAAACGCGTTCGGGAATATAATTGAAAGCCATTATCTCTCCTTGTCAGCCCCCATACTTAGGGCAAAAAGTGTACAAATCATAGAGGTCATTGCCGCAATTTGCAACAACGGGTATATTCATGCGGTTGTGTTTTCAGGCGCTTTTCGCTTGGCGGGCATCTCCACCGGTTGCACGCTCAGCGGGAAGTCAGACAAGAGAAAGACAGGTGAATCATGGCTGATCGCAACAGCGTCTCCAAGGAGCGCGTCGCCGAGCTCATGGCTGAGTACGGCAAGAACCCGAACGATTCCGGCA
>JAUNEQ010000238.1 GCA_030525445.1 Coriobacteriia bacterium | reverse complement strand
TTATTTTCCCAGTTCATAAAGATTCGACAACTTCACCATGATGGAGAGCGACCCCGCCAGGATGCGCGATAATACCGAAAACACCAGATGCAGCGGGCAGGAGGATTCATGGCAGCATCGTTCGATTTCACTGGCAAAACCGTCGTCGTCACCGGCGGAGCGCGCGGCATCGGCCGGCGCATCGCGGAGCGGTTTTTCGAGGCGGGGGCCAACGTGGCCATCTGCAGCCGCACATCCGCGGGGCACAACGAGTTGGCGCGCGAGATTGCCGGGGACGACACCTCTCGCATCTACACCGCTGCGGTGGACGTGGCCGACGTCGCGCAGGTACGCGCGTTCCTGAATGCTGCGGCCGAGCGCTTCGGGCGTCTGAACATCCTGGTGAACAACGCGGGCATCATGACCGCCGAAAGCGTTTACGACATTACCGAGGAAGGTTGGCAGCGCGTCATCGACACCGACCTGAAGTCGGTTTTGTTCGCGAGCCAGCACTTCGCGAAGCTGCACCGAGGCGCGAGCGGGCCGGCGGCGATCGTGAACATATCCTCGATTTCCGCGACCACCTACCTGCCCAACAACCTGCTGTACAACGTCGCGAAGGCCGGCGTGAACACCATCACGAAGACGATGGCGCGGGCCCTGGGCCCCGACGGCATCCGCGTGAATGCGGTGGGGCCGGGCAGCACACCCACCGACCTCAACGCCGCGCTATATGCCGACCCAGCCGTTGAACAGGCGCTTTGCGATCGCCTGCCGCTTGGTCGCCGCGCACGCAAGGATGACATCGCCGATGCCGTGCTGTTCTTGGCGAGCGACTCGGCGGACTACGTGACCGGCCAGATCCTGTATGTGGAAGGCGGCTGGCTCACCCTGTAGTTGCGTCCCGCATCCTACCCCCACCTCGAGCAAGGACCCTTATGTACGAGACCATCCTCACCCATTCCGAAGGCGGCATCCTCACCATCACGCTCAACCGCCCGCAGGCGCGCAACGCCATGTCTTCCCAGATGATGGAGGAGTTTTCCACCGAACTCGAACGCTGGGACAACGACCCGGCCGAGCGCGTGTGCATCATCACGAACAGCGGCACGTGCTTCTGCGCGGGGGCCGACCTAAAGGAGCTCGCCACAGGCACCCACCATCTGCCGGCCGGCAAGGAGGACTGGGGGCTGCTGGGCATGTCGAAACACCAGTTTAAGAAGCCGCTTATCGCCGCGGTTAACGGCGTGTGCGTGGGCGGGGGCATGGGTATCTTGCTGGCGTGTGACCTGGCGGTATGCAGCGACCACTCCACGTTTGGGCTGCCCGAAGCCCGCCGCGGGCGCGCATCTACCGGCGACGGCGCCATCCTGCGCTTGATGCAGCAGGTGCCGCACAAGTTCGCCGCTGAGCTTGTGCTGGTGGGGGACAACATTACCGCTGAGCAGGCCGAACGCCGGGGGCTCGTGAACTATTCCGTCCCGGAGGACGAGCTCATGGCAACCGCGCGGCGTCTGGCCGCGGGCATCGTCGCATCGGCGCCGCTTGCCATCGAGTACTCGAAGGCCGCGATGAAGGAAGCCGCGGCCTGTGATGACCTGGCCGACGGCCAGGGCTGGGAGATCATGGACCACTATCAGACCCTGGTGAACGCTACGGAAGACGCAGCCGAAGGCCCGCGCGCCTTTGCCGAAAAGCGCCCGCCCGTATGGAAGGGCCGCTAGATTCATCGCTGCACCGTTTTTTCGATTCTGGCTTCTTTCAGGCTCGAAACACACGTTTCGGACACTAGTTTTTCCTCTAAATGCACCGTTTTTTCGATTCTGGCACCCTTTTTCCGCCAAATAGGGTGCCAGAATCGAAAAAACGGTGCATTTCTCTGTGGTTCTGCGCGCAAATCCAGCGTTTCTCGCGTCCAAAGGGGCCCGCATCGAAAAAACGGTGCAGCTGCCCCTCTACCTCGACACGACAGGGCGTTTAACGCCTACGCGCGAATCGCATGCTCCTCCGCGGCACGGGCGGCGGCCATGGCGGCCGCCTCTTCCGGACCGGACGGGCACAACCCGTAGCTCGGACGCAGCACGCTCGCGGGCATGGCCGGGCCGTTGTAGCACTTCACCTCGCCAACAGCATCGGCGGCGGCAATCTCGTCTTCCGACCAGCCGATTTCCGCAAGTACCGCGCGGGTGTCATAACCCACCGGCAGCGAACGGTGCAGCACCGGGTCTCCCAGGCTCGCCAAGCGCACCGGCGCCGTCGTCACCGTGTACGAATGATCGTCACCATACCCCTGGTCCTCGTAATACACGCGCCTGAGCTGGTCGTTCGCAAACGCTTCCTCGTCTGCGAGCACGTCTTCCACCGTGCGGCATTTCTCGCACGCGAGCTCCTGCTCCGCCAGGAACGGCTCCCATTCCGCCCAGGTCTTCTCGCGGAACTTGCGCTCCATCTCGGCCACGACCTCCACGTTGCGCCCGTTGCGCGCCAAAGCCTCCAGGTTATTCAGCTCGGGGTCCTCCCAGAACCGCGCGTCCATGCCCAGCGCCTCGAACACCTTGCGGTGGAACTTGTTGTAGTTGCCAAAGC
>JAUNEQ010000005.1 GCA_030525445.1 Coriobacteriia bacterium | reverse complement strand
GCCTACGTGGGCACCGAGGACGGCGCCGAGGCGGTTGCCACAGCCGTGAAGGCCGCGAGCCTCACCGTGAACGCCACCGACGACTTCACGATGCTCGGCATCGGCGCCACTGCGGCCGTCGCCGGCACCGCGGGCGTGGGCGTCACCGCCATCGTGGCCAAGTCGAGCAACACCATCGAGGCCTATCTGGGCAAGAGCACCACCGTCACCTGCACGGGTGATGTGAGCGTGACCGCCTTCGGCGACCGCGACGTCCAGATGTACCTGGCCACCGTCTCTGGCGGCACCGTGGGCGTGGGCGTCACCGTGCTCGTAACCGTCGTGGGCGGCAAGCTCGACCAAGACTCGCACGACGCGCTGCTCGGATCACAGGACCCTGCGCCGGTGCTGGACGAAGATGGCAACGTCGTGGGCACCTACAGGAAGGTCGCGTCGCCTGCGGCGGACGACCTCGAGACCTACTACGAGTACACGAACTCGGGCAAGTATCTCAAGACCGCCGACACCGAGGTCGATCCCAACAAGGTCTACTACTTCCTCGATGACTCAGACGGCGACGAGGACGGCGAAGTCACCTTCTTCGACCCCGACAAACTCTGGGCGGATCTTCTGGAGTCGTTGCTTCTGGAGGATTACGTCTACGAGGAGGTTACGACACCCGCGGCCGATGACCTTGCCACCTATTACGAGTATACGGGCGACTACCTCAAGACCACCGACACCGAGGTTGACCCCAATAAGGTCTACTACTACCTTGATCACTCTGACGGTGACGTTGCGGGCACCTACAAGAAGGTCAAGCACCCCAAGGCCGAAGACCTCTCCACCTACTACGAGAAGAACGCCACCCCGTACGTCCTGACCGAGGACACCACGCTCGTGACGGGCAAGACCTACTATGCGCAGGTCGATCCCAATCCCGAGGCGACCAAGGCCATCTACGAGAAGCTCTCTGGTACCAGCCTGCGCGACGACCTCGCGGGCGACGGCGAGAGCCACGCTGATGAGGGCGTGAACGGCGACGACCTCGCGGGTGTCACCTACGTCAAGGTGGACAGCCCCGAGCAGGAGAGCCTGGGCACCTACTACGAGCTGAAGAGCGGCTCCTATGTCCAGACCCAGGATATCGTGCTCAACACGAGCAAGACTTACTACGTTGCGCAGAACAATGCCACGATGAACAGCACCGTCACCTCCACCGCGGGTAAGGCCGTCACGGCGACCGACCTCGGTGACGCCGACGTGCCGGTCATCAACGGCAGTGACACCGTGCGCGCGTTTGTGGGCGCGGACTCCAAGGTCACCTCACACGACATCACCGTCGACGCGAAGAGCCACCTGCTCCTTGACATCATGGCCTTCACCGTGGCCGGCGGCGCCGTGGCCGTCAGCCCGACCGTGGCCGTGGGCATCACCTATGCCAACGCCGCGGCCTACACCGAGGCGGGCTCCACGCTTATCGTCACGGGCGATGTGAAGGTCACCTCCTGGACCGGCTCCACCAAGGTGAGTGCGCCTGCCGGTTCCGACGAGGCAGCGCGCAACGAGGCCTTCCAGAACCAGGTCGAGGCGGGCATCGACAACGACAATTACGGCAACGTGGGCAACGCCTTCAACGGCCGCAGCGTGCGCGTCGTGGCCGTCTCCGCCGGCGGCGGGGCCGTGGCAGTCGCCCCGGTCATCGCCTACCTGGGTCTCGACAGCAATTCTTATGCGTTCATCGCCGGCAATGTCGATAAGGCTGCGAGCGTGCTCGTCAAGGCCGAGACGCACTTCCCGGTTGCCGCCGCAGCCACCTTCGGCCTCGCGGGCGGCGCCGTGGCGGTCACGGCCTCTGCAGCCGTCGTTGTGAGCAACGGCATGGTCTATGCCGGCATCGTCGGCCCGGCCGTCGTCAAGAACGTCACCGGCACGGTTGCCGTCAAGTCCGACACCACCTTCGACGCGACGACGTTCGCGGCGAGCCTCGCGGGCGGCGCCATCGCCGTCAACGGCGCGACCTCGATCGCGGGCGACCATATGATGGTACACACCTTTGTGGGCAAGGCCACGACGCTTTCGAACGTCGGCACGCTCGACGTGGGCGCCAAGGCCAACGTCAGCTCGCATGCCAACATCATCGGCGGTTCCGCCGGCGCCATCGCCGTCAAGATCGGCGTCGCCGTGGCCACGATGGAGCCCACCATCCTCACCTACGTGGGCACCACGCCCATCGTGACCGGCAAGGTCACCGAGGCCATCGTCGGCGCGGGCGGCACCAACAACACCGCGACGGTGGGCACGCTCATCATCGCCAACGACATCACCACCGCGGGCCAGGCCCTCACGCTGGGCGTCTCCGCCGGTGCCATCTCGGTGAGCACCAACGTGCTCGTCGTCTCCAACGACACGCTGGCCCGCGCGGGCATCTTCGGCAAGAACGTCACCGTCACCGGAGGCACCACCATCGACGCCGGATTTGCCGCCACGTCAGACACCCAGCTGCTCGCCATCAATGCGGGTGCCATCGCGGTGGGCGTAAACGTCTTTGTCGCGAACCTCACCGCCGACAACCGCGCTGTCGTTGACACGACGGGTGCCACGGTTGCCACCGGTTCGCTCTCGGTCTATGCGGGTCGCAGCAACGACGTCAACATCACCTCCGCCGAGGCCACGGGCATCGGCTCGACCATGGCTGCCATCGCGGTCACGGTGAACGTTGCCTACGCCGAGAACGCCACCGTGAACAACGCCGAGGTCATCGGCACGGGCACGCTTGCCGTCACGGGCGGCGCGCTCACGGTGGAGGCCAACGGCCGCGCCACCGCCCAGGCCCAGATGGGTTCGGGCGTCGTGAGCGTCTCCGGCGCCGAGATCGTCTCCAACAACTCGTTCGCTTACCTGGACGCCACGCAGGAGGCCAGGCTTGCGGACGCCACCATCACCACGAACGGCGGCGCGGTCCGCATCGCCTCGAACTTCAACCTGCCCACCGGCTCCGGCTCCAACGTCACCAACTACGGTGCCGTCTCCAAGATCGGTGTCAACGGTGGCGGCAAGGATAAGGAGGGCGAGAAGGTCCGCGTTACGCTCCTGGGCATCAAGGTCGCGGTGGGCAAGGCCCGCATGGACGCTACGGTGCGCGCCATCGCCGAGGGCGTCACGCTCGACACGGCTCCCACCGCCGGCGGCACGCGCGGCACGGTGGATGTCCTGGTTAACGCTCACTCCTATGCCTACTCCGATACCCTTGCGCCGACGGTCGACATCGCGCTCGTCGACGTGGGCGTCGCCGACTCGCGCGCCTGGGCCCTGGGCACCTTCGAGGCTATCCTCGGCCTTGCGGGCACGAGCAACACCGGAGCGACGAATGTCGCAACCAGCTACGACACCTACTCCTACGCGGCCAACGGCCCGCTCGGCGGCCTGTCCGTCTCCGTCGTTTCCTCCATCACCAACGTCGCGCGCTCCACGACCGGCACCGCCGCCAAGGCGGGACTTGCCGGCACAGGCACGCTCGACGTCTCCGGCTCGCTCACCGTCACGGCGACCGGCAGCTCGCATGCCGTCGTCGAGGGCCGCACGCCCAAAGTGAGCATCAGCGGCTTCAAGGTGGCTGTCAACGACGTCGCAGCCACGCAGAGCGTGGTCCAGGAGGCCTACAGCACCTTCGCGGGCACGCTGACGACCTCCGGCCTCATGGCCGTCACCTCGACGCTCGGTACGAGCGACGACCCCATCGCGGCCACTGCGACGGTGGGATCGTCCTCCGGCGCCAGCATCGCCCTGCTCGGCATCACGGTGAACACCGCCGTCTCCAAGAGCGCTTCCACCAACAAGGCCTACATCACGGGTGCGGGAAGCACGGCTACGAGCTACGAGGTGGGGCCGCTCAACGTTGCGGCGAAGACTTACGCCATCTCTGACGCCGCCGCCAAGACCGGGTTCTCGGTCGGGCTTGCAACCGGTGGTGACCTCGATGCCCGCGCCAGCTCCTGCGACTACGTGAGCGCCTCAGTGAGCAAGCTCGCGCTCACCTCGACGGGCAACGTCTCCATCATCGGCACCTCGCAGGCCACGGTCAACGGCACGGCCATTACCGCCGGTTCGGTCAGCGGCACCACGGTTTCGGTGCTTCGCGCCTACACCGATATGGGCTCGGCCTCCTCGCCGCAGACCGTCGTGGCATCCGTTGGCGACGACACCTCCATCACGTCGCCCTACGACATTGCCATCACCGCCAAGAACCTCGGCAGCACCGAGGGCAAGATCAACGGCGGCGGCAACGTCTCTGTCGATGGCACGATCGACGTCACGTTCTATTCGAAGTCCAACTTCAAGACCGAAGCCGGCATCGGCGCGGGCTCGACGCTCGACGCGGGTGGCAGCATCCTTGTGACCTCCGAGTCTAAGCCCGAGGCCGCGTCCGACGCCAAGGCCAGCAGCATCTCGCTGAGCGTGGACGTCTCGAAGACCTACTCCACGGCCGAGGCCACCACGGACACCACCGCGAGCATCGGCGCAGGCGCCAAGCTCACAGCGGGGGTCGGCGTCAGCGTCATCGCCCGCGGCAACGTGAAGCAGGACACCGTGAGCGCCGCCGACTCGGTGGGCGTGTTCAGCGGCAAGGGCTCGATTCAGGCCTACAACACGGTCAACCGCACGGTGAGCGTGACGGTTGGCGAGGGTGCCACGATCACGGCCGATTTCAGCGACATCGACCTCAAGGCCGTCGCCGGCGACAACGACTCCATCACGAACCGCTGCTACGTCGAGGCCGGCGGCTTCGCGGGCTTCTCGAAGGTGCGCTCCTACAGCACCATCGATTCCGCTGCGAGCACGACGATCGGCGCGGGCGCGGTTCTCGAGGATACCTTCGGCGCCATCAACATCATCTCCGACTCCTCGCTCGAGTACTTCTACAATTATGTGAGCGCCGATGCGCGCGGCGTCGGCGCCGAGCCCGACTCGGCCACCACCACGAGCATCAAGCTCGCGAGCACCGTCACGGTGGGGGAGGACAGCACGAGCACGGCCGAGAAGGCAACGGCCTACATCACCGGCTGCAACGTCACCATCGAGTCGCTCAACTCCACGATGAAGGCCATCGACAGCGCCTACGCCTACGGCGCCGCCCTCGGCGCCAACGTGGACGCCTGGAGCGATGCGATAGCGCACGTCGACAACCTCACCACGGTGCGCAACACGATCATCCGGGGCTACGACACGGTTACCGTGGCGTCCACCTCCAGTCCGAAGGTGACTGGCAGCGGCAACACGTCCTCGGGTAACAACATCTACTCGAGGGCCTACGGCGCCATCTACGCGGTGGGCGATGTCACGGCCAAGGCCTACCTGGCCAAGGATTCGACCTTCACGACCAAGGTCGACATGGACACGACGACCATCTACGGTGCGGACATCGACATTACCTCGACGAACGACCTGCGTTACGAGACCTACGCCAGCGGCTACAAGTCATCGTTCCTCGCGGCCATATACCGCTACACCATCAACCCCGTAAGCGATAACGTCTCCGCCACGGTGGGTCCGGGCGAGAACACCTTGGGCTCGAACAACCTCTTCTACGTGGGCGACGCGGCGGCCGGCATCGTCATCGACGTCTCCGGCACCGTGTACACGCCCGTCGTGCGCACCGTCGGCCTGCGCGGCGAGCGCGACAGCGGCCGCGAGATCTACCGCATTCTGCGCGGCGAGGGCGGCTATGTCCAGTTTGGCAAGATTTCGAACCCGCTCAAGGGCACGCTCTACGTTACCTGCAATCTGAACGGCAGTGTCTCGAAGGTCGACGTGCCGGTGAGCGCGGTCTACGACCAGAACATGATCCCGTACGTCCGGATCATAAACAGCACCGACCTCGACGTCATCATCGGGGCCATCTCGGTCGAGAATGCCAGCTACCTCAACCCGTCCGTCAACGGCGTCACCGCCACCGGCGTCAACAAGACCGGTGTCACCGGCGGCATCGACGGCGCTCCCGTGCGCCCCGAGGTCTCCGTGATCAGCAACGCCGGCGGCGACGTCACCGTGGGCGGCCTCGTCTATAACCCGACGGGCTCCGTGGGCTTCACCTGGACCGATCCCGACAACCGCGGCAGCCTGTACGTGACCGACCCGACGGTGGCCACCACCAACCTGAGCATCCGCGTCGCCCCCATCTGGGCGCACACGTTCACCGTGAGCGGCGCGCAGGACGTCGGCACCGCCGCCAAGCGCGTGAACCTCTACGCCACCTGGCTCGACACTGCGCTGCCGACCACGTCCGTGCATGCGGCGGGCAGCATTTACTTCGGCATCACCGACGTCAAGCTCGCGTCGGCCGACGCCATCTCGTACACCGCGGTCGCCGCCGGAACGGCCTTCGACGCGAACAAGACCTACTACACCTACAACAGCACGAGCAAGAGCTACGTCAAGGCCGAGGGCATCACCGCGTTCGAGTCCGGCATGACCTACTACACCGTAACGGCCACCCCGCGCGATAGCGCCGTCATCGTGAGCGACATCGCGGGCAACGCCACGACCGACCTCTACGTCAATACCGCGATGACAATCTATCGCGACCCGGACTCCATCATCATCACGATGCCCACGCCGGGCACGCTGGAGTACACCGACACCAAGGTGGGCGAGCTGGCTTCCGAGGTTACGCTCGATGTCGAGGCGCTGCAGGCGTACCTCATCGCCAGCACCGAGGACGGCATGACCTTCCTGCTGCCCAACGGCACCTACATCTACACGGATGTCGATGGCATCGTGACCCGTGTCATCGAGGGTAGCATCGACGTGCAGCTCTCCGACTACGCGGTCAGCAAGAATTCCGCGGGGCAGCTGGTGGCCACGCTCGGCGACGGTGTGTCCATCAACCTGGCCACGGGCGTCATCACCATCGACGAAGGCGCCTCGCTCGAGATGCTGCTCTCGTCGGTCAGCGGCGCCTGGATCAAGAACCTCGTCACCGGCAACGGGACGGTCATCGTCTACGACTACTCGACGCCGGTCGAGCAGACCGTGACCTTCGAAGACGGCACCACCGCCACGGTCTCGATCCCGACCGTGGCCGAGCTTTCCGCCACCGAGCTGGTGACGTTTGGCAATGTTACCTACTACCAGCTCGTCAGCGCCGGCACCAGCTTCAACGTCGCGAGCTACACGCTTGCCGCGGCCTTTGGCGGCGCAAGCGACCCGGTGACCCTCACGACGGGCACCGCGTTCAATGCATGGCTCAACAGGTGGGGCGGCTCGCTCACTGACACGCTGCTCATCACGCTCGTAAACGAGCTGATCTACAGCGAGGACTACGATGACGTCACCGACGCCGAACGCGCGACGGCGGCTGCTACGATACTGGCTCGTGACGACCTCTACGCGTGGCTTTTCACCCAGCTCTCCACGTCCGGCAACCGTGACGTTCTGGAAGAGCTCGACAGGACCTACAGCGACCTGCTCTCGAGCTATCTCTCCGCAGATGTGACGCCCACGGCAGACGAACTCGCGGCGCTCCACGCGTGGATCGCCAAGGGCGGTGCCACGGGCACCTTCGACGCAGCGGCCCTCGAGACGCTCGTGGGTGCGCTCATCGACAGCGATGACTACGGCACCGCGGCAGACCTCGCGACCTACCTGCCCGACTGGTCCGGCTTCGGCGACTGGCTGCTTGGCAAGCTCACGAGTAGCGGCTATACCAGCGTTGTGACCGAGCTCGACGCCCTCGCGGAAGGCACAGACGAGGATCCGACGCTCTCGACCCTGCTTGCGGGTACGGACTACACCGGGGCGGATGCGTGGGCCTACATCACCAGTCACATCACCGAGGGCGCGACGACGCTCGCAGCCGATTACCTCGCCAAGCTCGTCTCGAGTGCGGACATCGAGGGCGGTAACGCCATCGCGGCCAACGCCATCGCGAACCGCATCCTCGCCACGGGCGGCGCCTCCGAGACCGACCTGCTCACGCTCATCAACGACCGCCTCAAGCTCGACGAGAATGCGGAGCTTCTCACGGCGTACGACCTGGCGTACAGCGATGTCCTCTCGAACTACCTGTCGGCGGGCGAGACGCCCACGGCAGACGAGCTCGCGGCGCTCCAGGCCTGGATCGCCAAGGGCGGCGCTTCGGGCACGCTCGATGCGGAGGCCTTCGAGGCCATCGTCTTCGATCTGCTCGTTGACGAGGACTACGATACCGAGACCGAGCTTGTGGCCTACCTGCCCGACTGGTCCGGCTTCGGCGACTGGCTGCTCGGCAAGCTCAAGGACGACGATTATGCCGCCGTGCTCGCCGAGCTCGACAATCTCGTGGTGGTCGGATCCGACACGACCGACCCGACTCTTTCGGTCCTGCTTTTGACCGATGGCTACACCGGCGCCCAGGCGTGGGACTACATCACCGGCCACATCGGCGGGAACGCGGAGAAGTCCGCGGCCGACTACCTCGTCGAGCTCGTCTCGAGCGACGACATCGCAGACGGCAGGACCATCGCGACCAGCGCCATCGCGAGTCGCATCCTCGCCACGGACGGCGCCTCCGAGACCGACCTGCTCACGCTCATCAATGATCGCCTCAAGCTCGACGGCAACGCGGAGCTTCTCACCGCGTACGACAAGCGGTACTGGGCGACCGCGTCTGCCCAGGTCGCGGCAGGCAGCGTGGACGGCCTCACCAACTGGTTCGCCGCCGCCAACCTCACGGACACGGCTCTCAAGAGCCTTGTCACAAGCCTTCTCACCACCGGCGACCTCACCTCCGTGGTCTACACCCACGCGGGTCTCAACACGGCGGGCACGGCGATCAGCAACCGCACCACGCTCAACAGCTGGCTCTACACGCACCTCACCAATGGCACGGCCGCCGCGTCCGCTGCCGTCAAGCAGCTCAACGCCATGACGGTGCCCACGTTCACCAATTGCGTGTACCTGCTCTCCTACGATAGCTCCACCGACACCATGGGGGCTTGGCAGGTCTCGCAGGCGCAGACGAGCTCCGGCACGGTCTACGACTACCTCGACGACACGTACACCGACGAGGAAAAGGGCACCACGGACGACGGCGACGTCATCTTTAGCGAGATTCACGGCGGCAGCAAGTTCATCGGCTATCTCCTCGTCAACGGCGGCAAGACCGGCAACACCAACAGCGACGGCTATGCCACCTACAACACGCCCACGGAGGCCATCGCAAACGTCCTTGCGCATCCCGAGACCATAAGCATCAGCGGCTTCCTCGGCTCCACGGCGACGGTGGTCATCACGCCCACGTATAAGCGCGAAGGCGTCGACATCAACCGGAGCGATTACAAGGAATATGTCCTCACCGGCATCACCTCGTATGCGGTGCGCGCGACCGTGGCGGACATGGCGGGCATCAGCATCGGAAGCAACATCACGCTGACGGCCATCAAGAAGAGCGGCGACTATTGCTATGTCGATTGGGCTGCGGCCGTAGTATCCGACGAGTACCGCAACAACGCCGACGCCCGCTCGCTCTACGAGTACCTGCGCAACATCATCTGGACCGAGGATTGGAAGAGCACGCTCACCAAGATGACGGTCTACGGCAAGAACGGCAACGGGAACAACCCCGTCACCGCGACCGAATTCTCGAATAAACTTGTCACGAGAGCCAACCTCGAGACCACGCCCTACGACTGCCTGCGCATGGCATACCTGACTGGCACGAAGAAGAAGGCCTCGAACCGCTACAACTACGTTATCCTGCATCCGTACGAGCACACGGTGACCTTCAACTATATCAAGCTCACGCCTGCCGACGCCATTCTGGGGCAGGAGACGACCTATACCGAAGTCGCCAGCGACGCCGCGTTTGACGCGAACACGACCTACTACGTCTACGACAGCGTGAACTCGCGCCACGTCGAGGCCTCGGGCATCACCGCGTTCGCATCCGGCACGACCTACTACACGGCTTCCGCGGGTGCCACGACGCTGACCGTCAACCAGGCGGGTAGCGAAGGCGCCGTCGCCACCAACGCCGTTTCGATGACGAAGACGGTCGAGTACACCGAAGTCGCCAGCGATGCCGCCTTTGACGCGAGCGCGACGTACTACACCTTCGACAGCACGAATCGCTGCTACGTCGAGGCCACGGGCATCACCGCGTTCGCATCTGGCATCACCTACTACACGGCCTCCACGATCAACACTGCGTCGAGGCTCACCCTCCTCGGCCCCATCTCTGGGGCCCAGGTGAAGAGCACGAGCCTGCCCGAGGACACCGTCTGGGCCAGCTCGACCTCCTCGAAGGTCGGCTACCAGATCACGGAGGCGCTCTACGTGGCCAACGACGGCACGTACTACTTCCGCGAGGCCACCGACTACGCCGGCTTCGTGGCGTGGTTCAACAAGGCGCTTGGCAGCAAGGACTTCGCGACCGTCACCGTGGGCGAAGATGGCGTCGAGTCCTCGTGGAGCAAAACGGACCTCGCCAATCTCCTGGAAGTCAGGAAGACGCTGCTGACCAACACGACGGCCTTTGCCGCGGCGAGCCTCACCAAGAAGCTCTTCGCGATCAACATCGCGCTGCTCGAGGACGAGTACGTCAACGTGACGCAGCGCGCCCGCGCGGCGCTTAACGCCCTGAACGACAAGGCAAGCTACGCCACCTGGCTCGCGCAGCAGATCTCTAACGCCCGCACGACCACCCAGATTGAGAACGCCCAGCTTGCGCTCGCCGCGCTCGACCTGATCGGCGGCTCGGCGGGCAGCGCATCGAACTACCTGAGCGCTGGCGCGGTGCAGCAGGCGTGGTACCTGCCCATTGGCACTACCGAGACCTTCAACGCGACCTACACCATCGTGAACACGCCCGTTTCAAACGGCGCGCAGCAGGCCTCGACCGTTGTCCTCAAGCCCAACCAGGACATCTACCTCGAGGTGCTCTCGCCTGAGGTGGCGCGCTCCGCCGACGGCCTGTATTACGTGCTCGGGAGCGATGGCACGTACCAGCAGGCGACCGAGGGCACGCACACGTCCGGCACCGGGACCAAGGTGCTCGACGACGGCACGACCTGGACGAATGCGACTACCGATACGTTCAAGATCACGTACGGTGGCACAACCTACCTCACCATCAAGCGCTACTACACGGGCACCGGCACCGCCAAGAAGCTCGTGTTCCTCGAGTACACGCTGCGCGATGGCACGCTGGCCGACTCCGATGGCAATGTCGTCCCGGCCACCGACGCCTGGGTCGCTGTCGCGGAGTCCGGGAGCACCTATGCGCTCTCCGGCATCGTGGGCGTCGACACGACGGTTACGCTGGCCGATTCCGGTGCTGGCGCAGCGCTCGTCAACGGCGACCCGACCCCGGCCATCACGGGCGACACGATTACGATTATCACGGGCAACGGCGTCGATATCGGCACCGATGATGACCCGCTCGTCACCGCGCCTTGCACGGCTGGCGGCGAGGTCGAGGTCGAGTTCGTGACGCTCTCTGGCGATGAGAACGTCATCACCGGCGATGTCTACCTCGAGACCGACGGCTCTGTGAAGCTGCCCGACGACCTCACCGTTACCGAGGGCGCGAGCTATCACCACACCGCGAGCCTCGATATCATCTACACCACGATCGACGTGGCCAAGAATGCCGTGCTCGAGCTCGAGGCTGCCCGCGATGTGAAGGGCGTCTACAAGGAGGACGGCACCGAAAGCTGCCTCACGGCGGCTGCGGGTGGTACGGCCACGCTGACAGCCCATCGCGACAACGTCTTCCAGAACGTTGTTGTCGCTGACGCCACCGATGCGGCATCGGGCGGCTCCGTAACGCTTGCAACCGCAGGCGCCTACACCAACCCCGCAGGCGAAGTCGAGGACGGGTCTGTCACCGGCCACAAGGCCGAAGTTGGCGCCTACGGAGTGTTTACCATGCGCAATGACGCAGGTTATGCGAAATTCGACGAGATTGACGCAGCTGCGGGTAGCGCGGTTGCTGTCGACGCAAAGGCCGGCATCGTGGGCGATGTGATCGTCGGCACCGGTGATGCCAAGTTCACCCTTACCACCGATGGCGACATCAACACGGCCGACGACTACCTGGTAGTCGACCTGCCCGAGGGCACCGCGCTCAACATCGCGCATGCGGCGAACTACTACCTGGTGGGAGCCCAGACCTTGGCCGAGGTTACCGGCCGGACAGAGGACGGCAACGAGGCCACCGGCACCGACTTCGGCAGCTTGGGTGACGAGACCGTGACCACGACGGTCGTTTCCGGCGATAGCGCCGATCTGGCCGCGTGGATTCTCGCGCGTATCGAGGGGCATGATGACGTTATCGCCCTGCTCGATGCGGCGGCTGCCGACCCGGTGGACGCCATTATCGCCGCCGGCGATGCGGACGCCTTCGCGGCGTGGCTTGCCCGCCAGAAGGAGCAGGGCACGCTCGACGATGCGGCCATCGCGGCGCTCGTGGCGGCGCTCGTGACCGACACCGACGTTGCCCCAGCAGCCAATATCACCGCCGGCGACCTTGCCGCAGCGGTGCTGGCCGATACCGAAGAAAACCGCACAAGCTGGATTACCGCGCGCCTGGACGCAGACGACCCGAGGCTCGCCGGGCTTGATGCCATGAGCGACGAAGAGCTTGCCGCGCTGGTTGAAAGCCTCATCACCGAAGAGGAGGTGGCTGCAGCCAACGCGACGGCGCACGAGGCCTACGAGGCCGCACGTGCGGCCTACGTCGAGGATGTCCTGGCCGACATCGACAACCTCGCGGGCTGGCTTGTCGCGCACCTCGCCGGCAACGCCGAGGCCGTGGCCGCGCTCGATGCGGCTACCGCCGAGGCGGTTGACGACATCATCGCCGCCGGTGACGCTGACGCGCTGGCCGCCTGGCTCGACAGCCAGAAGGCGCAGGGACAGGTTACGGGCGCGACGCTTGCGCAGGCCGTGTCGATGCTGATGACCGCCACGGACCTTGCAGCCCTGGAGCGGGACGCGTGGGCCGCCACGACCTATCCCGCGACCGACCCCGACGCGCTCGACGCCTTGGTGGGCCTCACCATTGCGGTGGGCGAGTCCACCGGTTCCGCGTACGTGAAGAACCTCGGCGACATCGCCATCACCCAGGCCACGGGCACCATGACCGTGGGCGCGGTCGTCTCCGAGTTCGGCGATGTTGCGCTCTCGACCATCGACGCCGCGACAGGCGACATAGTGGGCGACGCGGCTGAGTCCGTAAACGTCCAGGCTAGCGACATCACCATTACGGCTGCCGGCAATGTTGACGCCCTTGTTATCGAGACCGGCGTGGTTGAACTCACGGCCATCGCGACGAGTATCGAAAACGAGGCCACGGGCGCCGTTCCTGCAGTTGTCTACGATAGCGAGACCGGCTCCTTCACGACCGTATGGGATGTGGATTACGAGCAGATCGCGAATTACGACAAGCGCGCCACCGGCTCGCTCACCATTACCGCCGCAGATGATGTGGATATAACCGAGAAGAGCGGCGAGTTGGGCGTGAACACCATTGTGGCGAACGGAGACGTCGAGCTGACGGCCGTCGCCATTGTGGACGTGCGTGACGATGCCACGACCGAGCCCAACATCACGGCCTCCGGCGTCACGCTGACGGCTACCAACGGCAATGTCGGCTCCGCCGATGCGCCCATCGAGCTTGACACCGATGGCGGCACCGTGAATGCCGTTGCGCGGTATGACGTGTACCTCACCGAGGTCGTGGGCGACATGGTCGTGGGCGCCATCGTGGCCGGCGGCGATGTCAACCTGGTCGTCGAGGACGGCGCGCTCGTGGATGCCGATACCGACGACCTTATCAGCACGCTGGCTGACCTCCTCGAGGAGGCCCGCGTGGCCCAGGCCGAGGCCGATAGCGCCGCGGAGAGCGCACGGCTGCGCGAGGAGACGCTGCAGCAGCTGCTGGAGGCATACGAGTCCGCCCAGGCTGCCTATGAAGCGGCCGCGCAGGCGGCTGCGGATGCGGCGCAGGTTGCCGCTGACGCCCAGGCTGTAGCCGACGACGCGCAGGCCGAAGTCGATGCCGCGCAGGCGCAGGCCGACGCCCTCGCCGCAGCCGAGCAGGCCCTGGCGGATGCCCAGGCCGCCGGCGACGCAGCCCAGGCGGCAGCCGAGACGGCCCAGGCGCAGGCCGACGCCCTCGCCGCGGCCGAGCAGGCCCTGGCGGATGCCGAGGCCGCCGGCGACGCGGACGCCATCGCCGAAGCGCGGGCCGCGCTCGACCAGGTTGCGCAGGACATCGCCACGGCGCTCGGCATCGACGCTGCGGACGTGACGGACGAGCTGCTCGCCCAGAACGTCACCGCCGCGCAGGCGGTGGCAGACGAAGCCGCAGCCGCAGCCGCGGCCGTAGCCAATGCCGCCCAGGCAGCGCAGGATGCCGCCAATGCCGCCGAGGCTACCCGCGACGAGGCGCGGGACGCCTATGAGGCCTTTAAGGCCGAGGTGGACGCCTACAAGCAGACCGCCGAGGATAAGGCCGCCGAGGCCGCGGCTGCCACGGCCGCAGCGGCAGACATCCAGGCGCGTCTCGACGCGCTCGAGGAGGCCCGCGAGGAAGCCCAGGCGGCTCAGGATGCCGCCGACGCCGCCAACGATGCGCTTGAGGCGCTGAAGCAGCAGATTGCCGACGAGCTGGGCATCGACCCCGACGACGTGACCGACGAGCTGCTTGCGCAGCGCATGGCCGACGAGCAAGCTGCAGCCGACCAAGCCGCCACTGACGCCGAGGCCGCCCAGCAGGCAGCCGACCTGGCCGCTGCCTTCGCCGCGCTGGACGCAGAACGCCGCGCAGACCGCAGCCGATGCCCAGCAGGCCGCCGCCAACGCCGAGGCCGCCCAGCAAGCCGCCGACCAGGCGCAGGCCGCAGCAGACCAGGCTGCTGAGGCCCTTGCAGATGCTCAGCAGGCACTCGCCGAGGCGCAGGCTTCCGGCGACCAGGATGCCATTGATGCCGCCCAGATTGCGGTTGATGCCGCGCAGGCCGTGTCCGACCAGGCCGCCGCTAACGCGCAAACCGCGCAGGCTACGGCCGAGCAGGCCGCCGCTCACGCGCAGGTCGCGCAGGCTGCAGCCGACCAGGCCGCTGCTGACGCGCAGGCCGCCCAGCAGGCCGCCGACCAGGCCGCGGCAGATGCCGCGCAGGCCGCAACTGATGCCGAGCATGCTGCCCAGGAGGCGCGCGACCTTATCGCCGCCGAGCAGGCCGCATCCGAGGCGCAGGCGGCTCTCGAAGCCGCCCAGGCCAAGCTCGATCAGGTTTTGGCCGACACCAACACCGCCGAACCCGCCATCACGACCGGCGGCGACCTCAACGTAACCGCCAATAGCGTGGGCTCCGCAGACAACGCGCTCTCCACCGACGTGGGCGGCACGCTCAACGTCGCCGGCGCGGCCGACGGCTCCGTCGCCGAGACCGTGAACGTCGAGAACCAGGGCGACCTGAACAGCTCCGCCATCGCGGCCACCGGCGACGTCACGCTCGTGGCCACCGGTGATGTGCAGGTGACCGGCGACGGCACCGCCGCCGACGTGACCGCGGGCGGCACGGCCACGCTCAAGAGCGCGGGCGCCGACGTGGGCGCGGCGAGCGACCCGATCTCGGTCGACGCCGGCAGCGTCGGGGCCTACGGCCAGAACGTCTACATCGAGGGCTGGCCCGACCTCCCGGTCGACTCGATAGTCGCCCAGGACCATGCCGTCATCACCCCCCCGGGCGACGTCACCGACACGGGCGCCGGCGCGGGCGTCGTGGCCGATTCCGCCACCATCACGGCCGGCGGCTCCATCGGCACAACCGACAACCCGCTCGACGTGGACGCCGGCGACGTGGCCACCGCCTCCGGCGGCGGCACCTCGCTCGACCTGACGAGCCCCGCCACCGACGTGGACGCGACGGCCGGCGGCGACGTGGACATCACGTCGACCGGCAAGGTGACCGGCAAGGCTTCCGGCAGCAGCGTCTCCGTCGCCGCCGACGGCGACGTGGGCGAGTCGGCCTCCAAGCCGTTCACCGCGACGGTGCCCACGAAGGCCGACGCCGCCGGCACCTCCGAGTACGGCGACGTGAGCCTCAAGGTCAACACGACGGCCAAGCCCGAGCCCAAGCCCAAGCCGAACGGCAACTCCGTCATCGTGGCCAAGGCCGTCGTGAAGTCCACGAAGAAGGCCGTCATCACGTGGAACAAGGTCTACGGCGCCACCCGCTACGTCGTGTACTTCCAGAAGTGCAACGGCAAGAAGGCCATCAAGAAGCTCGCCGTGGTGAAGGGCACGGGCACGCTCAAGCGCGTGGTGAAGGGCCTTAAGGCCGACCGGTGCTACAAGTTCAAGGTGAAGGCCCAGAAGAGGGTCGGCAAGAAGTGGAAGACCATATCCACGAGCGTCGCCGGGCACTTCTACACGAAGTCGGCCGAGTTCACGAACGCCAAGAAGCTCAAGCTCAGCAAGACGAAGGTCACCCTCAGGAAGGGCAAGTCCACCCGCATCACCGGCAAGGTCGTGGCGGCCGACAAGGCGAGGAAGCTCTTCTTCCACGACAAGAAGCTCAAGAGGCTCTACGCCTCCGACGAGGCCCTGCGCTTCCGCAGCAGCGACAAGTCGGTCGCCACCGTCAACGCCAAGGGCAAGATCGTCGCCAAGGGCAAGGGCCAGTGCGTCGTGTGGGCCCAGGCCGTCAATGGCCTCTGGAAGAAGGTGAAGGTCACCGTCAAGTAGAACCGGCACAGGCCGGCGCCCCCGCGGCGCCGGCCCCCGGAGATGGGTCAGATGTCCCCGGGACTTTCGACCCATCTCCGGGTTCTCATCATGTAACGCCCCCTCGGTGAAACGGCGTACCTGGTTGAGCGTTTCATAGGCGCCCATGCGCACAGACGGGGTTTCTATGAAACGCTCAACCAGGTACGCCGTTTCACGTTGGCTTGGCCAAAACCTCTGAGGTTTTGGCCATTATGCAGCCCTGCACCGCCAATGGTATGATAGGGTCAGCGAAACTTCCGGAGAGGAGGCACCATGGCTTTGAAGTTCTACAAGTGCGAGAAATGCGGCTCTGTTGTCGTGAAGCCGTTCGACAATTGCGGCGAAGACGGCGGCAAGATGGTCGAGCTCGTGGCCAACACCGAAGAGGCTGCATTCGAGAAGCACATCCCGGCCGTAACCGTGAACGGCAATGCCGTGCATGTGGAGGTGGGCGAGGTCCTGCATCCGATGATGGAGGCCCATTACATCACGTTCATCTGCCTGGAGACCCAGAAGGGCTATCAGATTGCCGAGCTCGCTCCGGGCATGGAGCCCGTTGCCGACTTCGCGGTGGCCGAGGGCGACGCCCCGGTTGCTGCTTACGAGTACTGCAACCTGCATGGCCTGTGGAAGGCAGAGATCTAGGCGAAGGCGGATATGCGGAATATCGCGATAATTGGCGGCGGTGCTTCGGGCATCGCCGCTGCCATTACAGCGGCTGATGCCGGGGCCCGCGTGACGTTGTTCGAGGCGGGCAAGCGCATCGGCCATTCCATATTGGTGAGCGGAAACGGGCGTTGCAACTGGTCGAACTCCCTGGTGAAACCCGATGATTACGCGAATGTGCCCTTCGTGGCTCAGGCGTTTCGGGCATGCCCGCCCCAGCGGGTGTGGGATTGGTTCGAAGGTCTGGGGCTCGTTTCGATGGAGGAGTCGGCTGGGCGCAGGTACCCGGCGGCGAACAAGGCCTCGAGCGTGCTCGACGTCCTGCGTTTCCGCTTGGAGGAGCTGCCTGTTCAGGTTGCGTGCGAATGCAAGGCCGCGCACCTGCGACCGGTGGGGGAGCGCTGGGCCATCGAGTTCGAAAACGGGCGCACCGAGCGCTTCGATGCCGTGATCGTGGCGTGCGGCGGGCAAGTCGCGCAGGACCTGTTGCCGCAAGGGACGCGGTTCGTCCCTCGTCACCCGCGCCTGTGCCCCGTCCGCACCGACCACGATTCCGTGAAGGGGCTCGACAACATCCGCGTGAAAGGAACGGCATCGCTGCTGCGCGGGGCCGACATCGTCGCGAAGGAGCGTGGCGAGATCCAGTTCCGCTCGTTCGGCGTTTCGGGCATCGTCGTGTTCGACCTGTCGCGCCATGCGCGCACGGGCGATGTCATCCGCTTGGATTTCCTGCCCGAGGTGAGCGAGATCATGCTCGTGGATAACCTCGTGAAACGCGCGAAGCGTTTCCCGAAGCGCTCTGCCGAGCAGCTGCTTGCGGGCATGGTCCTGCCCCCGGTGGCGCGTGCGGTGCTGCATCAGGCGGGGCTTGATGCGGCGGGTGCGCTTCCCGTCGAGCGCACGGTAGATGTCGCGCGCCGCCTGAAGCGCTACGAAGTGCAGGTGGAACGCTTCGAGGAGAAATCCGCCCAGGTGACGCAGGGCGGGGTGGCCATTGACCAGGTCGACCCGTCGACGATGGTGGTATATGATGCGCCGGGCCTGTTCGTGACGGGCGAGGCGCTGGACGTGGACGGCCCCTGCGGAGGCTACAACCTCCACTGGGCGTGGACCTGCGGGTTGCTTGCCGGCAGCGCCGCAGCCCGGTGAGCTTGCGTTATTGAGAGGGTCCCATGCTTGAAGTCTCCAATGTGAAAGTGCCGCTGGATGCCTGGGCTCCGGGTGCGAATACGGTGATGTTCCTGCGCCGTGCGGCGGCGCGGCGTCTGGGCGTGAAGCCCGAGGACATTGCGGAAGCCCGGCTGTGCCGTCGGGGCATCGATGCGCGCAAGAAAACCGACGTGCATTTCGTCTGCACGATTGCGGTTGCCCTGAACGATGCGAAGGCCGAAGCCGCCTTGTTGAACCGCGCGCGCTCCGGGGCGAAAGAGCTATCCGGCGTGAAAGAGCATGTTCCCTATGCGCCGCTGGTGCCGCCTCAATGGCCGGCAGACGAGCTGCGTCCCGTGGTGGTGGGCACCGGTCCTGCCGGGCTGTTCGCCGCGCTCTATCTTGCCCGCGCAGGCGCGAAACCCCTGGTCGTTGAACGGGGCGATGCGGTGGAGGACCGCTCGCGCGCCGTGGACGCCTTCAATGCGGGCGCGCCGCTCGATCCTGCCTCGAACGTGCAGTTCGGCGAAGGCGGAGCGGGCACGTTTTCCGACGGCAAGCTTTCCACGAACACGAAGAACCCGCGTATCGCGCATGTGCTGCACTGGTTCGTCGATGCGGGCGCGCCAGAGGAGATCCTCTGGGAAGCGCATCCGCACATCGGCAGCGACAAGTTACCAGGCGTGGTGCGCGAGATGCGCCGTGCGGTGATTGCGCTGGGAGGCGAGGTGCGGTTCCGCACGCAGCTCACCGGCGTGCATATGGAAGGCGGCAAACTCGCGGGCATTGATCTGCGTGGCCCCGATGGCACGGTCGAGCGCGTTGCCGCCCATCGCCTGATTCTGGCGACGGGGCATTCCGCGCGCGACACCTTCCAGATGCTGCTCGAAGCGGGTTTCACGATGCAGCCGAAGCCGTTTTCGGTGGGCGTGCGCATCGAGCATCGCCAGCGCGACATCAACTATTCGCAGTGGGGCAAGGCGGCGAATCACCCCACCTTGGGCGCTGCGGAATACAAGCTCGTGGAACACCTGAAGGGCGACGACCCGCGCAACGTCTACAGCTTCTGCATGTGTCCGGGCGGCACCGTGGTTTGCGCGGCAAGCGAGGAGGGCGGCGTCGTGGTGAACGGCATGAGCAATCATGCCCGAGACGGCCGCAATGCGAATGCCGCGCTGCTGGTGGGCATCGGCCCCGATGACTTCGGCTATGAAGGGCCGCTGGGGGGCGTGCAGTTCCAACGTGACATCGAGCACGCCGCCTACGAGCTTGCCGTTAAGAACGGGGGCGCGCCCTATCAGGCGCCGGCGCAGACTGTCGGGTCGTTCTTGGGAATGCACGACGCTCCTACGGACGATGGGGCGGTCGGGCCCACGTACGCGCGTGGCACGGTGCCTTCCGACCTGCATGAATGCCTTCCTCCGTTTGTTTCGCGAGCGCTCGAGGCGGCGATTCCGCGCCTCGACCGCAAGTTGCATGGGTTTGCGGACCCGGCAGCGGTGATGACCGCGCCCGAAACACGGTCTTCATCGCCCGTGCGGATACTCCGCGCAGATGATTTCCAGGCGATTTTGCGCGCAGGTATCGTCGACGATGAGGAAAGAGGGCGCACCGGAGTGTATCCTTGCGGGGAAGGTCCAGGCTATGCCGGTGGCATCACGTCGGCAGCGGTCGATGGGCTGAAGGTTGCGGAAGCGGTGCTCGCGCATGCGCGGGATGAGGCGATTTAGCCGCAACAACACGAACGGCGGATGAGAGGAAGTCCGATGGCTGAAGAACTGAACACGACACCGGCGATGGACGAGGCCGAAAACGAGGCGACCCAGATGCTGGATGCGGCCCAAGCTCAAGCGACCCAGATGCTCGACGAGGTTGTCGAGCGGGCGACGGAGGCGGTCGAGGGCGTCGAGGCGCCCACCGTGCAGATTGAGATGCCGGCGGAGCAGGATTCCGCTGACCCAACGCCGACCAAGCCCATTGCCGAGGAAGCGGTGTCTGCCGCCGACCCGACGGTGGAGATCGACCCGGCAACCGAGGCGATCCCCGCGCCGCCGCAGCATACGACGCCGATGCCGAACCCGTATCCGGAACCCGAGATGACGACGCCCATGCCGGAGCCGGTCGTGACGACGGCGGGGTTTGATGTCCCGCTGACGGAAGTTCCCACGGCCGAGCCGGTCGTCGACCCGATGGCGGACCCGGTTGCCGAGCAGATGCCGCAGGATCCGGTTGTGCCGGAAGAGGCTGCTCAGGCAGCTGACGGCCCGTATGCGGCGGCTGCGAGCGCCGCAGCCGCGGGTGCTGCCGTCGCAGGCGTGGCCGCCCAGGCAGCGCAGCCTGCAGTGTCGCAGCCGCCGGTGGAGCCGTGGCGTCAGCAGTCGACGGGCTACCAGCAGGCCACGTACGCGAACCCCGATTACCGCCCCAATGCCTATGGGCAGGCAGTGCAGCACCAGACGTATGCGCCCGACCCGCAGGTGAACAGCTACGAGGCGGGCATCCCGCTCACGCAGCTTTCGGGCGGCATGAAGTTCGGCTGGCTCGTGGTGGGCTTCTTGCTGGGCATCCCCGGCATGCTCATCGCGTGGCTCGTGAACGTCGATAAGCACCCGCAGGTGAAGAAGGACTCCATCATGTGGTCGGTCATCGGCTTCGTGATTTCATTCGTGCTCGCCATCATCATGTGCATCGTATTCGCCGGCATGATCGCCGTGGCGATTTCGAACTACCCGGGATACGGCGGATACTACTTCTAAACGTTTCACGAAGTTGGGACGCCCGGGCTCCGGAGGATTTTCGCCCCGGGTGGGACAAACCGGCCCGTAGCATATGGGACAAACGTGGGGGCGCGGACGGTCTTGAAACCGTGCGCGCCCCCACGTTTGTCCCATATGCTACGGGCCGGTTTGTCCCACCCTGTTTCATCCGGGGCGTTTCAGTCTGTTTTCGCGTACCATGGGTGACGGCAAACCCACAATCATGAAAAGGAATGCTCATGGGAGAGCGGTTCAACATCTGCGTGCTTCCCGGTGATGGCATCGGACCCGAGGTCATGGCGGAAGCGAAGAAAGTGCTCGCACGAATCGGCGAGCGCTTTGGCGTTGCATTCGGTTGCACGGAGGCCCTCATCGGCGGCGCTGCGATTGACGCCACGGGCCAGGCGCTGCCGGCGGAAACGCTCGAGGCGGCCCGTGCAGCCGACGCCGTGCTGCTGGCTGCGGTTGGCGGTCCGAAATGGGAGGCCGACCCGCGCGCACCCCGCGTCGAAGAGGGGCTTTTCGGAATCCGCAAGGGCCTGGGGCTGTTCGCGAACCTGCGCCCGGTGAGCACGTATGACCCGCTCATCGATGCCTCGCCGCTCAAGCCGGAACTCGTGCGCGGCGCTGACGTGATGATCGTGCGCGAACTTACCGGCGGCCTGTATTTCGGCAAGCGCGACCGGTTATATGACGTGCCGGGCGCTGGCCCCGACGGCACGCCCGGCCAATACGCCTACGACACGATGGAGTATTCGGAATACGAAGTCGAGCGCATTGTGCGCATGGCCTTCGAGATCGCGCGCGGCCGACGTAAGCGTGTGCATTCCATCGACAAGGCGAACGCATTGGGCGTGAGCCGGATGTGGCGCGAGGTGACGCGTGGCATCGCGGCCGAGTACCCCGATGTGGAATACCGTGAGCTGCTCGTGGACAACGCCGCCATGCAACTCATGCTCGACCCGCTCCAGTTCGACGTCATCGTGTCCGAGAACACGTTCGGCGACATCTTGTCGGATGAAGCGGCGGTGCTCTGCGGGTCGTTGGGGATGCTGGCCAGCGCGAGCATGGGCGCGGGCACGGCGCTCTACGAACCGGTGCATGGCAGCGCGCCGGACATCGCTGGCCGTGGAATTGCGAACCCAATTGCGCAGATTCTCTCCGTCGAGATGATGCTGCGCTATAGTTGCAAGATGCAAGAAGCGGCCGATGCCATCGCGCAGGCGGTGGCGCGTGTGCTGGATGAGGGATATCGTACCGCCGACCTAGCGGATGCGGCGACGCCCGCAGATATGATCCTGGGCACGGCGGCCATGGGCGACAAGATTACGGAGTACTTATAATGGCAAGCATCCAAAGCGCAGAGGGAACCTTCGACCTGCTTCCCGACGAGGCGAAGTTCTGGCAGAAATTCCGCGATACCGCCTATGAGGTGTTCGGTCGTTACGGATATGTGCCCATCGAGACGCCCATTTTCGAGCAGACGAGCCTGTTCGTGCGCGGCATCGGTGAGGCGACCGACGTCGTCTCCAAGGAGATGTTCACCGCGATTTCCGGCGAGAACCTGAAGACGCTCATGGGCGGCGGCCACATCAAGGGCAAGAGCCAGCTGAGCTTGCGCCCCGAAGGCACGGCGGGCGTCGTGCGTGCCGTCGCGCAGCATGCGCTCGTGACGCAAGGTGGCGCCCCGGTGAAGCTCGCCTATGCGGGCCCGATGTTCCGAGCAGAGCGCCCGCAGAAGGGACGCCAGCGCCAGTTTAACCAGGTGGGCATCGAGTGCCTTGGCGCCGACGACCCCACGATCGATGCCGAGGGCATTATCATGCTCATGCGCTTCTACGAGGCTATTGGCATCCCGACGGGTGCGATGCGCCTGCTCGTGAATTCCATGGGTTGCGAGAACTGCCGTCCCGCATATCGCGAGGC
Source organism: Coriobacteriia bacterium (assembly GCA_030525445.1). Classification (GTDB taxonomy): domain Bacteria; phylum Actinomycetota; class Coriobacteriia; order Coriobacteriales; family Eggerthellaceae; genus UMGS1519. Next base: position 12,249 of record JAUNEQ010000005.1, on the reverse strand, counting down.
CGTGCGCACCTACATCCTGGAGCACGCCGACGGGCTGTGCGAGGAATGCCAGCGCCGCGCCGACACGAACCCGTTGCGCGCGTTCGACTGCAAGAAGGAAGACTGCCGTGCCGTGATGGCCGGTGCGCCGCGCATCGTGGACAACCTGTGTGACGACTGCCACGATCACTACGATGCCGTGAAGGCGCTCCTGGATGATACCGGCCTGAGCTACGTGGAGGATTACACCCTGGTTCGCGGCCTCGATTACTACACCCGCACGGTGTTCGAGGTGCAGGTGATCGAGGGCATGGGCAGCCAGAACGCCATTGGCGGCGGTGGCCGCTACGACAAGCTGATGGCCGAGATCGGCGGCGCCAACACGCCGGGCTTTGGTTTCGCGCTGGGCTACGAGCGTTGCGTGCTCGCGCTTCAGGCGCATGGGTTCGCCTTCGAGCCCGCTCAGAAGCTCGACTTCTACATCGCCTGCGTGGACGATTCCGTGCGTCCTCTGGCGTTCCGCATGCTGCAGAAGCTGCGCGACATCGGTTACAAGGGCGATATCGACCACCAGCATCGCAGCCTGAAGGGCCAGTTCAAGCAGGCGGACAAGCTGCGGGCCGATTACGTGGTGGTTCTGGGGCCGGACGAGGTGGCCCGCGGCGTCGCCAAGGTGCGCAACATGGCAAGCCACAACGAGGTGGAAGTGCCCATCGATCAGGCTGAAGCGATTTACCAGTGCTTCTCGGACAGCGCTGCCGCACGCGAAGCCGGCGTTACCGAATAACGCACACGTTGAATGGGAGCCCTGGGACGAGCCTGGGGTGTTTGGTTGGTCAAAGGGAACAGCCCCTTTGGCCAACTTCATTTATCGCCGCGGATGATCGGAGGCACCCGGCACCGGTGACCATCGAGGATTGCGCCTGAATGTACGCAAGTTTGCGCCTGCGTGTACACCAAAACCGGGTTTGTATCTGAATGTACGCTCGCGCAAAAGCATAATCCCAGGTCGCGTTCAAAATATGCGGAAAACGAAGCGAAATCAGCGAGCATTCAGTACACTTGTCGCCTCCGGCGTACATTGGGCGTCAAAAAGTGCGCACGCAGCGACCATCTGAATACCGTAAGCCAAGGGGGCGGTTCCTTTGGTCCATGCAGGCCGGACGAGGATTCCTGCATCTTATGCTCCCGGTATTTCTTCTGCCGTTTTGCCTTGACGATACGGTGTTTTCCCTTCCAATTGGCCAGGGGCGGTATATCATAGGGCAGTTCGTTTCAAACAAGGGAAGAGGGTCTTCATGACCGACTTTAGCAACAAGTATTGCCTGCATACCCGCACCTGCGGCGAGCTGCGTAAGGAAAACGTGGGCGAAAACGTCGTCCTTACCGGCTGGGTGGCGCGCCAGCGCGACCTGGGTGGTTTGGTGTTTGTGGATCTGCGCGACCGCAAGGGCAAGACCCAGTGCGTGTTCGACCCCGACGTGGTGGATGCCCGCGTGTTCGCCGACGCCGAGCGTATGCGCGGCGAGTGGGTCGTCAAAGTGGCCGGCACCGTCCGCGAGCGCGAAAGCGCGAACCCCGATATGCCCACGGGCGAAATCGAGGTCATGGTGCATGACGTTGAGGTCCTGAACACGAGCGTCACGCCGCCGTTCGCCATCGAGGATGGCATCGAGACCGCCGAGGACCTGCGTATGAAGTGGCGCTACCTGGACCTGCGCCGCCCCGAGATGCTCGCCAACTTGAAGCTGCGCCACACCGTGGCCCAGGCCATCCGCAAGGCGCTCAACGAGCGTGACTTCATGGAGGTGGAGACTCCCATCCTGGGCAAGTCGACCCCCGAAGGTGCGCGCGACTTCGTGGTGCCCAGCCGCATCACCCCCGGCAAGTTCTACGCGCTGCCCCAGAGCCCGCAGCTGATGAAGCAGATGCTCATGATTTCCGGCGTGGAGCGCTATTACCAGATCGCCAAGTGCTTCCGCGACGAGGACCTGCGCGCCGACCGTCAGCCCGAGTTCACGCAGGTGGACATCGAGATGTCCTTCATCGAGGAGGATGACATCCTCACGATGATGGAGGATGTTCTGAAGGAGGTTTTCGACGAGATCGGTGTCGAGCATCCCTTCCCGCTGCAGCGCATGCAGTACTCCGAGGCCATGGAGCGTTTTGGCTGCGACCGTCCGGACGTGCGCTTCGGCATGGAGCTCGTGAACCTCACCGAGCTCGTGAAGGGCTGCGGCTTCAAGGTGTTCGCCAGCGCGGCCGAGAACGGCAACGTCGTGAAGGCCATCAACGCGAAGGGTGCCGGCGACTGGAGCCGCGGCGAGATCGACAAGCTCGCGAACGTGGCTGCCGCCAACGGCGCGAAGGGCCTGGCTTGGATGGCGTTCAAGAGCGATGGCACCGAGAAGAGCCCCATCAAGAAGTTCTTCGACGACGAGACCTTCGCCGCAATCAAGCAGGCGGTGGACGCCCAGCCGGGCGACCTCGTGCTGTTCGTGGCCGACACGGCCGATGTTGCGAACGCTTCGTTGTCCGCGCTGCGCCTGCACATGGCCGACGCGCTGAACATCCCGCGCGAGGGCCACGCCCTGCTGTGGGTCGTGAACTTCCCGATGTTCCGCTACGACGAGGAAGAGGGTCGCTACGTTGCCGAGCACCATCCGTTCACGCAGGTGCGTCGCGAGGACCTCGACAAGATCGAGACCGATCCGCTCGCGTGCGGCAGCTATTCGTACGACCTGGTGATGGACGGCTACGAGGCGGGCGGTGGCACGCTGCGTATTCACAAGTCCGAGGAGCAGAAGCGCATCCTTCGCCGCGTGGGCCTCACCGAAGAGCAGATCGAGGAGCAGTTCGGCTTCCTCACCACCGCGCTCGACCACGGTGCGCCCCCGCATGGCGGCATCGCCCTGGGCCTCGACCGCCTGATCATGCTGCTTGCTGGCAAGGACAGCATCCGCGACGTCATCGCGTTCCCGAAGACGACGTCCGGCAGCGACCTGATGCAGGAAAGCCCGACGCCCGTCACCGAGCGTCAGCTGAAGGAAGTGGGCATGCGCCTGTTGTAAGGGCACATGGCATATATGAGATGGAGGGGCGAAGGCCGAAGGGCCTTCGCCCCTCTTTTTCGTCATCGCGATTCGCGGATGGGTGTACTTTGCGGGTGAATTCGGGTCTGGAGCCCGCTTGTCCGGTCTGAGGATGCGTTTGCCGCGAGGTGATACGCGTCGACGGCTTGCAGAGGTGTTAAAAATATCCCGAAATGTTTGAAAACGCCGAAATTTCGCTTTTAGATGTGCAGAATCTTCCGTATTGTTTGATTTTGTGGATGGGGGTCTGAGTACGGTGTTTTCGACAACGCATCTACCTGGGGATATGCAACTCGAAAACCGCCAATACGTGCATCCCTCGGTGAAAAATCAAACAATACGGAAGATTCTGCACATCAGAATCGCGGAAATCGCCAAAATCAAACAGAACGGCGAAAAATTAACGCCTTAAGTCGCGCAAAAAGGTTTACGCACAGCCATTGCCTTTGTTTGGCAGGCATCCGCGCTGCGGGATGGCGCCGTATCCATCGGGAGATTTCGTTTGGGGCAACGTCTCCAACGCGCACGTGCGATAATGAGCGCGAACGACGACATCCAGGAGGTGGCGTATGGACGACATGATGACCGTAGTGGGTGGGCTTTTGCTGTTCGCCCTGGTGATGTTCATCCTCATCGTCGCCCTCATCGTGTGGGCGGTCATGAAAGCCGCGAACAAAGCGAAGAGCTTGGGCAAACCACCCCAATACGAGCATATCGACACGGAGGGCATCATTTCGGATGAGCATGTCATCGCAGTGCTGAAGAAGTACGTCCACCGGTATGCGGTGGGAGATCTTGCACGATCTGGCATCAACGCACTCGAGAGCGCCGGGCGCAAACGCGATAGCTTCTATGCCGCGCTCGACTCGAAATTCAAGCCCGAGACCATCACCTGGGACCGGTTTGCCGTGGGCGCCGATTCGGCGTTCAAGGCCATTTCGCATAACACCGCACAGCTCGCGAATGGCATCCAGGCATTCGATTCCGATGAATTCAAGCGCATGGAGCGGCAGTTCAACGTTCCCGGTGCGCTCGAAACAGCTGACGCGACGACCGTCGAGCGCTGGGGCATGCTCCAAGGCCGGCTCGATGGGATGAAGGAGATCGTCGCCGGCAACGGGCAGATGCTGCTCGAGCTCGATAAGCTCGAAGCCGAGCTTGGCAAGCTCGAGAGCACCGAACGAACCGACCGTGGAGATGAGATCCTGCAGGAGATCCGCACGCTCACCGAGGAGATGAAGTACTACCAATAAGCCGTGGCAGGGGAAAGCCCTCCGCGAAAAGGAAAGGTGGATGACATGGCATTCGATTTGAGCATTCCCGACCCCGAGGAAACGAAAGCCCAGGTAGAACAAGAGCTTGCAGTCACCGAAGCCCATGCCGAGGCCATCGACGGCGTCGCGAACGAACGCGGCGACCAGATCATGAACGTCGACCTCGACTCCATCGCCGACCGCCGCGACATCCTTTCGGCCGTGGAGACGCTTGGCAGCGACGTCATGAAGCAATCGAGCGCGAAGAACGAGATGCTGTCGCGCCGCATGTCGCAGCTTTCCCGCGAGGGCGGGGAATCGGGCGAGGTGGCGCGTGGGCTCGAAGAGCTTGCCATTCGCATGAAAGACCTCGACCCATCTGGCGTGGACTTCGCGAAATCGGGTGTGCTCGGGAAGCTGTTCGACCCGGTGCGCCGTTACTTTGAGCGCTACAAGACCGCTGATGCCGAGATTGCGGGCATCGTGCAGTCGCTTGAACATGGCAAGGACACGCTCAAGCAGGACAACGTGACGCTCGAGCTCGAAGAGGACGCGATGCGCGACCTCACCAAGCAGCTGAACCAGCAGATCGAGATGGCGACCGACCTTGATGCGTATCTCACCAATGCCTGCGACAAGGCCAAGGCCGACGGATCTGCAGATCCCGAGCGCATCAAGTTCGTGGAGGAGGAAGTCATCTTCCCGCTGCGCCAGAAGATCCTCGACTTCCAGCAGCTGCTCACGGTGAACCAGCAGGGCATCGTCTCGATGAACATCATCCGCCGCAACAACCTCGAGCTGATGCGCGCCGTCGACCGCGCCGAGAACGTGACGGTTTCCGCGCTGCGCGTGGCCGTGACCGTGGCGGGCGCGCTGTACAACCAGCGCATCGTCCTCGACAAGGTGGATTCGCTGAACGAGGCGACCAATTCGATGATTTCCGCCACGTCGCGCATGCTCAAGGAGCAAGGCGCCGAGATCCAGGTGAAGGCGACCGAGGCGAACATCTCGGTGGACACGCTCAAGGAATCGTTCGCCGATACGCTGCAGGCACTTGAAGACATCAGCACCTACAAGCAGGCTGCGCTTCCGCGCATCAAGAAGACCATCGAGGATTTCCGCGAAATCGCCGAAGAGGGCCAGAAGCACGTCGACCGGCTCGAGACGATCGACCGCCGCCTGGCGCAAGGGAAAGAAGACGCGTAAGGATTGCCTGAAGGTGACGCCCGTTCGTCCCGTATGAAACGGCGAGGCGAGCAATGTGCTCGCCTCGTCGTTTCGTATGGGACGAACGCCCCGAGAACCGGGGCGTCCCATGTTTTCTTACAGGTTGTTGATGTAGGTCACGACGTCGTTGATGGTGTTCAAGCCTTCCGGATAGCCCATCTCGATGCCGCAGCGCTCTTCGAGGTCGCAGATGAGCTCGACGGTGTCCAGCGAATCGATGCCCAGGTCATCGAGCGTGCTCTCGGGGGTGACGGTTGCGGGGTCGATGTCGAGGTTCTCCTGCAGGATGTCCTTGATGGTTTGCAAGACGTCCATGGTGTCTCCTTTGTCGCGGTATCAAAGTCTAGATTATGCAGTTCATTATATTAGATTACCGGTAACGTGACGTTGACAATTGCTTACGCTTTCCGTTGTATTTCGTGAATCCATTGTCGCGGCTATGCCGAATATTTCATAAGCGTCTTTACGACTTGCTATTCTGTTGGATGAATAAAACCGTGGAAAGGTTGAAAGCATGACCGATACGAGCATTCCCGACCAGAATCCTTCCGTCCCGCAGTCGGCGGAACCGTCGCAGCCTGCGCAGCAGCCCGCGTACCGTCCCTCGCAGATGAACGCGCAGCCTATGGGCGTGCCTACCGCCCAGCCCGTGCAGCCGGCAGCGCAGCCTGCCGCCCAGCCGGTCCAGCAACCGGCCTACCGCCAGGCGCCCGCAGCCCAGCAGGTGGCGCAGCAGCAACAGACCTACGCGAACCCGTCGTACCGACCGGCGAGCGTGCAGCCGGCGCATTCCGCCACGACCGCCGCATCGCAGGCGGGCGGTTGGGTGAAATCGCTGGTCGCCGGTGTCGTCGGCGCCCTGCTCGCCACGATCATCACGCTTGCCGTCTCGAGCTTCGGCGGCGGGGCCGTTCCCAGCAATGACGCGGCGAACCCGGTGGCAAGCGGCGGCAACGGTGGGAACACCACGATCTCGGTCACGGGCGGAGACGTCACCCTTCCCGAGGTGGTGGCTGCGAAGACGCTTCCCTCCGTCGTGTGTATCTACGTGTATCAGGAGCAGACGTCCTTCGGGTGGTTCGGCCAGCAGTCGAGCGGCGAGCAGATGAGCGGCCTGGGAAGCGGCGTTATCCTCACCGATGATGGCTACATCCTCACGAACTACCACGTCATCGAGGGTGAGAGCAGCCTGAAGGTTTCCGTGAACAACGAGCAGTACGACGCGACGGTCGTGGGCACCGACGCATCGAGCGACCTCGCCGTCATCAAGATCGACGGCGCCGAGAACCTCACCCCCATCGAGGTGGGCAGCTCGGCCGACCTCGTGGTGGGCGAGTGGGTCATGACCGTGGGCTCCCCGTATGGCATGGAGCAGTCCGTGGGTTCGGGCATCGTGTCCGCCGTGAGCCGTTCGTCCGCGTCCCTGCAGGACACCGAGGGCGGCGCCATCTACGCCAACATGATCCAGACGGACGCTCCCATCAACCCGGGCAATTCGGGTGGCGCGCTCGTGGACAAGGACGGCAAGCTCGTGGGCATCAACACGCTTGCCGCATCGTATAGCGGCAGCAACGCGGGCGTGGGCTTCGCCATTCCCGTCGACTATGCCATCTCCATCGCGAACCAGATCATGAACGGCGAGGAGCCGAGCCACGCGCAGCTGGGCGTTTCCCTGGTGAACGTGGACGCCGCCACCGCGGAGCGCTACAACCTCGCGGTGAGCGAGGGCGCATACGTGGCCGCCGCCTATGCCGGCGCCGCTGAAGCCGGCATCGAAGAGGGCGACATCATCACCAAGGTGAACGGCAAGAAGGTCACGAGCGCGACCGATGTCATCCTGCAGATTCGCAGCAGCAAGGTGGGCGACACCATCCCGGTGGAGTTCAACCGCAAGGGCGAGACCAAGACCGTGGACGTGACCTTGACCTCCGATGCGGAGAACAACGCCGCGGCAAGTAGCGACTCGAACAGCAAGGAAAAGCGCCGCGGCGGCGAGTAACCGCACGCTTTAGGTGCGATAAAGCCACAGGCAAACCCGCATGTGCGCGGTGCTTTTGGCGGGTTTCATAGAAATGGCCCTGCTTCGTGCGGGGCCATTCCCGTTTAGGGTACACTAGGCCAGATGGCGTCGAGTAGATGGGAGCGCGTAATGACCCAAACGTATAAGTACCGTCGCGTATTGCTGAAGCTTTCCGGCGAGGCCCTCATGGGCGAGGCTGGATATGGTATCGACCCGAAAGTCGTCGACGAGCTTGCCGACCAGGTGAAGGAAATCGTCGAAGACGGCATCGAGCTTGCTGTCACCGTGGGCGGCGGCAACATCTTCCGCGGCATGGCCGGTTCGGCGGAGGGCATGGAGCGCAGCCAGGCGGACTACATCGGCATGCTCGCCACCTGCATGAACGCGCTTGCGTTGCAGGATGCGTTCGAGCGCAAGGGCATTCCCACCCGCGTGATGAGCGCCATCGAGATGCGCCAGATGTGCGAACCCTACATCCGTCGCAAGGCGGTTCGCCACCTGGAAAAGGGCCGCGTCATCATCTTCGCGGCTGGCACCGGCAACCCCTATTTCACCACCGACACCACGGCCGCCCTGCGTGCGTGCGAGATTGGCGCCGAGGCCCTGCTGAAGGCCACGAAGGTCGACGGCATCTACGACAAGGACCCGGTGAAGTACCCCGACGCCGTTCGCTTCGACAAACTGTCCTACCTCGAGGTGCTCGCCAAGGAACTCCATGTCATGGACAGCACCGCCACGAGCTTGTGCATGGACAACAACCTGCCCATCCTCGTGTTCGACATGACGGTACCCGGCAATATCGCCCGCGTGTTGAAGGGCGAGGACGTGGGAACCACGGTACAGTAGCGTAAAGCGTATAATGATTGAACGTGTTTTCCAGACGAGACGGAATAAGTGAAAGGCTCTGAAATGATTGACGAGATTATGCTCGAAGCCGAGGAGGGCATGGAAAAGGCGATTGACTCGCTCGAGGTGGCGTTCGCTTCGGTGCGCACCGGCCGCGCCAACGCCATGATTCTCGACAAGATTCGCGTCGACTACTACGGCGTTCCCACGCCCATCAACCAGATGGCGGCCATCAAGACGCCCGACGCGCACATGTTGATCATCGAGCCTTGGGACAAGGGTGTCCTTGGCGCCATCGAGCATGCCATCATGCAGAGCAACATCGGCGTGACGCCTAGCAACGACGGCCAGCGCCTGCGCCTTCCGTTCCCGTCGCTCACCGAGGAGCGTCGTCGCGAGTTCGTGAAGCAGTGCAAGACCTACAGCGAGGAAGCGCGCGTGCGCATCCGCGCTGTCCGCCGCGATGCGAACGAGGATCTGGAGAAGGCCGAGAAGGCCGGCGAGATCACCGAAGACGACCAGCGTCGCGGTGAAGCCGATGTCCAGAAGCTCACGGACAAGTACGTGGCCAAGGTCGATGAGGTCTTCAAGAAAAAAGAAGCCGAAATCATGACTATCTAAGGTTTCAGTTGAACAAACCGCTTGACTACATCTTCCCGAATCCACCGGTGGGGTTGAATCCCGCCGCGTTGGACGCTGGGCGCGTGCCGCAGCATGTGGCCGTCATCATGGACGGCAATGGCCGGTGGGCGAAGAAGCGCGCGCTCAACCGCCTGCGCGGCCACAAAGCCGGCATCGAGGCCGTGCGCGAGACCATTCGCTGCGCGAGCGATGTGGGCGTGCGTTATCTCACGATCTACTCGTTTTCCACCGAGAATTGGAAGCGCCCCCAGGATGAAGTCGTCGGGCTCATGGATCTGTTCGCGAAGACGATGCTCGCCGAGGTCGACGGCCTCGACGAGGAAAACGTCCGCGTGATGACCATCGGCGATCTGAGCATCCTTCCCGAGGCGACGCGCCATGCGTTCGAGGAGGCTTGGGAGCAGACCAAAGACAACACGGGCATGACGCTCGTGGTTGCCGTGAACTACGGCGCCCGTCAAGAGATTATCCACAGCATGCAGGCCATCGCGCAGCAAGCCGCCGAGACGGGAGAGGTTCCCGCAATCGATGAGGCTATCGTGGAGCAGGGCCTATACACGGCGGGCATTCCCGACCCCGAGCTCGTCATCCGCACGAGCGGGGAGCTGCGCGTTTCCAATTTCCTGTTGTGGCAAATCGCCTATTCCGAGTTTTATGTCACCGATGTGCTGTGGCCCGATTTCGACCGCTACGAGTTCCTGCGCGCGTTGCTGTCCTACCAGGGACGCAATCGCCGGTTTGGGGGAGTGTAGCGCATGAGCGGTTTTTTCCGACGCATCAAGAACCAGGAGCCGGTGAACACGGAAACGAGCATGGGCGCCCGCGCGAAGGCGAAAGCGTACGAGAAGACGCCCGATCGCTTCAAGAACGCGAGCAGCTTCCAGGTTCGCTTGCGCACTGGCGCCGTGTACATTACGCTCACTTCGGCCGGTGTGCTCATCAACGACATCACCACCGTCATCATGCTCGCGGTGACGGCCGCCATCTGCGCGGGCGAGTTCTACTTCATCTTGCGCAACGACGCCAAGCTGCCCAATGAGGCCATCGGCATCGTGGCCGCCGTATGCTATCCGTTCAGCATGTGGCTGTGGGGGCTGAAGGGCGTTGCCGTCGTGACGTTTGCCCTGCTGCTCGTGTTGCTGGTGTGGTACACATATTGGATGCGGTCTCGCATCACCGACGTGTGCATCACGCTGTTCGGCGCCATGTACACCGGGCTCATGCTTTCGGGCATCATCGTCATCCGCCAGGCGCTCGCGGAGCCATGGGGCGGCTTGCTGGTATTCTTGCTCTTGCTTTCCATCTGGGGAAACGATGCGTTTGCCTACATCGTGGGATCGAAGATCGGCAAGCATAAGCTCGCGCCCAAGACGAGTCCCAAGAAGAGCTGGGAAGGTTTCATCGCCGGCCTCATCTTCAGCATGATCATGTGGGTCGCCATGTCGTTCGTGCCGGGCGTGCAGATGCCCATCTGGATGGCGCTCATCTTCGGCCTGGTGTGCGGCGGCATGGAGGTGCTCGGCGACCTCGTGGAGAGCCGCATCAAGCGCAACGTGGGCGTGAAGGATTCCGGCACGATCATGCCGGGCCACGGCGGCTTGCTCGACCGCTGCGACTCGCTGTTCCTCGCGTCTGTGACGGCGGCGATTCTGCTCACAATGGGCGGTTGCCTGCCCAACGTCATCCTCTAGCCGCTCGCTTCCATCGAGGGCGTTCTCTCGGGCGATGGGGAATCAGTGTATGATGAATGACGGTCCAATTACAGCTGGGGAGAGGAAAGCGCCATGTTTGCACGCGCGCCCGAACATCGCAACATCGTCGTTTTAGGATCCACTGGGTCCATCGGGACGCAGACGCTCGATGTGGTGCGGCAGAATCCCGAACGCCTGAGCATCGTGGGCTTGGCGGTGAACTCGAGCGTGCAGACGGTATGCGCGCAGGCGCGCGAGTTCGGCGTGCCGCATGTGGCGGTGGGGACCAAGCTGTCCGCAGACGAGATGGCTCACGTGCGCGCATCCTTGGAAGGCGTTGCCGAAGCCGCTTGTGGGCCTGATGCCGTGTTGGAGCTATGCCGCATGCCCGAGGTCGACCTCGTGGTGAACGCCTTGGTGGGTGCTGCAGGCCTGCGGGCGAGTTATGAGGCGCTGCGCGCCGGCAAGGTGCTGGCGCTTGCCAACAAGGAGTCGCTCGTGGTGGGCGGCGATCTGCTCATTCCCATGAGCACGCACGAGACGCTGCTGCCCATCGATTCGGAGCATGGCGCCATCTACCAATGCCTGCTGGGCGAGAACCCCGATGAGGTCGTGCGCCTGTGGGTGACGGCGTCGGGCGGTCCCTTCCGCGGCAAGACGCGTGCCGACCTCGCGGGCGTGACGGTGGCGCAGGCCCTGAACCATCCCACGTGGAAGATGGGATTGAAGATCACCATCGATTCGGCGACGCTGATGAACAAGGGCCTCGAGGTCATCGAGGCGCACCACCTGTTTGCGATGCCCTACGAGAAGATCGAGGTCGTGGTGCAGCCGCAGAGCGCGATCCACTCCATGGTGGAGTTTTCCGATGGCAGCGTGAAGGCGCATCTGGGTACCACCGATATGCGCATCCCCATCCAGTTCGCGCTGAGCTATCCCGAACGGTGGCACGCGCCGGTGCAGCCGCTCGATTTCCGGCAGCTGGGGAGCTTGGAGTTCGCCGCGCCCGATACGCAGACGTTCCGTTGCCTCGCGCTTGCCCGTGCGGCGGGCAGCAGGGGCGGCACGCTGCCCGCGGCGATGAACGCCGCTAACGAGGTGGCGGTGGCGACGTTCCTTGCCGGCAATTGCCCGTTCCTCTCCATCGCCGATGCCGTGGAGGCCGCGATGGATGCGTGCGATGTGCAACCGGTCGAGAGCTTGGAGCAGCTGGAAGAAGTGGACGCCCGCGCGCGTGCCGCTGCAGCCGCCTATCTGGAGCGCCTCCGCTAATCTGGTGGGGGATGGCGAGAGAAACCCGCCCTCCTAGCCAGACCTCGATCCAAAACACCCCGATTTGAGGGCAAAACCAAGGTTTGAGGTATGCGAATTTCGAGCATGCCGCAATATAACTATTCTATATAGAGAATAATAAAGCTGTGACCTGCGGTTACTCATGGCTGTTTTGGCTGCTACTTTGCCCTGGCAAGAATCGCGTACCTCAAACCTTGGTTTCGCCC
>JAUNEQ010000066.1:4072-10190 GCA_030525445.1 Coriobacteriia bacterium | reverse complement strand
TTGTCGCACATCTTCTTGACCGAAGGACGTACCTTCATAATTCATTTCCTTTCGGTACTGCGTTTCATCTTCTATATTCACGCCCAGCCGCAGGCGATTAACCTCTTGGTCTTGCACCGAGTGCCCTACGGTTGCAGGGCGCACATAAACCACACACTTCGGTGCCCGAGCGTGCGGATTCTTGACGCTTATTTGAAGCGGTAGGTGATGCGGCCGCGGTCCAGGTCGTAGACCGACAGCTCCACCGTCACACGGTCACCGGGGAGAATCTTGATGTAATGCATGCGCATCTTTCCCGAGATGTGGGCCAAGATGTTGTGTCCGTTTTCGAGCTCGACCCTAAACATGGCGTTAGGAAGGGCTTCGATGACCTTGCCTTCGAGTTCGATAACATCGTCTTTGCTCAAGAGTGCTCCTTCGCGGCTAAATGACATAAAGCGACAAATGGACATTCTAGCAAAACTTTTGTAGGAGGCTTCGACGCTCACGACCTGCGCAAAATCCTCAAACAACCTGCTCGCGCGAGGGTATTCCGCGCCCGGTTTTGGAGCGATTCTGGACGCCCCGGCCTGGGGGTTCGCCCCAGGCCGGGGCGCCCTGCCCTTCTAGCCTTCCATCAGGAAGTGCGGCACGTCTTGCAACATCACGCGCAGGTCGGCGGCCGGCACGCCGTGGTTGAGGTGCTCTTGCACGTTGCAGGCGAACCCGCGAAGCGCGCGCAGCGCCGGGAACATGCCCTGGTCGGAGCTCATCACGTAGTCGGACGGCTTCGTGCCGGTGTACAGGAACGACTTCATGGAGCGGTCGACGTCGAACTCGTAGAAGGACTTCTCCATCTTCACGCCGAGCGATGCCATTTCGCGCTGCATGGCGACGCTCATCTCGCAGGTGCGCCAATCGATGTGCTGGTACACCATCTTCTTGCAGCCCATCTCGTGGCCCTTGCGGAAGAGCGCCAGGCCCTCGCGGTTGGAGATGTGGCCCGAGGAGATGACCGCGTTGTAGTCGCGGACGAGCGCGAGGATCTCCAGGACTTCGGGGCGCAGCTCGTCGTTCTCGTCGAACAGGTAAATGCCTTCGGCCGAATAGGTCTCGCATGCGCCGGACAGCATTTCTTCGGAATAGTGCGGGTAGCAGATGTCGCCCGCCCAGATGTCGTGCTGGTGGCGCGCGCAGAACGTGGGCATGAAGACGGTCTTGGCGCCCGCGCGCAGCGCGCTTTCGACGGCGCAGGGATTCAGGCCACCGACGTTCTCGTTGAGCACGATGGTGCCGTAGACCTTGAACGCGTCGCCCTTCACGGCGTACTTTTGGGCGATCTGCGCGCGGTAGAAGCTGCCGAACTCATGGCACTTGATGGCCACGCCGTCCAGGCCGGCGGCCTCGTATTCCTGCACGAGCTCGAAGTCGTCGAGCACGAAGCCGTTGTCCATCGTGGGGTTGGCGTGCACGTGCGTGTCGATCGCGCCCTTCAGGAGATTCCAGGTTTCGTCGGTGATCTCGTAGTTGCCTTCTGCGAAGTACTCGTTTTGATTCGGTTCCAGGGCGAAATTCATGCGGTCTCCTCTCACGCGCGGACTAAAGGCGACCACGGGCAAGCGGCACCGGGACCTTCGGTCGCATTCCAGCCAACTCCCTGATTCAGTCGTGCCGCGGATGCGTTCCGCGCACGGCCTACGGCGATGGGCGGATGCCCATTTCCATAAGTTACCGCAGATGATACGCGCATTCTTGCGATATAGCGGGGCTGATTTCGGCGACGGAAAAGGCGATTTTTACACTTTGGCGGAATTGCTTAATCCGCTGTTTGCCGCGCGCTGTTGGCGGTCGCAAGCGTGAAACAGGACTTGCGCGCGGGCATGCGGGCACGCGCCACGGAAAAACCGCATAGATGCAGGCCTTTACGTTTGACCGGAGGGGGCACGCACGGTTACAATCGTGCGTGCATTTCGCGACGTGGGCCGTTAGCTCAGTTGGCAGAGCAGGGGACTTTTAATCCCAAGGTCGCGGGTTCGATTCCCTCACGGCCCACCATTCGCGATGCTTTTTTCTTTTGCTGGGCCGTCGTCCAACGGTCAGGACTCGGGTTTTTGGTACCCGCTATCGGGGTTCGAATCCCTGCGGCCCAGCCAAAGTTCCTTTTCCTTCTTGCTCTCAAGCACGTTTTCGCCGCATCCCCGAGGCCGCACCAGGCCGCAGGGATTCGAACCGCGAGGTGGAATTCCGTGAAGAAACGCCCCGGTGGGGCGTTTTAGGAATTCCCCCCGAGCGCCTGCGCGAGGGGAATGGAGCCTTGCGCAGCAAGGCGGGAATCCCTGCGGCCCAGCCAAAGTTCCTTTTCCTTCTTGCTCTCAAGCACGTTTTCGCCGCATCCCCGAGGCCGCACCAGGCCGCAGGGATTCGAGCTGCAAGCTTGTGTGAGGACCCAGCGGATTAGCTGCCAGCACCGTAGCCCCTTTGCGTCCGCGAGTCCGCAGCTCATTTTGGTTACCAACACAATATGTAGGTGCTCACTGGTGTTAATAGGTGTTTTCCTGCGCTCAATCCGGTCTTGACACAACATGTTGTGGTTTAAGGGGGAAATACGGCCGTTTTTGGCAGTTTCAGGCTTCCCTTGCACGGGATTTCGGTGAAAATGCCAAAATATCGAGGATATCAGTGTTTTCTCAACCGCCTCGTTTTATGCACACCACAGACGGCATCTCTCACCTGGCCAAACGGGTGTCTTCTCTCTGCCGGGTGTCGGAATCGCACCGTCAAAACACTGATATCCTCGATTTTTTGGCATTTTTGTTCTGACGCCATGCAAAATCGGCGACCGCAAAGACTCTGCCTGCATATTCTTGGACAATCCCGGCGTCCCGTTGCATAATCGCTCGAGCCCGCCTGCCATCGGGCGCCCAATCATCCCCCGAACGGGTCGACATTGGCGCAACGCTCGGTCGCATTGCGCCAAGGGCACCAGCCCGGCAATCGATTACGCAAAGACAACGCCCGTGGCCTGGAAGATGAACCCCCAGATGATGCCGCACACGAGCAGCAGCAGGACGATATCGAGCGTCTCACGCCAGTTGCGGTTGGTGCGCAGCAGGACGAGCAGGCCGATGCCCGCGCTCACGAGCAGGCCCGACATGAGGGCGCCGGTGCCCAGGACGCCATCCAGATACAGCTCGGTGATCACGACGCTCGCCGCGCAATTGGGAATGAGGCCGACAATGCCGCTCGCCACGATGGAAAGCGCCGGGTTCGCCGCGATAAACGCGCCGAACGCCTCCTCGCCGATGAACTCGATGGCACCGTTGAGCACGAGCGTGATGAGGAAGATGAACACCGTTACCTGCAGGGTGTGGTGGAGGGCGCTGCCCGCGATGCTCCCATGATGATGGTGGCCGTCGTGGTCGTGGTCATGGCTATGGCCGTGATCGTGGCCCGCCTCCTGCGAGGCCTTGGCCTCCAACGCAAGCTCGCAGTTATCGCAGTCGCAGTCGCAGCCGTCTTGCTCGCACAGCTCATGGATGTGCAGGTGCGGATGCGGGTCGCGATGCGTGAGGCGCAACACGAGGTCGATGACGAAGCCCATGATCATGCCGATGGCGACTTTGCAGCCCAGCACCTCGAGGATGATGCGCGCATCCACTTGTTCCGCGATGAAAATCGGCAGCATCTCGTCGGACGTGGCCAGAAACACCGCGATGAGCGTGCCGATGGTGATGACGCGCCCCGCGTACAGCGTGCCCGCCGCCGCACTGAACCCGCACTGGGGGAACGCGCCCAGCAGCGCACCCACGAACGGCCCTGCCGCACGGGTGTTGCGGATGGCGGCTGCCGCGCGGTCGCCCGCCTTGTGCTCGATGTACTCCATTAGCAGGTAACAAACGAACAAGAACGGCACGAGCTTCAGCGTGTCCATCGTTGCGTCGATGAGGATATCCGTTAACAGTTCCATTTCGCTCTTTCTCACATGAGCAAACGCTCATTTTGTCCAAGAATGCCGGAAGGCGGCCCCGTAGGACCGCCTTCCTTCTTTTCCAGACGTACTTTATCGGAAATAAACGTCGCACGCAAATGTTTTCCTGGCACTTTGCTTGGGATGACGATGGAGGGGTGGCGGGATAAAAAAGCTCCCCGGGAACGGGGCGTTCCCGGGGAGCGTTACGCGTGCGATATGGCGCGGATTACATCATGCCGCCCATGCCGCCGGCAGCACCGGCGAGCGCGGACAGGTCCGGACCCTCCTTCGGGATCTCGTTCACGGTAGCCTCGGTGATGAGGATGAGGCCAGCCACGGAAGCAGCGGACTGCAGCGCGGTGCGGGTGACCTTCACCGGGTCGTTCACGCCCATGGCGATCATGTTGCCGAACTCGCCGGTGGCGAAGTTGCGGCCCTCGCCCTTCGGGAGGCCCTTGACGGTGGCAACCTCGACGGAGCCTTCGTAGCCAGCGTTCTTGGCGATCACGCGCATCGGAGCCTCGAGGGCCTTGCGGATGATCTCGATGCCGACCTTCTCGTCGTCGTCGGAAACCTCGACGGTGTCAAGCGCGGGCAGGGCGTCGATGAGCGCCACGCCGCCGCCAGCAACGATGCCCTCTTCAACAGCAGCGCGGGTGGCCTGCAGGGCGTCCTCGATGCGGGACTTCTTCTCCTTGAGCTCGCTCTCGGTGGCAGCGCCGACCTTCAGGACGGCAACGCCGCCGGAGATCTTGGCAAGGCGCTCCTGGAGCTTCTCGCGGTCGAAATCGGACTCGACGCGCTCGATCTCGGCCTTGATCTGCTTGATGCGGTCCTCGATGGCCTGCTTATCGCCAGCACCGTCAACGATGAGGGTGTTGTCCTTGGTAATCTTCACGGTCTTGGCGGTGCCCAGCATGTCGGGGGTCGCGTCGGCGAGCGTGAGGCCGAAGTCCTTGTCGACCACGGTGCCGCCGGTGACGATGGCGATGTCCTCGAGGATGCGCTTACGACGGTCGCCGAAGCCCGGGGCCTTGATGGCGGTGACGTTCAGGGTGCCGCGCAGCTTGTTCAGCAGCAGGGTGGCCAGAGCCTCACCCTCGACATCCTCGGCAACCACGAGCAGCGGGCGGCCGGACTGCATGACGGTCTCCAGCAGCGGCACGAGGTCCTGGATGTTGGAAATCTTCTGGTCGGTGAGCAGGATGTACGGATCCTTGAGGTCGGCCTCCATGCGGTCCATGTCGGTGGCCATGTACGGGCTGATGTAGCCGCGGTCGTACTGCATGCCCTCGACGACCTCGACGTCGAAGCCGAAGGTCTGGGAATCCTCGACGGAGATGGCGCCGTCACGGCCGACAGCGTCCATGGCCTCGGCGATCTTCTGGCCGATCTCGTCGTCGCCGGCGGAAATAGCGCCGACGCTCGCGATCTGCTCGGTGGTGGACACCTCGATAGCGTCCTCCTTGATCTGCTCGACGATGGCGTTCACGGCCTTGTCGATGCCGCGGCGGATGGCCAGGGCGTCAGCACCGGCGGTGACGTTGCGCAGGCCCTCGTTCACGATGACGCTGGCGAGCAGGGTGGCGGTGGTGGTGCCGTCGCCGGCGACGTCGTTGGTCTTGACGGCGACCTCCTTCACCAGCTGGGCGCCCATGTTCTCGATGGGATCCTCGAGCTCGATGTCACGGGCGACGGTGACGCCGTCGTTGGTGACGACCGGAGCGCCGTAGGACTTCTCGAGCGCGACATAACGGCCCTTGGGGCCAAGGGTGACGCTCACGGCATCGGAGAGCTTCTTCACGCCAGCGGCAAGACCGCTGCGAGCCTCCTCCTGGAACTTGATGTCTTTTGCCATGGTTATGGTTCCTTTCTTGAAGGTTTATTCACTCGGTTGAAGGGCCCCCAAGGTTGCGGGAGTTCCTTCGACTCCGGCGGCTTCGCCGCCTCCGCTCAGGATGACAAGCGGGTGCGCCAGCAATTAGTCGGCGTACTTGGCGTAGATGTCCTCGGCGCGCATGAGCAGGAGCTTCTCGCCGTCGACATCGATCTCGTTGGTGCCGTACTTCGCGAACACCACGTGGTCGCCCGGCTTCACGAGCACGGGGATGAGATTGCCGTCCTTGTCGCGCTTGCCCTCGCCAGCGGCGATGACGACGCCAGACTGCG
>JAUNEQ010000066.1:0-3972 GCA_030525445.1 Coriobacteriia bacterium | reverse complement strand
TTGCCGTCCTTGTCGCGCTTGCCCTCGCCAGCGGCGATGACGACGCCAGACTGCGGCTTTTCCTTGGATTCGCTAGCCAGGAACAGGCCGGAAGCGGTGGTCTGCTCAGCTTCATCCTGCTTGATGAGGACGCGATCGCCCAGGGGAATCAAACTCATGTTTATCTTCCTTTCAACTGCCTCATCCCGCATGGCGCGGGAATTATTACCGTGGTTTAGCAGTGGTTCCTCCCGACTGCTAACTGGCATACTAGCACGCAGAATATCGAATGCAAGGCGCATTCACAAAATCTTAGCCATTCACACTTAGATTACGTCTCGCAGACGAATTGAGATTTCTAAGATGGGACAGGACGCCCCGCAGCATATGGGACGCCTTTGGAATGGCTGCTGTTTCGCTGACATCCCGAGGGCGTTCCATATGCTGCGTTCTGTCCCATCCAGGCGATCGTTCGCAGGGTTTTAGCTGTGCAGATTTGCGCAATTATTAAAAACGCACCTCATTCATAGAGTTCCTCATGTGGGTTGGCGTTATCAGGACGTATAATCTGCGTACGTCTTGCATATCAGATTCAGGTTTTCACGAGCACAAACGTCAACGTACGACTGTGAGGAGTTTTCCATGTTGCAACTTGCCATTTCCCCGCGCACCTGCGCGACTTCCAAACACGCGCACATCGCCGGCAAGGAGCCTCGGGCTTTCAGACATCCCCATAGCCAATCCGTTCATCGCCACCACGCACGCCGCTTCTAGAACCGGCGAAGGCCTGGCATGGCGCGGAACGGAAAATTCACGCCCCGTTTGACCTCGTTCGAGGCATGGGCGCTCGCCCTCGGCGGCATCGTCGGCTGGGGCGCTTTCGTCATGCCCGGAACCACCTTCCTGGACACCGCGGGGCCGCTGGGCACCGCAATCGCCTTCATCATCGCGGCGCTCATCATGGTCATCATCGCACTCAACCTGCATTTCATGGTGAACCGCTACCCCGTGGCCGGCGGCGCCTACGTCTTCGCGAACGAGGAATTCGGGCACACGCACGGCTACATCTGCGGCTGGTTCCTCATCTTGGCCTACCTCGCCATCATCCCGCAGAATGCCACCGCGCTCGCGCTCATCAGCCGCGACCTCATGGGCAACGTGCTCGAGCTCGGCCCCAGCTATAACCTCGCGGGCTACGACACCTACCTCACAGAACTGGTCCTGACGATCGTCGTGCTCGTGATCATCGCGCGCGTGGCCATGCGCAGCACGCGGGCAACCGGTATTCTGCAGGCCGTGTTCGCGGTGTGCATCGTGGCGGGCGTCGCCATTATCGCGATCGCCGTCTGGTCGAGCCCCATCGCCACGCCCCAGCACCTCGAGCCGGCCTTCCCGCCCGATGCATCGCCGCTTTTGGGCATCATCGGCGTGCTCGCCGTCGCGCCATGGGCATTCGTGGGCTTCGACACCGTCACGCAAATCGGCGAGGACGCCGCCTTCAGCATGAAACGCGCCGGGGGCATCATGATTCTCGCCATCGTTATGGGCGCCATCATCTACATCACGCTCAGCGTGACCGCCATCTCGGTGCTGCCAGCCGGCTACACCTACTGGGTTGACTACATCAAGGACCTGCCCAACCTGGACGGACTGAAATCCATGCCCGTGTTCAACGCCGTGCACATGACCATGGGCCAGCGCGGGCTCATCGTGCTCGACATCGCCACGATGGGCGCCATCATGGCCAGCGTCACCGGATTCACCCTGGCGGTAAGCCGCCTCGCATTCGCCATGGCGCGCGGCGGCGCGCTGCCTTCGTGGTTCGGCAAGGTGCATCCCGAATACAACACCCCCACGAACGCGCTGCGCGCGGTGCTGGGCTTGTCCATCGCGCTCGCGCTGCTCGGACGCTCGGTGCTGGGGTGGATCATCGACATGTCATCCATCGGCGCCACCATCGCCTTCCTGTATGCCTCACTCGCCACCGCGAAGCAGGCGAAGATCGAAGGAAAGGGCCTCTGGCGCACCACAGGCGTCTTCGGCGCCGTCATCGCCGCGGTGTTCATCGTGCTTTTGCTCGTGCCGCTGCCCATGTTCAACAGCGTGCTCGACATGGGCTCCTACGTCCTACTGCTCGCCTGGATCGTCCTGGGCATCAACTTCTTCACGCCCGACTACCAGTCGAACACCACGGCCCTCCCCGATATGCCCACCGACTTCGACGAATAGGGGCGCCCGCCCCTCTTGTTCCGAGCGAGCGAAGCAAGGGGCCTCTTCCGGGTTGCGGGAGATCCCTCGACTCCGGCGGCTGCGCCGCCTCCGCTCGGGATGACAAAATGAGATGAATTCACTCGCGGCAAGGGGAATGGACCCACTCGGGACAAGGGGGGGATGGGGCGCCCGCCGGCGTGGGACAAAACAGCAGCGGGGCTGTCCCATATGCTGCGGGGCGTTTTGTCCCAGCTATTGTTCGTCGTAGAAGTGGTAGCCGTCGCGGCCGGCTTCTTTCACGATGTAGAGGGCGTTGTCCGCGTGCTTGAACAGCTCTTCGGCGTCCATGCCGGTGCTGCCGCTGAAGGCGATGCCCACGGAAAGTGTCATCACGGGCAGGCCGTCGGACGTGTCGCGCATGCCCTCCTTCACGCTATTCACCCTGGCCAGCACGACGTCACGCAGCTCGGGGCCGATATCGGTCATGATGACGGCGAACTCGTCGCCACCGATGCGGCACGGGAAGTCGCTCGCACGGAAGGTCTTGGTGAGCTGGTTGCCCAGCTTCTGCAGCATCGCGTCGCCACCGTCGTGGCCGAGCGTGTCGTTAACCGTCTTGAAGTAGTCGGCGTCGATGAGCAGCAGCGCGATGGATTCCTTGCGGTACGCGTAGAGCAGCTTCTCGAACACGCCGCGGTTGTACAGCCCGGTGAGGAAGTCGTGCTCCGCCTCGTGTTTCAGCTGGCTGCGGCTGCGCAGGCTCTCCTCGTACATCGCGTTGTACTCGTGCGCCAGGTAGCGCAGCTCGTACGCGCCGACCATCGGCAGCGGCTCGTTGTTCGCGATGCGCGTGATGTAGTGCTGAATGGGCCACAGGATGACCACGATGAACGAGACGATGAGCGCGATGACCACCGCGAGCATGAGCCAGGTGAGCACCTGCTGGCGGAACAGCAGCGAATGCAGCAATTCGGAATTCCTCGCTTGCACGCCCTGGAAGCCTTCGATGAGGCTTTGCTTGCACAGCGTGACGTTGTTCTCGATCGTGGCGACTTCGTCCGCGTACGTCTCGTCGTAGACCATGGAGGTCGCGAGCGCGATCTTCTCATCCGCCGAGAGGGCGGCGTCTTCCGCCCGCAGCTTCACGTCGTTGAGCGCCGAGGCCTTCTCGTCGATGATGTAGCCCTTCGCCTCCACCACCAGGCGCATCGAATAGTACTCGCGGTTCATGAGCTTGCGCGAATGGTCGAGCGAGGCACTCAGGTACTTCCGGGAATCGCCATCGGGCAAGTTCTCCTCGAGCGTGGCGATCGCCTTCTCGCGACGCTGGGTATCCACCGCTTCCTCGAAATAGCGGTTCAGGTAGGTGAGGTCTTGGGTCACCGCGAACGTGCGCACCTGCACGGTGAGGTAGTTGGACGCCTCTTTCATCTGGTTCGAGGCCGCCTCGCACGCGACGTAGTGGTTGGAAGCCGTCTCGAGCTCGTTGTAGGCATCGTTGGTTTGCTGCACGGCCTGCAGGAACACGAGCGCCACGAAGCTGGCCAGCACGACCATCACGACGTTGAGCACGCGAATGCGCACGCCCTTGATGCGTTGGCCCTCGCCCGCGTTGCTCTCTTGTTCTTTGGCGTCGGTCATACCGTTCCCCCGGCCAGGTTGTTTGCTCTGGTCATTATACCTGAGTGCACGCGGGGGCTGGTTTGAACCGAGGGGGACAGTAGCCTTTGGTTGTAGAGGTCCCTCGACTACGCGCCTTCGGCGCTTCGCTCGGGATGACAA
>JAUNEQ010000004.1:30712-35734 GCA_030525445.1 Coriobacteriia bacterium | reverse complement strand
CGATTTGTGGAGATATGCCGAGATGCAAGATTTCCTTGCGCGGAAATGCATGGTCGGGTATAGTGCTTGCTTGCGCCACGGTGGGTATAGTTCAGTTGGCTAGAACGCCAGATTGTGGCTCTGGAGGTCGTCGGTTCGAGTCCGATTACCCACCCCAGGCGCCCTTTGAAAAAAGGTCTTGCATCGCGCAAGAAACTCGCTTAGAATAGCCAAGCGCTTTCGAGCGGAACATATTTACCATGGACCGGTAGCTTAGTTGGTAGAGCAGGGGACTCTTAATCCCAAGGTCCGGGGTTCGAGTCCCCGCCGGTCCACCATCTTGAATTCAACGCCCCTACCCTGGGGCTTTTTTCATGTCCACTGCCATCCCTTGGACTCGGCGCGGGTGCGTCCCTTCGGGAACCGTGAGGTGAAATCGCGTGAAGAAACGCGCCGGTGGCGCGTTTTAGCGATTTCCCCCGAGCACTTGTGATTCGAGCGCCCGGAAAAAGCGCCAGTGGCGCTTTTTCAGCGAGAATGGGCGATTGCCTGCAATCGCCCCCGAAACACAATAGTCCCTATGGGGAATGGAGCGTTGCGAAGCAACGCGGGAGTCCCCGCCGGTCCACCATCTTGAATTCAACGCCCCTACCCTGGGGCTTTTTTCATGTCCAATAACATCGTGGAGGGACGCCCGGGAACGGTGGTGTGCTGTCCCACCAGATGTGTATCGTCTTGTGGGCCGACCACGCTCACTGCGAAGTTCTTATCTCAGAATGAACGTGTATATACAAACTTATCCGCCCCTTTCCGCAAAGCGGTACCAACAATGAATGTCCGGCAACTTACCGGCATTTCACGATGCTCAAGCCCCAATCCCGACCTTCACCCATGGTATTCTCTAAAGCGAAAGCGCGGGCGAAATGGCGAGGAGGGCTGAATTGGCGACACTTGAATTCATCCTCCTGGTATCCGCGGCGGTACTCGTTTCCGCCGTCCTCGACGAGCTCATTCCCCGCATCTCCATGCCGCTCATCCAAATAGCGCTCGGCGTGGTCATCGCGCTGCTTTCATGGAATCCCATCACGCTCGATATCTCGCCGGATATCTTCCTCCTGCTGTTCATCGCACCGTTGCTCTACTACGAAGCGAAGAAGACCGACCGCACCTCGCTCTGGCGGCAGCACCGCAGCGTGCTCTCGCTCGCCATCGGCTTGGTCGTCGCCATCATGCTCATCGTGGGTTTCTCGCTCCACCTGCTCATCCCTTCGGTGCCGCTTGCCGCCGCGATGGCCCTTGGCGCGGCCCTGGGCCCAACCGACGCGGTCGCCGTGAGCTCGATGAAGAGCGAAGTCAAGCTCACCCGCCGCGAGAATGCGCTGCTCAACGGAGAATGCCTGCTCAACGACGCATCCGGCGTCGTCGCGTTCCAGTTCGCGATCGCCGCGACCGTCACGGGCTTCTACTCCGTGGAAAGCGCCGCCGTCGACTTCGTCGTGGAATTCTTCGGCGGCATCGCCCTGGGCATCATCGTCGCCCTCATCATCCACTTCATCAACCAGCGGGTGCGCGACATGGGCCTCGAATCCATCACGTTCTTCTCCCTGCTCGACATCATCACCCCGTTCCTCGTGTATATGGCATCCGAAGCAATTCACGTGAGCGGCATTCTCGCGGTCGTCGCCTGCGGGCTCGTCATATCGAGTTACCAGGACCGCCGCATCGGCCCCACCGTTTCGCGGCTGAACATCCACCAGGACAATGTGTGGAAGGTCATCTCCTTCGCGCTCAACGGCATCGTGTTCGTCATCCTGGGCCTCGAGCTTCCGCTCGCGTTCACGACGACCTGGCAAACCCCCTATGTCAACAACGGCGTCCTCATCGGGCTCGTGCTCGCGATCACCGTCGTGATCGTGCTCGTACGTTTCGCCTGGATCCTCGTGATGGAGCGGCTCCACAAACACCCGGTGACAAATCAGCGCTCGAAACTGAACCTCAAACGCGTGCTCAGCTGCCTCGCCCTCACCATTGGCGGGCCGAAGGGCGCGGTCACGCTGTCGATCATCCTCTCCATCCCCTACACCATCGGAAACGGCGAGCCCTTCCCCGACCGCGACTTGCTCATCTTCGTCGCATCGGGCGTCATTCTGTGCACGCTCGCCCTCGCTAACTTCATCTTGCCTCTCGTCTCCCCCACCCCCAAGAAGAGCGAAGTGGCAATCGAATACGAAGAGCGCGCCGGCCTGCGCATCGAGATCCTGCGAAACGTCATCCAACGGCTCTCGTCGGAACAGCGCGAATCGAACGCAAACGCAACGCGCGCCGTCATCTCGATGTACAACGACCGCATCCAGCGCATCATTTCGGAAAGCGACGAGATAAGCGACAAGCAGATCGAGAACATGCAACGCCATTTGAAGGTGGAAATCGTCCGGCACCAGCAACGCTACCTCACGCATTTGCTCGACACCGACCAGATCGACGCTGCGACCGCATACCGTCTCGCCCGCCGCCTTGCGATGCAAGAGCAAATCCTCACGCACCACCGCAGCAAACGGTGGATCGTGCGGGCCGCGCAGCGCCGCATCATGACATCATTCCGCTCGGTCGGCGTCTTCATTCACCAAATGCTGCCCGGCGACGACCAGAACAACACCGAGATTGCGGTCCACAACCTGCGCATACTCGTGGAAAAGGAAACCATCCGGTATCTGGACAACAAGATTGCAACCGGCGAATCGAAGTACCCGCCCGAGCTTCTGGGCGAAGCCGTGGCCGAGCATACCGCGATCATGAACACCCTCATCCGCCGCAGTCCGTCTATCGTCTTCATGGCGCAAACCCTCGACGACACCGAAGACATCATGCGGAAGGGCTACCGCTTCGAACTCGAGGAGATCCAGGACCTCTACGACCAAAATGAGATTTCCCGCGGCCTCATGAAGCTCCTGAGGGAGAACGTCTACCTCATGCAACTCGACCTGGAAGACCGCCTGTAAGCGTTCTGCATGACGCTTGGGAGTGTCGGCTCGAGCGCGGAGCCAGGCACGTCTTGGCACGATCCTCTGGGGGCCAGAGTATCCAGCACTCTGTGTTAAACCACCGTTGACACGGAATACGCGACCCCCGGTGTCATCCTGAGCGGAGCGCCGAAGGCGCGCAGCCGAAGGATCCCCCTCGGCGCTTGCCGCAGGCGGGGCTGCGACCACGCCACGCCAGCGGGAGGTCCCTCGGCTCCGCGGGCTGCGCCCGCTCCGCTCGGGATGACACCGATGGCGGACACCAGCCCCGGGCGCACATGTCAACGGTGGTTTAACATAGAGATCCAGCAAAAGGAAAGGCTCCCCGGAGGGAGCCTTTCTTCAAAGCGGAATTATCGCTGGTGCTTAGCCGTACAGGTACTGCACGCCAGAGCCGCCCTCGATGCCCATGATCGGGAACGTCCACTTCTTGATGATGGTCGAGCCGGCAACGACGCGGCACGTGCCGCACTCGAGGCAGCCGGCGTAGTCGTAGGACTGGTTGCCTTCAGCATCCACCTTGAAGAGGGCCGCGGGGCACGCCAAAACGAGCTTGCGGAACTCAGATTCGGGGGCGTTTTCCTGCACTTCGATGTGCGGATACTCCTCGTTGACGTTGAACTTGTTAAGGGCAAGCTTCTCGTCAACGTTAACGGTGATCTCAGGATAGCTCATAGTGCCTTCATCCCCTTCATTGCGAGTTTGGCAATCTTGAAGATGCCGACTTCCTTGACCAGCGGCATAATCTTCTGCTTCACCGGAATCTCACCCGTGCCGTCAACGATGTAGAGCTTCTTGAAGATGTTCAGCACCATGTCGGAGAGGGTGTTATCCCACAGCATGCCAAGGTCGTTGTCCATGAACTCGGGGAACTTCTGGAAGTTCTTGAGGTCCTTCACCACGTAGCTGGCGTCGAGGGCCGTCTTGTAGGAGCCCAGGCCGGCGGCGGAGAAGTCGTCATTGTCGATGGCCTTGCTCACGGCCTCGGCGGCCAGCTGGCCGGAGGTCACGGCAAGGTCCATGCCGCGCACGGAGTAGCCGGAGTTGATGCACAGGCCAACGTTGTCGCCGCAGGCAACGACGCCGTTGCCCACCAGCTTGTGGCGCTGCAGCATGTTGTAGCCGCCTTCGGGGACCATGTGGCCGGAATACTCGACCGTCTTGCCGCCCTTCAGCAGGGGCTTGATCTCCTCGCGGTTCTTGAAGTTCTCGAGCTGCTGGTACACCGGGACGTTGCTCTCGATGAGGCCGGCGATCGGCACAACCATGCAGATGGAGACGCTGTCCTCGTTCGTGTAGAGGGCCAGGCCGCCGGGCTTGCCGTCGGTCAGCTCGCCAGCGAACATCCAAGCGGTGCCCTCGCCCGGGGCCACGCCGAAGCGGTCCTCGATGACGTCAGCGCCGAGCTCGATGACCTCCTTGGCGCCCACAGCCATCTCGTGGGTGGTGGGGGCAGCCTGGTCGGTGAGGCCAGCCTTCTGGATGAGCAGGGAGTTCGCGCCGTCGCACAGCATGATGACCTTGGCGTGCATCTCCTCGCGGGTGCCATCCTCTTCCTTGCCAACGGCGATGCCGTTGATGAAGCCGTCCTCGCCCTTCAGCAGGTCCTCGACGGGCATGCCGCACATGATCTCGACGCCCATGTCCTCGCACTGCTCGGCCATCCACTGGTCGAAGGGTGCGCGCAGGATCGAGTAGGACTCGTTCTTCTGCTCGCGGAACTCGGGGGTGGTGGTGTCAAGGGTGAACAGGCCATCCTTGTTCATCAGCGAAAGCTTCTCGTGCACGATCTTGCGCTGGAACGGCGCGTCCTCGAGGGCGTCGCCGAAAACCTTGCGCAGGGAGTGAGCGTACACACGGCCGCCGGTCATGTTCTTGGCGCCGCAATACTCGCCGCGCTCCATGACCAGGACGGACTTCTCGGCTTTGGCAAGCTCGTAAGCGGCCACGAGGCCGGACATGCCGCCGCCGACTACGATTACATCAAAATCGTACTCAATCTCAGCCATGAGTCTCCTTCCAT
>JAUNEQ010000004.1:1391-30612 GCA_030525445.1 Coriobacteriia bacterium | reverse complement strand
GCCTTCGGGGCGCACTGGACGCCGGAGACGCCGACGTACAGGTTGCGGGGCAGCCAGCCGAGGTTCTCGGCGACCGGGCGGGAGCATCCGACGTCGCCGCCGACCTTGGCAGCAAGGTCGTTAGCGAGAGCGAGCTGGGCCTCCTCGGCGAAGCCACGGCCAACGGCCACGACAACGTCGGACTTGGTGAGGTCAGCACCCTCGACCGGAACGTCCTTCGTGCCGCGGAGCACGAGGGCCTTGGCCGGAGCAACCCAAGCGACGGTCTCGACGGCGTCGGTGCCGGAAGCGGCAGCATCGCCGAAGAGGGCGCCGTTGGTGGTGTAGAACTTCACGCCGGAGGTAGCGGTCTGCTTCTTGGCAGCGAGGCCGCCGAAGTACATGTTGGTGGCCACGTCGCCCTCGAGGGCGGTGATGTTCGGGATGATGGCAGCGCCAGCCTTGGCGGCAAGCTTAGCGCCGATGGTCTTGGTGTGGGCGGCCGGCTCGATCAGCACGACAGCCGGGGCCTCGGCGTCGAAGACACCCTGGACCGCCGGATAGGCGTCGTCAGCCACGGCACCAGCCGGGACCTCGACCTGATAAGCCTTGTCGGCAACGCCGGTCTCGGCGGCGCCGAGGGCAACGAGGACAACCTCGTCACCGATGGTGCGGGCGCCAGCGGCGAGAGCGCGCTGAGCGTCAGCAGATTCTGCGAGAACAAGTACTTTAGCCATTTGTTATCGTCCTCTCCTCTTAGCGAATTGCCTCGGCGAGCGCGGCAGCGAACTTAGCAACGTCATCCTCACCGAAGATCTCCTGCTTACGCGGAGCAGCCTCGGGAGCCTTGATCTCGGCGACCTCGACAGCAGCGTCGACGGCGTCGATGGCGTCAACATGAGCAGGCTTCTTGCCGGCGGCCATGATGTCCTTCATGCCGGTGATGCGCGGCTGGGCGATCTCGGGGGACACGGAAATGACGGCAGGCAGCGGAACCTCGATCTCCTCGACGACGGTGTCAAGCGTACGCTCGACGACAACCTTGTCGCCTTCCGGGGTGATCTTGGTGACCTTGTTCACGACGGGCACGTCGAGCAGAGCAGCGAGCTGAGCATCGACAGCACCGGCGAACATGTCGGCAGAACCGTCGCCGCAGAGGACGAGGTCGAAATCGCCGACCTGGCCGAGCAGGGCCTGGAGGGCCTTGGCGGTCGCCAGGGAGTCAGCAGTGGCGAGCTTGGCATCGCCATAGGCGAAGAGCTCTTCGGGGCCGCGGGCCAGGATGTCCTTCTGGACCTTCTTGGAGGTAGCACCCTCATAAGAAGCGGAGATGGCCACCAGGTTGCCACCAGTGGCGGCAGCAAGCTGGGCACCAGCCTCGATGGCGTTCAGGTCGTAGGTGCTGATCTTCTCCTTAGCCTTGGAGGCATCGAGAGTGCGATCGCCGGCGACTTTGATTGCCTCGTCGTCCGGGACAACCTTGATTGCAGCAACAATCTTCATACTGTTCCTCGTTTTCTATCCAAAACTTACGGACACTTGCATTACACCGGAACCGCCCGGAGGCGGTTCCGAATTGATGCCAAAAAACTAGTTCTTCTTGTACTTCTTGACGATCTCGCGGCCAGCGATGTAGCTCATGACCTCGACGGCACCGCCGGCGAACTCATTGCCACGAAGGTCGCGCCAGATGCGGCCGATGCGGACTTCCTCGGTGTAGCCAAGGCCGCCATACAGGCTCATGGCGATGTCGGCAACGCGGGTGCAGCCCTTGGTCGCATAGCGCTTGAGCATAGCAACCTCGGAGCGGATGGACTGACCGTTGTCGAGCATCCAGCAGCACTTGTAGAGGTAGGTGCGGACGTTCTCGAGGATGGTCTCAGCCTCGACCAGCAGGTCGCGGACCAGCGGGTTGGTGGCCAGCGGACGACCAAAGACGTTACGCTCGGAGACATAGTTGGCGGCGTCGTCCATGGCAGCCTGAGCCTGGCCCAGACCCTGGGCGACAACCAGGCAGCGCTCGAACTCGAAGTTCTTCATGAGCAGGTAGAAGCCCTTGCCAGCCTCGCCGACGCGGTTGGCCTCGGTGAGCTTGACGTTGTCGAGGAAGAGGTCGGTGAAGGCGATGGCCTGCTGGCCAACCTTCTCGAGCAGACCAACGGAGATGCCCTCGGAGTTGGCCGGAACGAGCCACATGGAGTAGGACTTGTTCTCGTAGGAGGGATCCTCGTCCTTGGCGATGATCAGGAAGAACTGAGCAACAGCACCATTGGTGACCCAGGTCTTCTGGCCGTTCATGATGTAGGTGCCATCCTCCTGCTTCTTAACAACGGTGGTCATGCCGTTGTTGTCGGAGCCGGCAGCCGGCTCGGAAATGCCGAGAGCGGCGGCGCACTTGCCGGACTCGTTGTAGGCCTCGATGATCATCTGGGCCTGCTCCTCGGTGCCGAAGTCGGCAATGTCCTTCATGGCGAGCATGGCGGTCATGAACGGGGTCATGCAGCCGGTCTTGTGATAAAGACGCTCGGTCATAAGGGCGAGGGTGAGGTAGTCGGTGTCAATGCCGCCGACGGACTCGGGAAGGCCCATGTAGCCGAAGCCAGCGTCGCGATAAGCTTCGCCGATCTCATCCGGGCAACCATGGTTCACGTACATGGCCTTGATGGTGTCCTCGTCGAAATAACGCTCGGCGAACTCATCGATGCTTTCGAGCAAAAGCTCCTGCTCGTCAGTCAAGCTGAAGTCCATACATAACTCCTTCTGTCGATTGCGCCCCCGCATGTGCCGAGCGCAGTTTTTACAACGGAAGAAATTATAGCAGGTTCAATAGCGGCTCGAAGTTGCGATTTCGCGCGTGCGAACTGGGGCTAACCGAACGCGGTGCGCGTTTCGCGAGATCGGGTGCGGCCCCGATAGCTGCCGATTCCTTAAGGGCCCAATACCACGTAATCGACTGAATAGCCACTTGACCTGGTCATATCTGTAAGATTCTATGAATTATGCCCGAATCTATTCAAATGGGACAATTTTCTAGATTTGCGGGAATGATTGGCAAATTGAATAATTACTGGCGAACGTTTTTCGCAAGAATACCTCAATATTCCCCATCAGATTTACGATATTGACCATCATTCAATTCCGCAAACGGCGAAATCGTGAAGGGCCGGGGCTTGTTGCCCCGACCCTATTCCATTACATGCTCGTCGGAGCGGAAACGCCGAGCAAATCGAGGGCTTGCGCCAGGTTGATGCGGGCTGCATCGGCAAGCGCCAAGCGGGCGGCGCTCAGCTCGGGCTCCACGCCAAGCACATGGCAGTTCGTGTAGAAGGAATGGAACAGCGACGCCAGTTCCTGCGCGTAGTGCGTGAGGCGGAACGGCGCGCGGTCGCGTGCGGCCCCGGCCACGAGGCCGCCGAAATCATCCATCTTGCGCATGAGGGCAAGCTCGCTCTCGTGCGTGAGCAGCGAGAGGTCGGCATCGGCCGGAATCACCTGTTCGACGAGCGCGTCGATGTCGGCATCGGCATCCTCGCAGCCGGCAGCCTTGCGCAGGATCGAGCAGATGCGCGCGTGCGCATACTGCACGTAGTACACCGGGTTGGTCGCGTCGCGCTTCTTCGCGACCTCGATGTCGAAGTCGATGGCCTGGTCGCTCGAACGCGACAGCATAAGGTACTTCGTGGCATCGGGACCCACCTCGTCGATGAGCTCCTCGAAGGTTACCATCTCGCCCGTGCGCTTCGACATGCGCACCGGCTTGCCATCACGCAGCAGGTTCACGAGCTGGCCGAGCACGACCTCCAAATCGCCGGGACGGCCCCAAGCCGACATCATGGCCTCGCAGCGCGGGACGTATCCGTGGTGATCGGCGCCCCAGATGTCGATGAGCAGGTCGAACCCGCGGCCGAGCTTGTTGTAGTGGTAAGCGCAGTCGCTCATGAAGTACGACATCTCGCCGTTGCCCTTGATGAGCACGCGGTCCTTCTCGTCACCGAACGCGGAGGACTTGAACCACGTGGCCCCCTCGTTCTGGTAGACGTAGCCGGCAGCGTCGAAGGCCTCGCGCGCGCGGTCGACCGCGCTCTTGCCGTCCTCGCCCACCTCGTAGAGCGAGCGCTCCGAAAAGTACGTGTCGAAGCTGTTGCCGAAACGCTCGAGCGTTCCCTGGACGCTCGCGAGCATCGCGGCATAGCCGCGCTCGCGGAAGTTGAGCTCGCGCTCCTGCGGGTCGGCATCGACCCAGCGCGTGCCGTCCTCGTCGAGGATCGTCCGCGCGATATCGCGGATGTATGCGCCGCCATAGCACTTCTCGGGCATCTCGATATCCTGGCCGCACAGCTGCAGGTAGCGCACGACGATGGAATTCGCGAAGACATCCATCTGCACGCCGTGGTCGTTCACGTAGAACTCTTCGGAAACCTCATAGCCGGCGAAGCGCATCACGCGCGCCATGGCATTGCCGAGCGCCGCCCAGCGGCCGTGGCCCACATGCATGGGACCGGTGGGATTCGCGGAAACGTATTCGAGGTTGACCTTCTTGCCCTGCCCCACGGTCGTCGTGCGACCGAAGTCGGCCTTCTCGGCGCGGACGCGCGCGACGACGCCCTGCAGGGCGGCCGGCGTGAGCTTGAAGTTGATGAAGCCGGGGCCGGCGATGTCGACGGAGGCGACGAGGTCGTTTTCCGGGAAATGATCGACGATGGCCTGCGCAATGTCACGCGGGGCGCGGCGCGCAAGCTTGGCGCTGCGCATGGCGACGGTGGATGCCCAATCGCCGTTCGCCTCGTCCTTCGGGCGCTCGAGCGCGGGGTCGGGCAACTCGGCAAGCGTCAGGCTCCCATCCTCGACGGCGGCCTTCAGGGCGGCAGTCACCAACGTTTCCAATTCATCGCGAATCTGCATTTCCGGTTCCTTCCAAAGTTCATCCGGCGCGTGCAGCATCGGGCGCCGGCATTCGTGTCGCGTTTATTTGTCGGCGGCGAGGGTCGCGTACATGATGGCCTTGATGCTATGCATGCGGTTCTCGGCCTGGTCGAAGACCTTCGACTGCGCCGACTCGAAGACGCCGTCGGTGACCTCCATCTCGGAGATGCCGAACTGCTCCTGGATCTGCGCGCCCACCTTCGTCTTCGCGTCATGGTAGCTGGGCAGGCAGTGCAGGAAGATGGCCTCGGGCTTGGCGTATGCCATCGCTTGCGCGTTCACCTGGTACGGCGAAAGCAGGCGGATGCGCTCGCCCCAGATCTCGAAGGGCTCGCCCATCGACACCCAGATGTCGGTGTAGATAATGTCGGCATCCGTGCACGCCTCTTCCACGTCGGGCGTGAGGGTAACGGAACCGCCGGTCTCGGCGGCGATCATGCGGGCCTTCTCGACGAGGGAGGCCATCGGCATCTGCTCCTTCGGGCCACACGCGACGAAATGCATGCCCATCTTCGCGCAGGTCACCATGAGCGAGTTCGCCACATTGTTCTGGGCGTCGCCCATGAACACGAGCTTCAGGCCCTCGAAACCGCCCGGGAAATACTCCTGGATGGTGAGCAGGTCCGCGATCATCTGCGTGGGATGCGATTCGGTGGTAAGGCCGTTCCACACCGGGACGCTCGAGTACTCGGCGAGCTCCTCGACGAGCTCCTGGCCAAAGCCGCGGTACTCGATGCCGTCATACATGCGGCAGAGCACGCGGGCGGTGTCGGCGATGCTTTCCTTCGTGCCCATCTGCGAGCTGCCCTCGTCCATGCACACGACGCCCATACCCAGGTCGCGACCCGCGACCTCGAACGAGCTGCGCGTGCGCGTGGAGGTCTTCTCGAACAGCAGCACGATGTTCTTGCCCTCGAGGAAGCGATGCGGCTCGCCTGCCTTCTTCATCGCCTTCAGGCGGGCGGAAAGCTTCACGAGACCCCGGATCTGGCGGGGCGTGAGGTCGAGCATCTTCAGGAAATCGCAGCCGGAGAGTCCGATGGGCATGATTGCGTCCTTTCTCGTTTACGGAAAGCAGCATTGTAACGCCAGATTAGCGCACCGTCAGCTTTTTTCCGGTTAACGCCCCGTTAAACCAGAAACGGCGCATGGGTCTGGGGTCGGGGGGTTTGGGGAGCCGGCAACGCCTGGCAGGAGCCAGTGTGAGCTGTGTTGGTTTTTCGCGAGAAAACGCCAGAATTATTCCTTCGTGCTGAGGCGTTTTCCGCCAAGCACGCCTGAAGGAAGCGGAAAAGCGCCCCATTCTTCAGCACGAAGGCGAAATAGTGGCGCTTTCCCGTCATTGGAGGGCATATTGGCCCGATGGGATACGCGGGAAGCTCAGCACGAAGGAACTATTCTTGCGGTTTTTCCCGAATTTCCTGCAAAGTGCATTGGGATGCCCCGGATGAGAGCGGTCTTGTAAGCGCTCGTCTCATCCGGGGCATTCCAGAGCCCAGGTGCGATTCGGCTATTCGAAGGAGTCGACGAAATGGAGGATGAGCGCCGCCGAGGTGGGCGTGCACCACTCCCCCTCACGCGTGTCCTCGCACACCGGAAGACCGCGCGCGATGATGGCCGCCGTCGCGGGAGCCGGTATGTCAAGCAGGCCATGGGCGCACTGCACCTTGCCGTGCCCCGTTTGCACGCGAGTCGCGACGATGCGCGCGGGATCGAGCTTTTCGATGGCGAGGCACACGGAGAGCACGTTCGCGACGGCTTCGTGGTTGCCCACCTCGTGGAAATGGGTGTGCTCCACCGCGCAACCATGCACCTGCGCCTCGGCTTGGGCGAGGATGCCATACACCGCGCGGGCGTCGTCCTTCACGCGATTGGACACCGGCTGTTCGTCGATGAGGGCGTAGACCTCCCCCACATCGTGGCAGTGGCCGTCGGAGGCCGCGAGCGACGCGACCGAGGCGTCGATTGCCGCGATGGCATCGGCCGTGAGCTGTGCGTACAACTGGTCGCGGATACCCTGCCGTGTGGCATCTTCATGCAGGTCGAGTTTCAGCGTTTCCATGGGAATCCTTTCAGGGCGTCGGAAGGGCTAGATGAGCTCGCCAACCCAGCCGAGCGCGTTGGAGCCTTCGGGGTTCGTGACCTCGCGTCCGCAGAGCGGGCAATAGCGCAGGCCATCGATGAGCTGGCGCGTTTCCTCGAGGTAATCGCTCACCCGGCAACCGCACGACCCGCACTTGAAGCGGTCGCCGTCGGATCCTGATGCGAGGTTGCGGCAGGTCTCGCGGGCTGCGGCGGCAAGGGGCGCGGCAGCAGGTGCCGCAGGCGCGGGGGCGGCAGCGGCGGGTTGCGCTTGCAGCGCATCGAGACGCGCGTCGATCGATTCGAGCCGCACGAGGATGTCATCGAGCGTCGTCTCGGGCAACGCGGTCGCGAGCTCCTCGAAGCGCAGGCGCGGGTTCTCGTTGGAAGCGCGCTCGATCACGCGGCAAAAGCCGTCGAACCACGGGCGGCGATTGGCCATGGGAGCCCGGCGCACCGCGATGCACGTGGGCTCGTCGAGGTCTTCAAGGCAATCGGAAAGCGCGGCGAGGTTTCCCCCGTAATATGCGGGGAACGACAGCGTGCGGGCGATTTCCGCATGCAGCGCTTCTGCAGAGGCGAGCTCCGACTCGTCGATTTCAAGGACATGCGTCCCATCTGGTTCTATGCGGTATCCGGCCATACGCCCTCCGTCAGTACAGTTGCTCGAATGTCTTGTAATGGTCGCCGGTATAGAACACGAGGCCATCGTTCGAGAACACGATGCGCTCCGCCCCGCGGAACCCACCCTCGTATCCGATGTCGCATTCTGTCCAGGTCCTGCCCTTGGCGTCCGGTAGCAGCCCGTCATCGTTGTAGAAGACGCTGCCGCCGATGCTCATGCCCGGGCATACGTCCTGCAGGTTGCCCTTCGAGGAAACCCAGCCGGCCTTGCGCGCCTTCGTCTTCGAGATGAAGTTGGATGGCAGGTGCCCGAACTCATGGATATAGGCCGCCACCTCGTCTTTCGTGATGTACGAACCGTCTTCGGAGACGGAGATGACCGCATTCGCGCTGCTCGATTGCGTGGGGGCGGAAGGCGCTCCCCCGCCCGTGCACCCGCAGGCGGCGAATGCGATGAGCGCCGCTATGAACACGGCGAGGATGCGCGCGATGTGCGCGCCGATGGATTTCGTGAATGCGTTGGCAACCATGAACCCAGTATACCCGCGCCAATTGTGGCGAAACGAGGGATTTGAAATGGATGCGAGAAAAAGATTGCGCGCAAAACCCGTTCTGAGGCACGCGAAAAACGCTCGGCACCGCCTGCCATTTGACGGTTTTTTGATTTCCATTTGAGCCATATTTGAGAGCTGTTTGAGGCAAATTTAATTCTCCTCATAACGTTATTTGAGAGCGCCTCCATACGCTTTACCAAAAGCAAACGCGCAGAAGAGGAGGCCGCCCGTGATTCGAGCACAAAGACCATGGCATCAAGACCGCTCCGTCGGCAACACGGTTTCGGCATCTTCGACGCCCGCTCTGAATGCAGCATGTCTGTTGGCCGCATTCCTGCTATTGCTGATATCGGTATGCGTGTTGCCAGGCGGGAATGCGTGGGCGGCTTCGACAAACAAAGCCGATCCGGATACGGCCACGAGGAAGCTCACGTTTGAAGCGGATGACACCGAGAACCGTTGGCAATTCGACGGATCCGAGAACAATTACACGCGATACCGTTGGGTTCCCGACAAGCAAACCGGAAACCTCGCATATTGCATCAACCCCGGCGTGACCCACGGACCCGGCGAGGGGACGCAAACATACCCCGCGCGCTTGCTCGCGCAATCCGATTTTAAGAACGAGGAGCTCTATCTTTGCTGCCTTGCCGCTCTTTACTACGCCCCAGGAGGCCCTGGGTATAAGACCGAAGACGGCAGCGGCATCGGCCGGACGTTTTTCCCGGACGAAGATTATCTTGGCGGCAGCTTCAGCTTCCGCGACCGTTTCGCATCCGCGCATGTGCTCATGGGCTATTTCTACAACGATGCGAACTGGGACAAAGCTTTCGGCGGCGCATCGGACCCATCTTTGCACCAGCCCGCCGCCACATACAAGACATGGTTTCTCAACCGCATGGCCCCCAAATCTCAGGGTGGAACGGGACAAGGCTCCTTCGGCGAGCTCGCGCGTGCGCATCTGAATGACGAGGACATGGTCGAGAATGGCGGGTACACGCTTGATGCCTGGAAGGAAAGCGTCTACCTCATCATGACCGGATATGTTGACGATGGCCTGGCACGGCAAGACATGCTCACCTACCTGAGCGCTCCAACCGCTCCGATTTCCGTGCAGAAATCATCCGATTCAGAAGCCCTCACGAAAGGAAATTCCGCATATTCCCTGGCAGGCGCCGAGTATTCCGTATGCACCGATAAAGCATTGGAGAACGAGATCGCAACGATGAAAACCGATGCGAACGGCACGGCATCGACCGGCAACCTCGTAGTGGGCACCTACTACGTGAAGGAGACGAAACCCTCCCCGGGCTTTCTCCTCGACAAGACCGTGCATGCGGTGAAGGTGAAAAGGGACACCGGCGGAACATTCACCTCAAAGGAACCGCCACGCCATCTTCCGTTGACGGCCTTGCTGGGCAAAATCGACGCCTGCACCCAGCAAGCTTCCCCGCAAGGAATGGGGTCGCTCGCCGGTGCGGAATTCGAGGTGCGCCACTACGCGGGCAGCTACGATGACGCATCGGAATTGCCGAAGGAACCCACGTCGAGTTGGACGGTCACGACGGATGAGACCGGCGTTGCAACGAGGTCCATCGACCTTCCCCTGGGCACATACACGGTCCAAGAGGTACGCGCCCCAAAGGGCTACCAGCTGGATTCGACGCTCTACATTGGCCATATCGCGCCCGTTGACTCGAACGCGACCGGCGCGATCTTGCAGCCGGCAAACTACCAGCCCGTAGACGGGAAAACAGGACTCGAAATCCCAAACTATCTGCCGGTAGCGAAAGACGAGCCCATTACCTGCGGCTTCACGATCGCCAAAACAGACGCAGACCTCCACGCGCCGACTCCGCAAGGGGATGCTTCGCTTGACGGCGCGGTATTCAGCGTGGTCAACGAATCGGCCCATCCGGTCATGGTGAACGGCAAGAGCTATGCGAAGGGCGAAGAATGCCTGACGGTGTCCTCTGAGCGCACCGAAGGCGGCTTCATCGCGCATTGCGATGGTGAAACCCTCCCGTTCGGGGATTACCTCATCACCGAAAAGACACCGCCAGCTGGTTATCTCGCCAACACCGAATGGAGCGCGCGCATCACCGCTGACGAGAGCCTGCAAGACGGCCATATCTGGGATTTCACGGAATCGCCCTGCGAGGATCAGGTGATCCGCAGAGGCATATGCGTGCCGAAAATCGACCACGAGCTGCAAGACGGCACTCCTCTAGGAGCCGCGATGCTCCAAGGCGCCGAGATATCCGTGTTCCTCAGCTCCGATCAGCCAGTATTCGTGAACGGAACGCGTTTCGAACAAGGCGAGCGCATCTTGACGATGAAGACGGAAGCAGACGGAGCCGCTTCGACCGCACCGGACGAGCTTCCCTATGGCACCTATTCGGTCCGCGAAACCCGCGAGCCAACCGGCTACCTGCTAAACGAAGCATGGGAGCAGAAGGTATCCGTGAGGGACAACGGGGAAATCACCACAAGCACCCCGGTCGACGACCAAGTCAGGCGCGGGGATATCCGATTCAACAAAGCGGATGAGCAGACCATGGAGCGCATGGGGCGCGTGGCATTCCTCATCACGAGCAAGACGACCGGGGAATCGCACGTCGTCGTCTCAGATGAAAACGGCAGCGTCGATACCTCGTCGGATTGGAATCCCCATACCCGCAACACGAATGCAAACGATGCCATCCTCGTCAAAAAGCAAGGAACAGACCAGCCAACGCCTGACGCAGACGACGCAACCCAGGACCCCAATGCCAGCAGCGCAAACAATGGCGATGTGCAAGGTGACGAAGCCAATCGCTCCGACGGAAACGAAGGAAGTCAACCGGAAGGCGCTAGCGATAACGGCGAGGCGGGCACCAGCGGAAATGACGAAGGTTCCGATGGAAACGCTAGTGCAAGCGACCCCGAAGACGAAAACCCCGACGCCAACGCGAATAGCGGCGATGCAACGCAATATGAATCGGGAAGCCCCGAGGATGACGGCGGACAAGGCGCTTCTGAGCCGCAGCCAGATTCCCCCGAATCGCAGAACGGCGTTGAACCAGATGCCATCATGAAGGCCATCGCCGATGCCCTCGCCGCCGTCTCTGCATCGCCCACTGACTCCACCGCCTTCGCGCATTCATGTGAAAGCGCAGTGCCGAACGAGGACACCCCATTCGAGGCAACGGTGAAAACGGAAAGCGGGAACGAGAAGCGCATGTTCATCATGACGCTGCAGGAAGACGGATCCATCGTCATCCGCGACGGGCAGACCGACGACGAAATCGTCGTCATCGAACCTTCCGAAACCTCTGTTCCCACGCTCGAAGCGCCGTCGGGGTCGGACGAAGGCCCCGCAGAAAGCGAAGAAGACGACAGCGGGCAGGCCGCATATGACATCGATGAATCGAAACTCAACCTCGAATCGGGAGTCTGGTTCGATGGAAGCGCCGATAAGCACACCGAGCCAACCGATGCCCGCGGAGCCCTCCCCTACGACACCTATTCCATCAAGGAATTGCGAGGCGCCGCGAATGAGGGAATGGCCCTCGTAAGCTTCGACGTGAAAGTCACCCGTGATTCGGTGAACTTAGACATGGGAACTGTCGACGACCGTTACCTCGCGCTGAGCACCGAGCTCACCGCATCCGATGGTTCGCATGTCGCCGAACCCTCGGACACGGTAAAGCTCGTCGACAAGGTCGAGTACACCGGCCTCACGCCGGGGACGTCATATGAGATGCGCGGTTATCTCGTGAACAAAGAAAACGGCGAGCCTTTTGGCGAGAGCTCGACGGTTCCTTTCACCCCCAATCGCGCATCGGGATCCGTCGACGTCGCATTCGAATTCGATGGCAAAGCGGCATCGGAGATGACCCTCGTCGCATACCAGGAGCTCTATGAGGGCGAGGAGCTCATCGCGGAGCATAAGGATATCGATGACCGCGATGAAACGGTCACGCTCACCCCGGAGACGACAAGCATCGTCCCGGAACCCACGCCCGATACAGAGCCAGAACCCGAAGCAGAGCCCAAGGAGCAACCGGACGAAGAAAGCAGCCCCCAACACGAGACCCTGGAGGACAGCCCCACCCCGGTGGAAGAAACGCCCCGTGCAGCACCCTCGGGAAACACGAGCTCCGCACGCCAGGCACCTCGGTCAACGCTCGCAAAAACCGGAGACCTGATCGGGCCATATCTCTGGCTTTTCGCACCCCTCGTCCTGTGCATGGGCGCAACCGGCGGATATGGCCTCTGGAGAAGACGCGCCTTTGCATACCGACCCTGGTGATGAGGGAGCCGCCTATCGCCTGCCTATCCAACCCAAAGAGAAAGACGACCAACATGAGCATATCCGCCTATCGTGCATCGGGAATCGCCCTCGCAGCCGCAGCGGCATTCGCACTGGGAATCATCAGCGCGTTCGCCGCAATAACGGCCACCGGGCAACGCGGTGCGCATCCCCAGCCAAACACCCCGCACGCCCAGAGCGTGGAACCAGACGGCTTCCCCGCTATCGACTGGGATTATTGGAAAGAAACGAACCCGCAGGTCATCGGATGGATCACGATTCCCGGGACAAGCGTGAGCTTGCCAATTGCGCAACCACCGAGCAACGAACCGGATTTCTACCTCGACCATGATGCCTATGGCATGCCGAATTTCACCGGCTGCCCGTATATCGATGCCCAATGCGCCCAAGACGGCGGCTTGCTCACCTGCTGGAACTCGCTCATTTTCGGCCACAACATGGGCTGGAACGACGAAATGTTCGGCGAACTCGATTCGTTCCTCAACGCCGACTTCGCCAAAAACCATCGAGAGGTCCTCATTCAAACGCCCCGCTCGAAAGCCCGCTTGAAAGTCCAGGCGGTAGCTGTGGTGCCCGGATGGGAACACGTTAAGCGGGTTTCCTTCAACGATGAGGATGACTTCTTCACCTGGTGGGATGACGTTTTCATCCATTCCGCAATCAAACTCGCACCCCAACCGGCACATCAATCGCCGCTCGTCACGCTGTGCACCTGCTCATACAGCCGCTGGCAAGACGAACGCACGCTCATTTACCTGATGTCCTCGTAACCGGGAGGAGCCATCATGATCAACTTGATTTCGAAGCCCGTCCGCTGGGACGGGTTCGGCAAACGTACCCTAATCGCCGCTTTCACGCTCGCGATCACGGCTTTCCTATGCGCATCGCCTGGTATTGCTTATGCCGCCGGCCTGCATGTCCAAACGGTTGACGTGACATACGATGGCGCGCCACAACGGTCCGCGCTTTCCGTCACCTGCGACAGCACCGCACTCGTACACGGCGCGGACTACGTCACATCCTGGAGAAAGAACGTGAATGCGGGAATGGCCACGGTGAAGGTCACCGGCCGGGGTTCGTATTCGGGCCTCACCGGCACCGCAACGTTCAAGATCTCGGCAGCCCCCATTCAGCAAACCACGGTCTCTGGAATCGAATCTTCGTACACGTACACCGGAAAGCCCATCTGCCCATCGCCCCACGTGGAGCTGCATGGCAAATCGCTCGTCGAAGGCCTCGATTACGAGACGAAATACATCCGGAACACGGAGGCTGGAACCGCCCAGCTCGTCATACACGGCAAGCGAAACCTTCAAGGCGATCTCACGAGGAGCTATTCCATCATCGCACCGGCGAAGAAACCGGCAACGGTCAAGGCCTCCCTCGCCACGGCAACGGTTTCCGTGAAGTCGACCAGCTACACGGGAAAGGCGCTCACCCCGAAGCCCACGGTGAAGCTGGGCGGCAAGACGCTCAAAGCCGGCACCGACTACACGGTTTCGTATTCCCAAAACAAGAATGTCGGCACCGCGCAACTCACCATCAAGGGCAAAGGCGCCTACACGGGATCGAAAACCGCATCGTTCAAGATCGCCAAAGCCGATATCGCAAAGGCACGCATCGAGAAGATCGGTGCGCGCTACACGACTTCGCTTTCGAAAGTCACCCCTGCTCTCACGGTGACGTTCAAGGGAACGAAGCTCAAGAAAGACCGCGACTACACCGTCAAGTATTCAAACAACAAAAAACCGGGCACCGCAACTGCAACGATTAGGGGCACCGGCAAGTTCAAAGGCACGAAATCCACCACATTCAAGCTCGTGAACATGGGTGATGACCTCGCGCGTGCCGCCTGCAAGCTCTCCTATTCCCGTGGGAAGTTCTACGACTATGGGAAATACCCTGGAACGAAAAAATACCTCAGCCTGTTCTACCTCGCCGGCAAGCGCTACAAGTACACCGCGGGCCGCTCGTGCGACGTGGGAATGTCGACCATCATGAAATGGTCGGGATACGACAAGGGATTCCCCGGCGGGTCGAGCCTGCAGAAGCCATACCTCGGCTACCAGAAGGACAAGGCAAAAACGACGCGCTGGGTCTGCGTCGGAGCCTATAAGAAGGGCGACATCGAGGGCAGCGGCCTCATGCCGGGAGACATCCTCCAATCCGAGCGCCATATTTGGATGTACGTCGGCGGCCAAATTCCCCAGGATATCTACGCCAAGTATCTGAAAGGCACCGACGCCGACCTGGGCAAACCAACAGGCGTCTGGGTGAGCAGCCATCACGGGCACGCAAACAGGAACACGAAATCCGCGGCGTTGGGCATAGGCGGAACCTCGTACTCGTACACGGATTCTTACGGCAATTCGGTCCGCATATACCGGTGCGTGAAGCCATCGGATACGCAGTACCGCGCGGGAAAGGCCGTGTCATGATGGCGGCATATCGCACGGGAGCATCGGCATCGTTCCCCTCAACCCTCCCCTGGGTTTGCGCGTGCCTGTTCGCAATCCTCATCACGGCGATTGCTCCCATGGCATCGAATTGCCCCGCATGGGCAGAAGAACCGAATGCGAAACACGCAATACCCACGCTCGAGAAATCCGTGAGCGCAACGGGCGCGTCGTACGGCGCGATTGCGCAGGTGGAACAAGGGGCATCGGCGCAATACCGCCTTGTCGCGAGCCTGCCCGATAACGTCCAGGAGCTCGCAACCCTCACGTATTCGGTGCATGACGCCCCTGATAGCCGCCTGCATTTCGACCCATCGAGCCTCGAAGCCTGGATAGAGCACGCACGCACCGGAAAGAGGACTGCGCTCTCCCCCACGTCTGAACCCCATAAAGCGGGAATAACCATCAACCTCGGAGACTTGAAGGCGGCATCGCCCGACCTCAACGACGAAGACATCGTCGTCATCCGGTATTCGGCGCAAACGCCCAGCGGAACGGAAAAAGATGAATTCCCGAATGTCGCAAAGCTCCTTTACGAAAGCGATGGGGCAACCGGGAAGACCGTCGGATCGAAGGCCACGGTCACCGTACCGGCGAAGGGCAAACGCCAGCCAGCCACCACCACCTCACGCCTTCCCCAAACAGGCGACTTGCCGCCCGCGCTCATCCCCGCACTCGCATTATGCTCCGCCGTCGCGGGACTGGCAACGGCAATCGCAGGCACGCGCAGGAAGCGTGAATAGGGCTTGCACGCCGGATAGGCGGCAAGCGCAGCAAACCGCGGATCAGGGCCTACATGTCGATAGGAGGGAGTCTCGCATCCGCCTGCGGTTCTACCGCAGAGGCCCGCAAGACGAATGGTATGGGATATCCGATTTCACAGACGAATGAAAGATGGAGAGCCGACATGGGCAAACGCCTTGCAAGCGTTGCGGCCGGCATCATGGCCGCAGCCCTTATCGCGGCGAGCTGCACGGGATTCGCCCCTCCGGCATATGCATACGAAAACGCGACGTTTTCCATCGCGGGAAAGAACAACAGCAACGCGACTTATCGCGTGTACAAGGTGTTCTCGGCAGATGTGGCAAACAACGCAGGGGCAGA
Organism: Coriobacteriia bacterium; assembly: GCA_030525445.1. Lineage (GTDB taxonomy): Bacteria > Actinomycetota > Coriobacteriia > Coriobacteriales > Eggerthellaceae > UMGS1519. The sequence goes on along the minus strand of JAUNEQ010000004.1, from coordinate 14,575 downwards.
TCCCGATTTCCCCGCAAACGACTATCCGGTAATCGAATGGCCGGGAATCGCCTCGCACATCAGCTGGAACGATGCCGCCAAGACCGCAACCCTCGCCTTTCTAAACACGCAGGGATACGGTTCGTGGATAACCGAGCAGTATGGCTTCTCACAAGGCAGCGACGAATTCGCGTTCCAGCATGATGCGCCGCAAAATGCCGCGGAATTCATCGCGCAGAAAATCGGGGCCTCCGAAAACGACGCCGATGCCGCCACGGTACCGCCCACAAAGGCCGCGCGATCCTTCGCGCTCGAGCTCGCCCGGGCGTTGGCTGCGGCGCATGTTTCATCAGAATCCATGAGCGCGACCGACGACGGCTCGGGAACGTATATCGCCACGTTCACCGGAGAGCAGGGCTATTACCTCTTCATCACCGATGATGGTTCGCTCAGCGCAACCGAAAGCGGTGACGAGGCGGGCACATCCCCCATCTGGGTGCCGCTTGGCGGAACAACCACCAGGATCGACGAGAAGACGGCCGTTCCCACGCTGAAAAAGGAGGTGCGCGAGGATGCGACCGAGGAATACGGAATCATCGCGGATGCAAGCAACGGGCAAGACCTCTCGTACCGGCTCACCACGGAGATGCCGGATAACATCAAGGCATTCGACACCTATTTCCTGAAATTCACCGACACGCTTCCCACCGGCATGAAGCTTTCCGGCGATAACACCTCGTCGGTGAGGGTGACGCTCGCCTACACGCGAAACGGCAACAACTACACGACGGACATCACGGCGGCCGACCAGGTATCAATCGGCTATTCGAACGGCAACGAGCTGGTCATCGCCATTTCAGACTTGAAGGCGGCACACCCCGAACTCGACAAGTCCACAAAAGTGATCGTCGATTACCAGGCGCATCTCACCTCGGAGGCGTCAATCGGCAGCGGCGGAAACCTGAATTCGGCCGTGCTCACCTATGCGGCAAATCCCGTGACGTGCACTGCAGGCAGGGGAAGCTGGAACGACCCCGACCCCGAAGGAACGACGAGCACGCTCGAAGGGGCCCACCGCACCCGTACCTGCACCTGGCAAATCGACCTGAACAAGAAGGACAAGCAAACCGGCACCGCGCTCTCTGGGGCAAAGTACACCCTCCAGGCGAGCAGTCCTCAAACGATCGACGGCATCACCGGCCCCACCGACTCTCCCAGCATCGGTAAATACCTGCAGGCAGATGGTTCGCTCGGCGATAGAGCATACGAGTTCACGACCAACGATAGCGGCCAATTCACGGTTCCCCGCATCGATTCGGGAACGTACACGATTCGCGAAACGAAGGCCCCGTCCGGATACGAAACCCAAGACGCCGATATCGTTCTCGTCATCGCGACCACGACGAACGGCACGACCGGCGAGGTTGAGGGTTGGCAGATCCGCACCCAAGGCGGCGAAGGCGTGAAGGTGCACACCAGCGATATCGTCACGGGCATAGACGAAACGGTCACCGACCTTGCGAGCGGCGTGGTCTCCATCACGACATCGGATGACAAGAAAGTGGTCCTGCCGATAACCGGTCTGGAAGGCACGGCGGCGGTAGTGGGCTTTGCGAGCTTCGTGTTCGCCGTTTCGTTGCTGGGCCTTTACCGGAGCCGTCGCGACGATGTGGAGCAGGACGCATGAGCTCGGGCGTCCCCACAGCCGCAACGGGCACGCGCACGATCATGCGCCGCGCGAAGACAGGCGCCTATGCCATCGGTCTCGCGGGGTCGCTCTCGGTCCTGCTGTTCCTGAACATCGCCGACCTCCACGCCCAATGGGAAGCCCAGCGTCACATCTCGCAGATGCAAGACATTTGCCGTGAAGAAGGGGATGAAAAGCGCCTTGCTTCCCTTGGGCAAGCGCAACGCTATAACGAACGGCTTGCAGGCAATGATCCATCAGGTGAGATTGCCCCCTACGAAAAGCAGCTCCTCTACAAGAAGGACCCGATGATCTCGTTCATCGAGATACCCAAGATATCGGTGAAGCTGCCTATATACCATGGCGTCGAGGAAAACGCGCTCATGGCCGGAGTCGGACACTGGGAAGGATCGTCCCTTCCCGTCGGCGGGGATAACACACATTGCGTGCTGATGGGGCACTCGGGCATGAGGAACACCCGCATGTTCGATGACGTCGGGAAACTCGCGTTCGGCGACAAACTGGTCATCTGGACCCTGAACGAGCCCTATTGCTACGAGGTCACGGAAACGGAAACGCTTCTTCCCGAAGACGCGGCGAAAAGATTCGTGATCCAACCCGGGCAAGACCTGGTGACGCTTGTCACCTGCAGACCCATTGGCGCCAATACCCACCGCCTCCTCGTCCATGCAACGCGTTGCGCCTACCACCCCGAAGAAGCGGGAGAAGTAGGCATCGACGCGTATGTGAACGATCGGAATGCCCCGCTCATCATCGCCATGATCCTCTTGCTCTTCGCGGTTGTCGCAACCAGCATGAGAAAAGCCTCCCGCCATGGCAACTCGTCTCTTCGGGAGAAAGCGCAGGTTGAAAGGAATGGATCGCCAAACCAGGAAACGACGCGCGCCACTATCCGTGCAACGCATCATCTCGGCAGCCCTCATCGTCTGCGGAGTCTCGGCAATCGTCACGCTCAGCGCGATGGACCTCCTGTCGCGCGTTGAGGCGATGCAGCGCATCGATGGGTATTCAGCGAAATGCAATGCCATGGACGCCGATTCCGTTGCGGGGGTTTTGCGTCAAGCCGAATCCTGGAATCGGGAATTAGCGGGCGGTCGACGTGATTCGCGCACATGGCGCTATGACCGACAACTCGCGATTCCCGGTGAAGCGGCGATGGGGTTTCTCGCCATTCCGAAGCTGTCCCTCACGCTGCCCGTTTTCCACGGCACCGGAGAAGACGTCCTTGCGGAAGGCGTCGGGCATTGGGAACAATCATCGCTTCCCGTCGGAGGGCCAAACACCCATTGCGTCCTCATGGGGCATTCGGGATTGCGCAGCGCGCGCATGTTCGACGGCATTCGGGCGCTCTCGAAAGGAGACCGATTCGTCATTTGGACGCTCGGAATGCCCCTTGCCTACGAGGTGCAATCGACAAGCACGGTTCTGCCCGAGGACGTGACGGAAAACATCGGAATCGAGCGAGGCGCCGACCTCGCAACGCTCGTCACCTGCACCCCCTATGGCGTGAACTCCCATCGGCTACTCGTGCGGGGGCAAAGGTGCGCAATCGATGCACCGCAGCATGACTATCGCGTGACATCGGGAGAAGGCCATGCGGGTTGGATCGTCTTGTTGCCAGCGGCTCTGCCGCTCCTACTGGCATGGGCCGTCCATCGAACGCGCATGAGAAGAGAACAGGGACATTCGGCACAGATTGGAGTGTGAAACATGGATATGCGGAAATCGAAAGGGGTGCGGCCAGGGCTATGGCACGCGATTGCGTTCGCCACGCTCATCGCCGCCTGCATATTGCCGGGAGGAGCCTCTGCGCTCTCGTCGGAATTCGCGGACACCGCCGCCGAGTCCCATCTCGTTCAAGAATGCGTGATCGCGCATACCAACGACCCCACGGTGCTTTCTGGCGAACCGATAATCTCCGAGCTCGATGGCACCTACCTTATCGCCTACGGCTCAGAGGAGGAGGCGAAACAAGCCGCCGCCCGCCTCTCGCTGACATGCGACTTCGCCGAAACAGATGGTCCCGTTGGCGCCGCGGCGGAGCAGACCGGTGATGGCATCGAGGCATATCCGAATGGCGCCGACCCCTTCACCCTTGCGGAAAACACTGATGGGGTCCTGGACAGTGAATCCCTTGCCCCGCCTCCCGACTCCGATGATGAGAGCGCACCCTCGGAAACGGAAGAAGATGCCAGTTCTGAACGCGTGAGGACTGTCGCCGTCATCGACTCCGGCGCGCCGGCAGGGGGAGCCGAACAATCCGTTAGCGTCATCGGGGACGAAACCGGGGATGAAAGCGGCCATGCAACGGCGGTTATCGCCGACATCCTCTCGTTTGCGCCCGATGCACGCATTGCATCGATCCGCATCCTCGATGCCGATAACCGCGGCACGGTGGCGGCCGCGTACGCCGGCATCAAGACGGCGATCTCCTTGTCCCCCGATATCATCAACCTCTCGATTATCGCCCCGCTCACGCAGGAATCGGCAGCAATCAACGCCGCGGTGTCGGAAGCGCGCTCGGCGGGCATCGTCGTGGTCGCCGCTGCGGGAAATGAAAGCGATGATGCCGCAGTATACGCACCGGCTTCATCGCCGGACGCGATCACGGTAGGCTCCTGCGACGACAGCGGGATTCCACGTGCTGAATCGAACTACGGCGCGTGCGTGGACTGCCTCGCATTCGCGTCATCGACCTCATCGGCTGCCGCGAAGACAAGCGGGTGGCTCGCTGCGTGGTCCGCTCTTTCCAGCCCACTGGAAGACATTGCCGCCCACTATGGGGAAGGATTGTTCTTCCCGCCCGGCGAAGACCCGGAAATCGGCACGCAATGGAACCGCTCCCCCGTCGACGGCGAAGACGCAGTCGGCAACCAAGACGGGGGTTCGTCCGGGCAAGGCGCCAACGCCGATGATGCCGCCATCGACTCGGCCGATTCGGGGCAAGCCGAATCCTCGGATTCCGCAAGAGAGGATCCAGTTGCCGAGAGCAGCAAAACAATCGGCGAAGATTCTCCTGAAAACGCCCGAAAACCGGTGAAAGCAGCGGCGACGAACATCAGCGCGCTTGAAACGGGAATCTCGATGGACGTCAAGAAGACCGAGCTGAGAAGCGTACTCGGATGGGGCGGGCACCACGCCGACCGCTCATCCTCCGCGGTCCCGAAAAGCGAGATCAGAATCGCGAACGGCGGTTGGCTTCCCCTCGCGGAAGCAGAGCTCACCAGCAGCGGATTCACGAAGAAGCCGGTGAAGACGACATACAATCGATGCGACTCGCAAGGACCGATACCCCGTTATGGCGTCTGGATTCCGTTCGATGCCGATTATGTGACCGGAAAGAACAAACGCATCAAGGGAACCCTTACCTTGAAATGGTCGAACATCGCCACCGACAAGCAGGGAAATTCCCTTGATTTCACGCTCACCGCTTCCGAGATCTACGTGAAGACGAACCATTCCGCCGCGAAAAAGAGCAAGCACCTCCTCCTGTTCAACAACAACTCGTCTTATGGCGCCACCGGAAAGGGAGGATACCTCGTCATATCTTCTCGATTGCGTGATGTCGATGGAACGAATCTCCGCATTGGCGTATCGGCGAAGCTCACCGGTCGTTTCTACCGTGCGGGCACCAAGACGGTTTCCGATTCCTGCTACCTCTTCCGAGCGTCCGACATCGACCAGCCCGACAAGACGCTCTATGCGCCAAGCGCGATGAAATACGGCCCGGAAAACGAATACGTCGAGTCGTTGAAGCTGATATCCGGATTCGCACCCCATGCGTACCTCCAGCGTGATATCCCGAAATCAGAGTCCAACGGTTCCGATAAATGGACCAACCCGGCGGTTACGGAAAGCGGAATCGAAAACCGGTCATATGGAAAGACGACGCTCGTGGGAGCGGATGTGAAAGAAGGGATTATCCGCGCCAGCAAAGACTCTCCATCCGCAAACCTATACCCCCTGTACTACCGCACGGGTTTCGCCGCCCTCACCTCTGCAGGGTCGAGCCAGGTATTCCGCTGGTCGGGAAGCCTGTGCGGAACCGTGCTCTACGCGGATTACGAGGGCGTGAAGATCAGGGACCGCAACTCGAAAGCAAGAACGACGGGTGCGAATCGAACCGATCGCGCCGTCATCCAGAAGACGGTCAACGCGTATGGGCAGATGCTCCAATCCAACAGCGAGAAAGCCGCGACCGCCCGAACGAACACCTCTTACCGCAAAACGGAAATGCCCTGGAAAGGCGCCGCGACGTACACATTCAGCGCGCTTCCGGGATACCGGGTTTCAAAGGTATCGCTGAGGGCCTATGAAGGAAACACCGAGAAGGGATCCTGGTCTTGGAGCTCCGGTGCGCACTTGAAATCCCTGGCATTTGACGAGAAGGGCGCATTCAAGACGACAAACGACTACGATATCGTCGTCACCACCGCTCGGGTAGACGATGCAAAGGCAACGGTGAAGGCGAAGAAGATCCTTTCGGGAAGAACGCTCGCCTCCGGGCAATTCACTTTCGGGCTCTACGAGTCTTCCAGCGCGAAAGCCAAGCCAATCGCCACCGCAGTCAACGATGCCGCGGGCAACGTCTCCTTCTCGGGGTCGATGATCGACGCATTGTCGTGGACCTATTCAGACTCCGAACCGCTCCCGATTTCGAAAACCCTCTACATACGCGAAATCGCAAGCAATCAACGAGGCATCGTCCACGATGATGCCTGCTACCGTGCGGATATCCGCATCTCCTGGGATTCCGCATTCAAGCCGACGGTGACTATCGGCTATGTGAATACGGCGACGAACGCATCCACGAGCACGCCCACTTTCAACAACGCGTATGAGCCCCGTGGCGGCGCCCTCTTCTCAAAGATCGATGCCGATTCGGGAGCAGGCCTTCCCGGCGCGGTCTTTCGGGTATACGAGGGCTCGTACGATACCGTGGATGCCCTTGCGGACAAGAAAGCCGCAGCAGAAGCGGTTACGGGAAACGATGGCATCGCCTCGCTCCCGGACTCTACGCTGAAGGCCGACGGAACCACCTACACCGTCATCGAAGCGGAAGCGCCTCAAGGCTATTACCTCGTCGATCCCGAGGATGACGATGGCGTCGCCTACCTGCGGACGTTTCGGTTGACAACCGACGGTCAAGTCGCCGACCTCACGGACGACCCCGCGGAAAACCGCATGAAACCCGGTGCCGCGGTTATCACGGCGACGAAACAACTCGATGGCAGATTGGCGCTTCCCGGCGAATTCCGCTTCATCCTCGAACCTCTCGATGCGGACGCGCCGATGCCGGCAGACGCCACAGCGGAAAACGATGCTGATGGCATCGTCCGATTCGGGGAAATCGAGCTCAATCCCACCGATATCGGGCAGACGTTTCGATATCGCGTGTCAGAGGTCACCGGAGACGACAGGCGCATCGACTATGACGAATCCAGCGCAACCGTCGAAGTGAGACCACTCATGGGCGAATCGGGCGTGGTGGCGCACGTCTCCTATACCCCCGAAATGCCCGTCCAGGTAAGCGGCCCCTCCCCGGACAATGATGCTCTCGACTCAGCCTTGGGACGCCTGCAACGGGCGGATTCTCACGACACGGCAAGCAGCCTCCTCGTCGCGATCGTGGATACCGGATGTCCCGACGCGCCCGCGGTCGTCAACCGGCTGTCGCTCATCGGCGGCAATCCCGATGATGAAAACGGACATGGCACGATGATGCTCGATGCGATTCTCGACGAATGCCCTGACGCTCGCGTGCTATCCATCAAGGCGCTCGATGAAGACGGGCGGGCGAACGTGCGCACGATCGCGCATGCTATACGAGTTGCTGCACATGCGGGTGCAGACATCATCAACTTGAGTTTCGCTGCACGAGGCTACAGCGCAGAGATCGAGCATGCGGTGATGTATGCTCGGGCACAAGGCTGCACCGCAGTTGCCGCAGCGGGCAACGAGGGAGATGACTGCCACAAATACTGCCCGGCGAACATAGCCGGCGTTTGCGCGGTAGGAGCGACGGACGCATTCGGAAACCCCTTAAGCATGAGCAACGAAAACGCGGATGCATGGGTTTTCGCATCATCGACTAGCGAGGCGGCGGCACGCATGAGCGGGGGCCTCGCCGCCTCGATGGGAAGTCGCGCGCCGGGCCTGAATGAAACCCCGCAGACACCTTGCGTCGACATCCCCAACCTCGACGCATCGACCAATCTCGCATTCACCGCGCAATACAGCAAGACCGTCAAGGGGCCGAACACGAAACCGGTCACTAAGAACGGGAATGCCATCTCCTATCAATCCGCACTCGATTACACGATCACGACCACAGCCACGCAAGTGAAACTCGAATGGCAAGCCCGCCTCATCAGCTCGGGCACCCCCCGAAGCAAAGGCACGCTTTCGGGAACCGGCCAGACGACCGTAACCTTCAGCGAGAAAACGCCTGCGTCTTCGGGGGCGGGCATCACGTTCGGATCGGGCACGTGGACCTGGGCGCGCGGCACTTCGAACAGCACGAAGACCGTGAAGCTCAGCTTGGGACCGACGGCCATGAAGACGAGCTATGCGGACGGCACCTCGACGGCCACCCTGAGCGTGAGCGTCCCCGCATTGGAGACCTATAGCGTCACGTACAACGCGAACGGAGGCACCGGGGCTCCTTCGGCTCAAACGAAGACATACGGCAAGACCCTCAAGCTGTCGACGACAAGGCCGACACGCACCAACTACATATTCAAGGAATGGAACACCAAAAGCGATGGATCCGGCACGGCGTATGCGCCGGGGGCGAACTACACGGGCAACGCCGCACTGAAGCTCTATGCCCAATGGTATCCGCCCCACACGGTTTCTTACAACGCGAACGGCGGATCGGGCGCGCCGGCGAGTCAGACGAAGGTCCACGGCGTGACGTTGACGCTCTCTTCGGCCAAGCCCACGCGAACCGGCTACACGTTCTTGAAATGGACAACCGCTGCCAACGGCACGGGGACATCGTACAACCCAGGGGCGTCGTATACCGCAGACGCCGCCCTCACGCTCTATGCGCAGTGGAAGCCGAACATGTACACCGTGAGCTACAACGCGAACGGGGGCACGGGGACGATGCAGGCATCATCCCACAGCTACGGCACGGCAAAAGCGCTCACGCGCAACGCCTTCACCCGCGCAGGTTACCTGTTCATGGGCTGGAGCCGGTCAAAGACAGGTGCGGTAACGTATTCCGATGGCCAAAGCGTGCTCAACCTCAGCTCCACAGCAGATGCGACCGTTGTCCTCTACGCGATTTGGGAAGAGGCGAATCTCGCGAACTGGGCGGTTTATTCCGAAGACGACAGATCGCTCACCTTCCTGTATTCCGAAGGGCAACCGACAACCGATTCGTTTGGCAAGACGGTCACGGCCTCATGGCTCGGAGAGAACTCCTGGCGCACGGCCGACTATGCGTCGGCTTCGAACGTCCCCTGGCATGCTTATCGTAACGAAGTGACCTCCATCACTTTCTCAGCGAAAACGCAGCCTGCTTCGACCTCCCATTGGTTTGAGGATATGGATGCGCTTTCAAGCATCGGCGGGTCGGCTCGCCTCGATCTCTCGCACGCGGCGAGCACCGCGAACATGTTTTCGGGATGCAGTTCCCTCAAGCAGCTCGACGTCTCACGCTGGGAAGTATCCACGGTGACGAACATGGCGTCTATGTTTTCGGGGTGCTCTGCCCTCACCTCTATCTATGCGGGAGACAGCACCGATTGGTCGGGCGCTGCGAACGGCGCGGCGATGTTCGAAGGCACGACGGAACTCGTGGGAGGCGCTGGAACGGTCTGGGATGCCGCATATCAAGACGCATCACGCGCATGCGTGGATGGCCTGAATGGAAAGAGCGGGTATTTCACGGCTCTCGCACGGGAATCCGTAACCGGAGAAGCGGTGTTCACCAACGTGTTCACACCTCATGTGGGGGCTTCGTTTTCCAAAGAAGACGCCGAAACAAATATGCCGCTTGCGCAGGCGGTATTCGAGATTTCCGGAAATGAAGAGGGTGCGCGAATATTCGTCGACGGCGTCGAAACCTCCGGCACGCTGCGCATCGAGACAGACGGCGACGGGTTCGCGCACACGGGCGGCGATGCCTTGGTCTCCGGCAAACGATACAAGGTTCGCGAGGTCAAGGCTCCCGATGGATACGCTATCGACGATGGCGAATGGCACCCCTTCATCGCCGGGCAAATAGACGAAGACGATTATGCGGATGATGGCGAAGAGGTCTTTGCCGGGACCTGGCTCGATTCACCGCTCGCCTGTGCCTTTACGATTTCCGTTGAGAAACGATTCGTGCGCGCGTGCGCGGCCAATCAATCGTTGCCCGCGAGGATCGGCGGCGGACAGTTCGAATTCGAGCTCCATCGCGACGCCCCCGACGGCCCGTTGGTCGAATCGATCAGCACCAAGGGGTCCGAGGACGGCATCGAGCGCCTATCGTTCACCCCGCTCGCTTTCGACGCGAACGATATCGGCGAACACATCTATTACGTCGTCGAGTGCGAGGGTGCCGACGACAACGTCGCATACGACACCGAGCCACAACCCGTGAGCATCACCGTTTCCGCCGTCGACGATGAGGCTGATGGGATCGAAACGACGCACCTGGAAGCGAAATCGAATGGACGGGACGAGGCTGTGACGAGTTTCCAAAACACCTATCAACCCTCATTCGTGGCGATGGCCTACAAGCACGGCAACAATGCATCGGGGGCAGATGTTCCCCTCGCCGGCGCAACATTCGCCCTTTTCGAGCTACCCGAACTCGGCACCGGACCCTCCCCCGCCATCCCATCGGCGCTCACCGATATCGAGCAGTTCGAGAACGCATTCACCCTCGACCAGTACGCAAACTCGTATTCCTATGATGCGGATTCGCTCGAAAAGGCGGGGCTCATCTACGTGGCAACCGCGACAAGCGGCATCGATGGCTATGCGCGGACATCCGAAGGCGACCTCCGCTCGGGGAAAGCATATGCCCTCATCGAAGTGAAAGCCCCTGATGGCTACTACCTGAACGACCGGAGAGCACCCGACGGCACCAATCCCACGGTATTCGTCATTGACGACTTTGCGCCCGATGGGTCGTTTTCCCATGAGTCGTATCCATCTTCATCAGATGCAGATACCCTCGAATACGTCAATCTCGACTCACTGGGCACCCAGGTTCATGAGACAACGTATGCAGGAGCGGTCACCGAAGCCTTCACCGGATATCGCATCGTTATCGGCTCCCATGAAACGGCAGAGGCCGACGCCCGCTTCTCCTTTGAAAACAGCCGACGCGACGAGCAGCTTGGCGGCCTTGGCGTCATGAAGGTATCTTCGGAGGATGGCGAACCGCTCGCCGGTGCGACTTTTCAGGTGTATCCGGAACCCGCCTTCACGGACGCTTGGCGCGCATGGCACGACAAGGGCAATCAAGGCGGCGACGAGGCGTTCTTCGCATCTCTCGATGGCGAATCCGAGGATGCCGGTCAACTCAAGCCAATGGAGATCACGCTCGAGCCCACCGACGAATACGGCTTTTCCTTCACCAACGATTCTGCCCTCGAACCCGGATCCTACCGCGTGGTGGAATCGGACCCGCCCGGTGGGTACGATCGGCCGGCCTATGATTTCTCCGACACCTCGGGTGCTGCGGGAAATGTCGTCATCGACGTTTCCGCTGGTGAAGTGACGTTTGCTGAATTCCCGGTCTCAGACCCTCCATTGCAGCCAATCGAAGGCGACGCGCCGTTGACAATCCGGAAAATATTGCATGGCGGCAGTCTGGCATCCGGCGCTTTCTCGTTCGAGCTTTACTCGTCAAACGACACGTCGTTCGAGAACCCGCTTTCTGTTGCATCGAATGAAGCGGACGGGACCGTGCAGCTTGGACGGGCTTCGTGGACCTCTGCGCAGGGCGGAGTGTTCACGCTGGAGGACGCGCAAGGCAACGCCGTGGAGACCATCACCGGTGAGGATGCATCGCTCCCGCATCGATATCTCATACGCGAGGCAATACCCGATGAAGCTCGGTGTGCCACTGACAGCGAAGATATCTACTACAGCGACTTCGTTCGAGATGCCGGCAACGATGCCGCGCAGAATCACACCTGGGTATACGATGGCGTCTCCTATGACTCCGAAGCACTCGAAGTCCAAGTTGAGGTATTCCAGGAAGACGGGAGCGTTGCGGTAAGCGTCTCCTACCCCGATGGAGATGTTTTCGAGAACACATGTGGGGAAGGCGCAGGCGGCGTGATCGTGATGAAGGCGGATGATGAAGGCCATCCCCTCGCTGGCGCTTCGTTCACTCTTAAGGGGACAACAGATGAAGGGAGGGAATTCTCGAAAACGATTACCTCGGACGAAGAGGGAATCGCACAGACAGGCCCAGACGAGATACCGCTTGGATCCTACGAAATCCGCGAGGTGAGCGCGCCAGAGGGATATCGCGTGAACGGCGATTGGGGCCAGACTTTTGAAATCACCACGTTTGGCCAGGTCATTGACTTCTCCGTTAATCATGGTTCATGGTGCATCGATGAGTTGGACGAAGGACTCGCCCTGCCCATCACCGGCGCTGGTGGCATCACGCTCATCGTGGCGAGCTCGATCGCCTCGATTCTCGTCGGAATCCTGCTTTTCCGCAGCTCGAGCGGCAGGAGCGTTGCGGCGCGACGGATACGGTGCTTGGGGCAACCCTGGAACGGCATGGGAAATCCCCCATTTCCACGCCGTCATCGCGTGGCGAGCATGACGAGGATTTCCCTTATTCCATGCATCGCGCTGTGCATATGCGCCGCCCTGAGCGTCCCTGCACCGGCGATTGGCGATAGCGCGGACGGCGTGAATGTCGAAAGCCCGAGCGCGCATGCCATCCCCGCCCTTTATCCCTACTATCGCACCAACCCCACGTACTTCGAGGGAAAAGACTGGGAAAGCGCGCCCCACCAGGAAGACCGGACGACCGCGAACGCCGATGGGTCGCTTTCCCAATGGCAACCGGGATGGTACGTCGCGCATCGCGACACCGGTTACGGCAATGTCATCGCACGCCTCGCGAAAGGAGACACCGTTCGCATAGACGGATCCTCTTTCGCGATTTCGGGCAAGACAGTCGCCGAACACGGAATGAAACCATCTGAGGTTCGGTCTTTGGCGGGCGACCCCGATGCGATCCTGGAAACCTGCGAAACCGGCACGTCGCGAACCGGACGCCAGCTCATCTGCTTCGTGTGGGGTGACAAGATCGCACCGTGAGCCGCGCGCATGGCCATGCCGTTCACGAACCCTCCATTTGGTTTCATGATGAGGCACTTTGCGATAGAATCTACAACCGCTGCAAGTCTTTGAGATAGGCGCCCATAGCTCAATTGGATAGAGCATCGGACTTCTAATCCGGCGGTTGTAGGTTCGAGTCCTACTGGGCGCGCCAGCACTCCCCCTCGACGCCATATCCCGCGAT
>JAUNEQ010000004.1:0-1291 GCA_030525445.1 Coriobacteriia bacterium | reverse complement strand
TGTCCTCGCTGAAAAAGCGCCACCGGCGCTTTTATGTTATAGCGCGGCAAAGGAGCAAACCGTCTCAACGAGGGCAGTTCCGTTTTCATCGGGAAAAAATATGAGCCGCGCAGGAGGAGACAGGAGAGATCGTTCGTCGCTGCATCGCACCAAGGAGACGTTCCCGGTGGCTGGTACCGGGTGGTGCTCAAGCGCAGCTGCGAAGACGGTAGGAGCCTGCGCGGCTACTGTTTTGAACCTCTTGGGTTCAACGAATTAGTTAGGGTTTCCTAACACGGATTAGAATATCAGGTTCTTGTGGCATTGCAAGAGGATATTTGAAAAAAGTTAGGTCTACTTAACTCCAACACAATTCGCGGTGGGAAGAATTCCCACCTCCCCCCGCCCAATCGACGAAGGAAAGGCGTGCTCGACCTCCGCGCGCGGCCCAAGCGATAAGCGCTGCCCCGAAAAACGAGGGCCCCGGAATCCGGGGCCCTCATCGTGTTCACGTTGGCAATTAGACGAGCGGTTTGATGTCGTAGTTGTCCATGTCGACATCCTTGAACTTGGAGCGCTGGAACTTGTCCTTCAGCTTGAACGGAACCGTGCAGTCGAAAACCGTCTTGCAGGAAATGCCGTCATCGGGCAGCAGCGGGTTGTAGTAGGTGCGCTCGGACGGATCGAGCGGATGGCAACGCACGCCGGGAATCGTGATGATGTCGCGATCGCCCTGGAAACGCGTGTTCATGGCCCACAACACGTCGTTCGTGTCGAAGATATCGACGTCGTCGTCGACGAGGATCACGTGCTTGAGCTCGCTAAACGCGCTGAACGCGATGAGCGCGGCCTGACGCTGGCGTCCTTCGTCGGAAGGCATGTTCTTCTTGAACTGGATGATGGCCATGTACTTGCCGCCGCCGGAAGAATGGCAGTACACGCCACCGCAACGTCCCGGCAGGGCGGCATCGAGCATACGCAGGATCGAAGCCTCGGTGGGAATGCCCGCCATGCTCACATGCTCCTCGGAGGGGCCGATGCACGTCTGGATGATGGGATCCTTGCGATAGGTGACCGCCTTCACCTTGATGATGGGCACGGACGGGTTCGCGGCACCGGTATAGCCCGGGAACTCCGGCATCGCCTTGCCGGTGTGGGTGTTCTGGTCCTCTTCGATGCGCTTGCCGCACACGAGCTCGCCCTCGATGACGAACTCGGCGTTCGCAATGGCCTTGCCCTTGATGGACAGGCAGTTGCACAGCTCGACCGGCTTGCCGCGCAGCGAACCGGCGACCTGCAGCTCGTCGAAGCC